>JBASWX010000458.1:0-11348 GCA_049276695.1 Planctomycetota bacterium
CGGCGGCGGCAGCGGGCGCTGCGGCCGAAACGCCCCAGCGCGCCTCCATCGCCTTGACGAGCTGGGCAGCCTTGCCCAGGCTCAAGCCATCGATCTTCTTGAAGATGTCCTCGAGTTCGGTGTCGAGAACCACGGTTGCATTGTCGGACATGACGGAAACGACCTCTGGTGGGTTGGAAGGCTGCGGGAGGACTGGTGGGGATCAGGACGCGGCAGCGCCCTTCGACTGGGCGTCGACCTTGGCTTGGATGCAGCGCGCGAGGCCACTGGCCAGCGCACAGACGACCGTGGCGAACGAACGCGCGGGCCCGGAGATGGCCGACGCGACCATGGTGTTGACGGTGTGGCGGTCGGGCAGGTCGGCGATGCCGGCGGCAGCAGCCCCAGCGTAGGCGGTGCCCTCGACGACGCCGCCCTTGATCGCAAGCGGCGCGTCCTTCTGCTTCTTGATCCACTCGCGCAGGATCTTCGCGGCGGCGATGGCGCCTTCCTTCTTGGCGATCGCGATGCCGCAACGACCGGTCAGCGCCTGGCCGAGGTCGAGCGACAGGTTCGCGAACGCGCGGGTGGCGAGCCGGCTGCGCACCACGCGGTAGCGGATGCCGGCCGCGCGCAGCTTGCCGCGGATCTCGATGTCCTGCTTGGGCAGCAGCTTGCCGAACTCGACCACAACGCAGGAGCCCATGCTCTGGAACTCGCGCTGCAGCTCGGCGAGCAGGATCTCGTTGACTAGGCTGGGCATGGCTGTGCTCCTTACTCGACCGCCAGCGCGACGCCGGGGCCCATCGAGGTGGAAACGACGACCTTCTTGATGAACTCGCCCTTCGCCTGGGCCGGCCGCAGCGTGCGCAGGTGGTCGAGGAACGCGCGCAGGTTGGTCGCCAGGTCGTCGGCGCCGAACGACTTCTTGCCGATCGCCGCATGCACGTTGGCGCCGGCGTCGGTGCGGAACTCGATCTTGCCGGCCTTGAACTCCTTGACCGCGGCAGCGACGTTCGGCGTCACGGTGCCAGCCTTCGGCGATGGCATCTTGCCTTGCGGGCCGAGCACTTTGCCGAGCTTGCCGACGTACTTCATCATGTCGGGCGACGCGATCGTCATGTCGAAGTCGGTCCAGCCCTTCTCGATCTTGTCGGCGAGGTCGGCCGAACCGACGAAGTCGGCCCCGGCTTCCTGCGCCGCCTTGGCGCGGTCGCCCTCGGCGAACACCGCGATCCGGATCGACTTGCCGGTGCCCTTCGGCAGGCTGACCGAGCCACGCACCAACTGGTCGGTCTTCTTGGCGTCGATGCCGATGCAGACCGCGACGTCGACGGTCTCGTCGAACTTCGGCCCGGTCAGCGACTTGATCAGCGAGAGGCCTTCGGCGACGGGGTAACGCTTGGTGCGGTCCACCTTCGCGGCGGCTTTCTGGTAGCGGCGGCTGCGGATGCGAGCCATGGGGAATCTCTGCGGGAGGCCGGGTCAGGCGGTCGGGAGCGCGCACGCTGGCGTGCCGGTTCCCGCACCACCGGGAATGGTCAGTCGACGACTTTGATGCCGCACGAACGTGCGGTGCCCTCGACCATGCGCATCGCGGCGGCGATGTCGGTCGTGTTCAGGTCCTTCATCTTCAGCTGCGCCACTTCCTTGACCTGCGCGCGGGTGACCTGGCCGGCGATCTGGCTGCCGGGGGTCGCCGCGGCGGTGGCGAGCTTGGCCGCACGCTTCAACAGCACCGACGCCGGCGGCGACTTGTACTGCAGGGTGAAGGTGCGGTCCTTGTAGACCGTGATGATGACAGGGATGATCAGGCCGGCCTGGGCGCGCGTCTCGTCGTTGAACTGCTTGACGAACTGCCCGATGTTGACGCCGTGCTGACCGAGCGCAGGGCCCACGGGCGGAGCAGGCGTCGCCTGCCCGGCCGGACACTGCAGCTTGACGATTCCGGTGACTTCCTTGGCCATGTCGATCTCTCAGCGGTCCAGGCGGATGCGCCGCGGCAGGCGGCACACCCTCCCACTCGAGAAGGTCCTGCGGTCGCAGGTGCGGGCGGCGGTCCGCCCGCGGAAAGGGGCGAAGATCTGACCAGAAGCGCGGCTCTAGATCAACTCCACTTCCCAATATCCGAGCGACATCGGCGTCGGCCGGCCGAAGAAGTTGACCGAAACGTCGAGCGTGCCCTTCTCGGCATGCACCTCCTCGACGACGGCGTCGGTGTTCTCGAAGGCGCCGGTCTTGATCTTGACCCGGTCGCCCTTCTTGAACGCGATCGCGACCTTGGGCTGGTCCTTGCTGGCGTTCATCTGCGCCAGCACCTTCTCGACGTCCTCGCCGCGCGCCGGCGTCGGCCGGGCCTGGCCGCCGACGAAGTCGCCGAAGCCAGGCGTCTCGCGCAGCACGAACCACACCGAGTCGGAGAGGTCCATCTGCACCATCAGGTAGCCCGGGTAGAGCTTGCGGCGCTTGACCGTCTTCTTGCCCTGGCGGTGGTCGGCGATGGTCTCGGTCGGCACCACGATCTGCGGCACCAGTTCCTCGATGCCGGCCTGCTTCAGGCGGCGCACCATGCTCTCGCGGATGCGGTCCTCGCGACCGACCTGCACCCGCAGGATGTACCAGTCGAGGGCCATCAGGCGCTCCCCATCAGCATCAGCATCACCTTGATCAGCGAGGCATCGACCAGCGTCAGGAACACGAACAGGATCACGACCATCGTGGTGACCGCCAGCGTGCCCTGCCAGGCTTCACCCCAGCTCGGCCAGGTCACCTTGGTGAGTTCCGACTCGGTGTCGATCAACGTGTCGGCGATGCGCGGCCGGTTCAGCACGTGGTGTACCAGCAAGCCGGCGACGACGACCACGCCGATCGCGATCAACGTCGACGTCTTCAGCGACTTGAGGATTGGGAAGGTCTCGACCCAGGTGTGGTTGGAGTCGCCCAGCCAGCGGTCCAGCAGGTCGACGAGGCCGCCACCATGGAAGCAGCCGTAGGCGACGAGCAACATGCTCGCCCAGAAGGCGACCATGCGGGCGTAGCGACCTTGGTCCTTGCGATAGCTCACGGTTCTGTGCTCCTGGCAGTGCTCCTGGGGCGTCACCACCAGCGGTGACCACGGCGGGCCAGCGGGCGCCGGCGCGCAGTGTGGGCCGAAGCCCGGTGCGAAACAACACTACGGGCCGCGGCGACTCGGCGCCACGGCACGATTCTTCCGTCTGCCAACGCAGACCGGAAGCACGACCCACTCCGCCGGCGCGGCCGGCCCAGCGCTGCGGAGTGGCAGGGCAGGAAGGACTCGAACCCTCAACCCGTCGATTTGGAATCGACAGCTCTACCAATTGAGCTACTGCCCTGGGCTCGCTCCGGCCCCCGCGCGTGCATCGCGCGGGTCGCCGGCGCGATCAGGCGATGATCTTGGTGACGCGGCCAGCACCCACGGTGCGGCCACCCTCGCGGATCGCGAACCGCTGGTGCTCGTCCATCGCGATCGGCGTGATCAGCTCGATCTCGACCTCGACGTTGTCGCCCGGCATGCACATCTCGGCGCCGAGCAGTTTGGCGGTGCCGGTCACGTCGGTGGTGCGGAAGTAGAACTGCGGCCGGTAGCCGTTCATGAACGGCGTGTGGCGGCCACCCTCTTCCTTGGTCAGCGCGTAGACCTGCGCGTTGAACTTGGTGTGCGGCTTCACTGTCTTCTTGGCCGCGAGCACCATGCCGCGCTCGATGTCCTCCTTCTTGAGGCCGCGCAGCAGCAGGCCGACGTTGTCGCCGGCGATGCCCTCGTCGAGGGTCTTCTGGAACATCTCGACGCCGGTGACCGTCGTCTCACGGGTGTCGCGGATACCGACGATCTCGACCGTCTCACCGACCTTGACCCGGCCGCGCTCGACACGACCGGTCGCGACGGTGCCGCGGCCTTCGATCGAGAACACGTCCTCGACCGGCATCAGGAACGTCTTGTCGATCTCGCGCTTCGGCTCCGGGATGGCGGCGTCGATCGCGTCCATCAGGTCGAAGATGCACTTGCTGTCCGGGTTGTTCGGACCTGGGTTCGGCGTCTGCAGGGCCTTGAACGACGCCCCGCGCACGACCTTGGCGGTGTCGCCAGGGTACTCGTACTTGTTGAGCAGGTCGCGGACCTCCATCTCGACCAGGTCGAGCAGTTCCTTGTCGTCGACCAGGTCGGTCTTGTTCAGGTAGCAGACGATCGCCGGCACGCCGACCTGGCGAGCGAGCAGCACGTGCTCCTTGGTCTGCGGCATCGGGCCGTCGTCGGCGGCAACCACCAGGATCGCGCCGTCCATCTGCGCCGCGCCGGTGATCATGTTCTTGACGTAGTCGGCGTGACCGGGGCAGTCGACGTGCGCGTAGTGGCGGTTCTTCGTCTCGTACTCGACGTGCGCCGCCGAGATCGTGACGACGCGCGTGGCGTCGCGGACGGTGCCGCCCTTCGCCACTGCGGCGTACTCCTTGTACTTCGCCATGCCGACCGAGGCGAGCGTGTAGGTGATGGCCGCCGTCGTCGTGGTCTTGCCGTGGGCGACGTGCCCGATCGTTCCCACGTTCACGTGGGGCTTGGTTCTCGAAAAAGTTTCCTTGGCCATGGGACCTCGAAGTGGATCGCGAGTACGGTGGGTGTGCTGGGTCCGAACGGGACCGATGCGGTTGACGAAGGGTGACGGATGGAGCTGCCAGCGGGAATTGAACCCACGACCTCCTCCTTACCAAGGAGGTGCTCTACCAGCTGAGCTATGGCAGCAGACGGGGAAAGAACGAAAGAGCGAGGGCGGACCAACGACCTGGAGCGGGTGAAGGGAATCGAACCCTCACCACCAGCTTGGAAGGCTGGAGCTCTACCATTGAGCTACACCCGCAGGCCCCGCGCGGCAACGCGACGGCGAACGCCGTCCCGGCACCGACGAGGGATTCCGATTTGTCAGTTCGCGCGAACGCCGCGGGGGCAAGCAACCCGCAGCAGACCTGGTGGGCGGAGCAGGATTCGAACCTGCGAAGGCTGAGCCGCCAGATTTACAGTCTGGTCCATTTGGCCGCTTTGGTATCCGCCCGACGTCGTCGTGCGCGCGATCCCTGCCGAACAACGTGGCGCGCTCGCGGACTCCCCTGGCCACCCCCGGTCGCATCTGGAGCTAGCGATGGGACTTGAACCCACAACCTCCAGATTACAAATCAGGTGCTCTGCCAGTTGAGCTACGCTAGCGGCCCAGCTGCTGCGGAAAGGACGAAGCACGATACCTGTGCTCCGAGGCAGTTCAAGTTCGGGGTGACGCCTTTTTTCGCGCGCGCGGCTGCCCAACGCGCTGCCGGCGGCGCTCACATGGCGGTGGCAGAGCCGCCCGGCCGCACCAGCGCCAGCACCGCGCGGGCGAACACGAACAGGTCGAACGGCTTGCGCAGCGTCTCGCGGACGAACGGCAGCCGCGCCAGCCGCGCCCGCACCGCGTCGTCGAGGTAGCCGGAGACCACGACCGTCGGCGGCGGCGCCGCGAGGTCCGCCAGTGACTCGAGCACCTCGATCCCCGACCGCTTCGGCATGTCGAGGTCGCAGACCAGCGCCGCGACGTCGCTGGCACGGGCCCGGATGCGGGCTTGTTCGCCATCGCCGGCGTGCTCGACGGCCAGTCCCGAGCGTACCAGGATCTCGGTCAGCAGCGAGCTGACGGCAGGGTCGTTGTCGGCGATCAGGACGTGCGGCATGACGGCCGGCCGCCCGGGGCGGGCAGCTTGCGAACCGTTGACGTTACCCGCGGCCCGCCGGCGCAGCCACGCACAGACCGGGTTGCGCCACACCGCCGAGGTGGTTCACCCACCCAGCGGCTGCAGCCAGCTGACGTCCTCGAACGGCACGTCCATCTTGACCTTGCCGTGCTCGACCGTGACCTGCTCGCGCACCTTGTCGACCTTGTGCACGCTGCACAGCCGCCCCCAGCGCGGCAGGTAGACCTGGTCGCCCTTCTTGAGGCCGTGGCAGAAGGCCATGCGGCGGCGGTGCAGCGCCGCCTGCTTCGGCAGCCGATCGACGACCAGCTTCAGTGCCCGCGCCCGCTCACCGTGCACACCCGGCGCGTTGAGCAAGGCCTGCAGCGGTTCCTGCATCGCCGACTGGGCGCGGCGCAGTTCCGCTTCGACCACGCCGTCCGCCTCCTCGGACAGCCAGTTGCCCTTGCGGGCCGCCGCCGCGATCTGCTGCTCCAACTCGGCCGACTGCTGGCTCACCGTCCGGGTCAGGTCGGCGGTGCGCCGGCGGTCGGCCTCGGCGTCGCGGCGAGCCACCTGCACGCGTTCGATCAGGTGGTCGAGCGTGTGGTCCCGCTTGCCGAGCAGTTCGCGGGCGCGATCGACCACGGCGGACGGCATGCCGACGCGACTGGCGACATCGAGCGCGTGGCTGTTGCCCGGGATGCCGAGGTCGAGCCGGTACAGCGGGCGCAGCGACACCCCGTCGAACGCCATCGAACCATTCTCGGCGCCGTCGTGCTTGTAGGCGAAGTCCTTGAGCCGCCCGAGGTGCGTGGTCACCACCGCGAACGCGCGCGCCGCCAGCAGCGCCTCGAGCACCGCATAGCCGAGCACTCCACCTTCTTCCGGATCGGTGCCCGCGCCCAGTTCGTCGAGCAGCAGCAGCGAGCGGCCGCTCGCGTGCTGCAGGCAGCGCGCGATGCGCTGCACGTGCGAACTGAACGTCGACAGGTTCTGCGTGATCGCCTGCTCGTCGCCGATGTCGGCCTGCACCGCGCTGAAGAACGGCACCGAAGCACCGGGCGCGGCCGGGATCGGCACCCCGCTCTGCGCCATCAACGCCAGCAGCCCGATCGTCTTCAGCACGACGGTCTTGCCGCCGGTGTTGGGGCCGGTGACGACCAACAGCCGGTGCGGATCGCCCAGTGCGATGTCGAGCGGCACGATCTCGGCACCGGCGCGCCGCAGCATCAGCGGGTGCCGCGCACCGTGCAGCCGCAGCGGCCCTTCGGCGGCCACCGTCGGCACCACGAAGCCCGCGTGCACCAGCTTCGCCTTCGCCTGCAGCAGGTCGGCGTCGGCGACGAACGCGATCGCGCGGGCGATGTCGGCATCGCAGCGCCGCAGTCCGCGGGCGGCGTCGGCGAGCACGACGTTGATCTCGCGGTGCTCGGCAGCCTGCGCCTCGGCCAGGCGGTTCGCCGGCTCGATCACGACTTCGGGCTCGACGAACAGCGTCGCACCCGAAGCGCTGCGCTCGTGCAGCACGCCGGCGACGCGGTGGCGGCTGTCGGCCTTGACCTGCAGCACCGGGCGGCCGTGCCGCCACACCGGTTCGGTCGCCTGCAGGTACTTGCGCAGCTCGGCGCTGGCCAGCACCGACGCCATCGTGGTGTCGACCAGCAGGCGCGCCTGTTCGATCTCGGCCCGGATCGCCGCCAGCTTCGGCGACGCCGAGTCGAGCACCTCGCCGCGGTCGTCGACGACCTGCTCGAGATCGTGCAGCAGGTCGGCCAGGTCGGGCGCCTGGCCGGCCAGCTCCACCAGTGCCGGCGTGGCAGCGAGGAACCAGACGCGACAGCGTTCCGCCGCCCGCAACAGCCGCTTCAGGTCGGCCAGTTCGCGCGCGGTCAGCGCGTGCTCGCCAGCGAAGAAGCGCACCAGCCACGAGCGCACGTCGGTGGCGCCCGCGAGCGGCAGTTCGATCCGCTCGCCGAGCCGTGCCGCCAGTTCGGCCGTCGCCGCCAGGCGCCGTGCCGCGGCCGCGGCTGAGTCGGCGGGCGCCAGCGCGTCGACCGCCGACTGGCCGACCGGCGTCTGCAGCCGTTCCGTCAACAGCGCGCGCACCACGTGGAACTCGAGCGCGTCGAGATCGAACGGCGGCGCCTGGACGGCTGGATTCGGCATCGGGCGCAGCATGTTGCCCGAACGTCCGGGCATGTAAACTCCTCGCCCCGATGAAGAGCGAACGCAAGGCCGGCTTCGGCACTCTCGCGATCCACGCCGGCCAGGCCCCGGATCCGACCACCGGCGCGATCATGACGCCGGTCTACCTCACCAGCACCTACGTGCAGGAAGCCCCGGCGAAGAACAAGGGCTACGACTACTCCCGGTCGCACAACCCGACGCGCACGGCGCTGGAACAGAACCTCGCCGCGCTGGAAGGCGGCCGCTTCGGGCTCGGCTTCGCGTCCGGCATGGCCGCGATCCACTGCGTGCTGAACCTGTTCCAGTCCGGCGACCACGTGATCGCCGGCAACGACCTGTACGGGGGCACCTTCCGGATCCTGCGCACGCTGTACGAGAAGTTCGGTCTGGCTACGACGTTCGTCGACCTCACCGACCTTGGCCAGCTCGAAGCGGCGTTCCGGCCGAACACGAAGCTGGTGCTGCTGGAGACGCCGACCAACCCGTTGCTGCGCTGCTGCGACCTGGCGGCGATCGCGAAGACCTGCCGGCAGCGCGGCGTGCTGTCGCTGGCCGACAACACCTTCGCGACGCCGTTCCTGCAGCAACCACTGGCGCTCGGCTGCGACGTCGTCGCGCACTCGACCACCAAGTACCTCGGCGGCCACAGCGACGTAGTCGGCGGCATCCTGGTGGCGAACGACGAGGCGCTGCACAAGCGGCTCGCCCACTTCCAGAACAGCTGCGGTGGCACTCCGGGACCGATGGACTGCTTCCTGGTGCTGCGCGGCACCAAGACGCTGCACGTGCGCATGGAGCGGCACTGCCAGAACGCGCTCGCGGTCGCCCGCTGGCTCGAGGCGCACCCGCGCGTCGCGCGCGTGCTCTATCCCGGCCTGCCGAGCCACCCGCACCACGCGCTCGCCACGCGCCAGATGCGCGCGGGCGGCGGCATGGTGTCGTTCGAGCTGAAGGCGACGCTGGCGCAGGCGATGACGGTGTGCTCGTCGTTCGGAGTGTTCTCGCTCGCCGAGAGCCTCGGTGGCGTCGAGAGCCTCGTCGACCACCCGGCATCGATGACGCACGCGTCGATCCCCGCGGACCAGCGGCGTGCCGCCGGCCTGCCCGATGGCCTGATCCGGCTGTCGGTCGGCATCGAGGACGCCGACGACCTGATCGCCGATCTCGACCGCGCGCTGCGCACCGTGTCGTGACCGCAACGGGTGCGTTCAGGCCATGCCCTGCGCTTCCCCGTCGTTCTTGCCGCGCCGCGGCTTGCTGACCGCCGGCGCATCGCCGTCGTCGTCATCATCCAGGGTCAGGTCGCCCACGTCTTCGCCGGACACCTTCTTCCGCATCAGGCGACCGACCTTGAACTTGACGATGCGTTTGGCAGGCACCGGGACCTTCTCCAGGGTGCGCGGGTTCTGCGCCAGCCGGGCCGCGCGTTCCCGCGACTCGAACACGCCGAACTCGCGGAACTCCAACCGGTTGCCTTCCGCCAGCTCGTTGATGATGGCGTTCAGGAACGACTGGATAACCTCCTTCGCCACCACCTTGGTGACGCCGGTCCGGTCAGCGATGCGATGCACCAGCTCTTTCTTCGTGACGGTCTTCACCTCGTTCCTCCTGTGGGGGCAGCAGGCGAGCCGTGCGAACTCGCATGCATCAAGTCTCGGCGGACTATACTCTTGCGGAGAGAGTGTCGACAAGGATCCCCAGTCCTCCACGCCCGGAGCGGCAGTCGCCGGACTGGGCGGCGTGGGCCGCACTGCTGCCCGAACCAGAGGCCCTCACCTCGCCGGCGCAAGGCGATCCGGTGGTCCGGCACCGGTCGTCGTGGGTCCGGCGATTGTCGACCTCCCGCGGAGCAGTGTACGTAAAGACCTACGATTACGCGTCTTGGGTATCAAGGCTCCGTGACTTCGGGACCCGGACCGGGCCGTGGGGCCGGGTGCGCGCCGTGGCCGAGTTCGAAGCACTGACCTGGCTGCGGGACCACGACTTCGCCGCCCCTTCACCGGTGGCAGCGCTGGTCTGGCGCCGATGCGGCTTCGTCCGGCGCGCCGCGCTGGTGACGACTGCATTCCCCGGTGCACCAGCGTCCGAGGTGCTACCAGCGGCGACTGCGGCCGAGCGCATCCGGGTCGCCGAGGCGATCGGGACCCTGGTTGGCCGGCTGCACGCACTGGGGTTCCGCGATCGCAACCTCGACCTGCGCAACCTGCTGGTCGACGCCGCCGCCGACGGTCCGCGCATCGCGAAGATCGACTCGCCGCGCTTCGTGCTGCGCGCGCGCGGCAACGCCGACGACGCGTTGGCGCGCGCCGACTGGGAGCGGCTCGGGCCCCAACTCGCCGCGTTCGGCGTGCTCGAGGTCGCGCGGGCGGCCGCGGCGCGCCAGCGCTGAGCCGATCAGCCCTCAGGCCACTGCAGGTCGTCGAGGCGGACCGCACGCAATGGCTCGGGCCCGAGCAGTTCGGCGATGCGCTGCAACCGGAACGGCACGCCGAGGGCCTGTTCGAACTGTTCGTGGCCTTCGGCGCTGGCACCGGCATCGAGGTACCAGCGGAACGCGGCGCGCGCGCGCGGCCAGTAGCGCTGGTACTCGGCCTCGTTCTTCGGCGCCACCTCGTAGTACAGCAGGCCCAGGTTCAAAGCGGCCAGCACCACGGTCGGAGTCTCGCGCAGGATCGCCAGGTACTCGTCGGCTGCCCGGCGGTGCGCCCCGCACCGCCACAGCAGCGCCGCGCCGTCGAGGCGCACGTTGGCGTCGCCGGGCGACTTCGCAGCGAGCCGATCGAGCCACGTCTGCGCCTCGTCGAACCGACCGACGCGGTACAGCACCAGCGCCACGTACTCGCGCGCCGCCTGCAGGTCGTCCGGTTGCGCGACCAGGTACGCCTTGAAGTCGGCCGCGGCTTCGACATCGCGGCCGAGTTCGGCCAGCACCTGCCCCCGCTCGCCGAGCGCCTCGTGCAGCCCCGGATCGTTGACGATCGCCTTCGAGTAGTGCTCGAACGCGGGCAGCA
Organism: Planctomycetota bacterium; assembly: GCA_049276695.1. Taxonomy (GTDB): domain Bacteria; phylum Planctomycetota; class UBA1135; order UBA1135; family UBA2386; genus UBA2386. The sequence continues at coordinate 10,896 of JBASWX010000458.1, forward strand.
GCCGGCTCTGCCGCCGCATCACCCGCGCCAGCGACAGGTGCGCCCACGCGAACGACGGATCGGCGGCAAGGATCGCCTCCAGGGTCTTGCCCTGCTCGTAGGGGGTCCCGGCGAGCCGCGCCCGAAGATAGGCCGGCACCGGTGACCGGCGTTCGGGCAGGTCCGCGTAGAAGGCGCGCATCGTGCGCTCGGCGTCGCCGCCCAGCCGCCGCGCGACGTCCTGCCAGGCGAGATGCGCCCGCACCAGGTCGGGACAACCGCTGGTGACCAGCACCAGGTCGGGCAGCGCCGCTGCATCGTCGCCCTTGGCGAGGGCGGCCTGCGCCCGCTGCCACGCCGCCGCCGCGTCGGGGTCCTGGCAGTTCGTGTAGGCCGCGGGGTCGACCGCGTCGTCGGAACGACGCGGTCCGGTCGTGCAGCCGGCGATCACCACCAACGCCGCGACGGCGAGCC
>JBASWX010000459.1:0-2013 GCA_049276695.1 Planctomycetota bacterium
TCTCGCCCTGGCGGCGCCAGCACCGGCCCCCGCGATCGGCGGCGCCGTCACGGCACTCAGCCAGGTCCTGCCGGTGAACGCGGCGGTGCCGGCGGCGGCGGTGCGCGATCGCGGGGCCTTGGCGCCGCGCTGTCCTGATCCCCGCCTCGAGCCCCTGGTCGTGGGAGTCGAACACGGCCCGCAGGGCGAACCGGTGTGGGTCCTGCGCGACGGCCAGCGGTGGCGGCGCAATCCGCACGGCGCCCAGCCGCTGCTGGTGCCGGCCGCGGGTCCGGCCCCCGGCAAGTAGCCGGCAGGGAGTCAGAGCGCTGGGCGACCCGGCCACTCGACCAGCACGCGCCCCTCGGCGACCCGCACCGGGTAGGTCATCACGTTCCACGCTGCACCGACGTCGCACGCCCCGGTGCGCAGGTCGAACTCCCAGCAGTGCAGGTAGCACACGACCTTGCCGTTCATGACCGTGCCGTCGCACAGCGGCGCGCTGGCGTGCGGGCAGGTGTTGTCGATCGCGACGACCTCGTCGCCGAGCCGGAACAGGCCGACCCAGTGCTTGTCGATCTGCACCGGGAAGCCCGGGTTGAACTTCATGTCGGCGAGCGCGCCGACGTCGACCCATGCGCTCACCGCGGCAGCCTCCGGAAGGCGTAGCGGCGGATCACCCGTCCCTGCTCGACGTACTTGCGTTCGAAGTTGGTCGGCGTGAACGCGTGCCCGGCGCCGGCGGCCAGCGCGCGCGCCTCCTCGTCCTCGTCGCGCACGAAGTCGCCGGCGCTGCCGAGCACCCGCGCGATCTGCCCGGCGTAGGCGGGATTGTCGGTGGCGACGTAGCAGCAGCCGCCGTCGCGCAGCACGCGCGCCAGCACGGCGACGACGTCGGGCGTGAAGAACCGGCGGCCGGCGTGCCGGCGCTTGGGCCACGGATCCGGGAAGTACACGTGCACCGCCGCCAGCTCGGCCTCGCCGACGCGGTCCTGCAGGTACAGCTTGCCGTTGTCGACCAGGAACAGGCCGTTGTCGCGTCCGGTCGACTTCAGCTTCGCCGCCGCCAGCGCCGCGTAGCCGCTCGCCGCCTCGATGCCGAGCAGGAACGTGTCGGGCTTCGCCTCGGTCGCCGCCAGCAGGAACGCGCCCTTGCCGGGCCCGATCTCGATCTCGACGTCGGCGAACTGCGAGGGCGCCAGTTCGTGCAGCGCCGGCGGGTTCTTGCCGCCGAGCACCAGCCGGTCGCCGGGGTCGCCGTCGAGTTCGACGCCGCGGGCGCGGAACGACAGCTTGCCGCCGCGGTGCATGCGCGGGTTGTGGGGCGGATGTTCGGGCGCTTCCGACGGCATCGGGCCGAGCATAACGACCGGCCGGACCGGCTCCAGGAGGCGACCGGACGCGCGCGCCATCCCGCCCTGGCCGGCGAACCGCGCGCCACCTAGGATCGTTGGCACAGACATGCGCGCCGTCGTGCTCCTGCTGTCGCTGGCCATCCACTGCGGCGCCGTCGCTGGCGCGATCGTGGCCGGGGTCGGCAGGCCGGCGGCGGCGGCCGCTGGCACGCCGCGGGTCGAACTGCTGGCGGAGCCGCCGTCGCCGGGTGCCGCTGGCACCGAGCCGGTGCCGGTCCCGGTCGTGGTCGAGGAAGTGGCGATCGAGGTGCACGCGTCCGCCCCCCTCGAGGAGGCTGTCCCGGCGTTGCTGCCGCCGCTGGCGGTGCCACCGGAACTGGCCGCGGCGCCGCCGGCCGAGCCGGACGACGTTCCCTGGCTCGCGCGCTACCGCCCCGTGCCGCAGCTCGCGTCACCGCCGGCGCTGCCGGTGCCGCCGCCGCCCAGTGCGGCGAGCGCGGTCGTCGACGCGAAGCCCGACGCCGACAATCCGCCGCCGGAGTACCCGGCCGACGACCGCATCCGCGGGCACGAGGGCACGGTGGTGGTGGCGGTGGACCTCGACGCGCGCGGAGTCGTGCTGGTGGCGGCGCTGGCGACGCCGTCGCCGTTCCCCGGCCTGAACCGCGCGGCGCTGCGG
>JBASWX010000460.1:0-3910 GCA_049276695.1 Planctomycetota bacterium
CAGCCCACCGGCGGCTGCGGCCGCGTCGCACGCGACTGCCACCGCTCCGGCGCGCCGCGGCAACCTCGGCCTGATCATCGGCCTCACCGTGACCCTGCTGTTCGCTGCTGCCGGGGTCGCGTTCCTCTACTTCAACCAGCCCTGAGCCGGGAGCGATCGCCATGTCCGACGTCAAACGCATGTCGCAGAACGACCGGCTGCGGCACGATCGCTTGACCTTCTACAAGGAGGACATCGATCGCATCGACAAGCTGCTCGCCGAGTTCCTGCGGTTGTCGGGCGCCAAGTGTGCGCTGCTGATCGACAAGGAAGGGCACCTCGTCACCAAGCGCGGCGAACTGCGCACGATCGACATCGACACCATCTCGGCGCTGGTCGCGGGTTCGTTCGCGGCCACCAAGGAGATGGCGCGGCTGCTCGGCGAAGAGGAGTTCACCGCGATGTTCCACCAGGGGGAACGCGACAACATCCAGTTGTCCCTGGTCGGCGACCGCACGCTGCTGACGATCCTGTTCGACGACCGCACGACGGTCGGCATGGTCCGGCTGTACGCGGGCGAGACCGCGAAGAAGCTGGCGGAGATCTACCACGAAGCGCTCAACCGCGAGGGCGACGACCCGGGCCTCGGCGACGAGTACGGAACCGACGCCAAGAAGACCCTCGACAAGCTGTTCGACTGACCGCGGCGCCAGTCGGGAACGGCTCCCGCCGCCGCCAGGGGTAGGGGTCCGCTCGCCGTTGTTCCACGATGGGCGGTGGCTGCCGGACAAAGAAAGAGCCCCCGCTGGCCGCGCTGGTTGCGCCGCCGCCGTGTGCACTGGGTTGTTCAGTCTGATCCAAGAAAGAGCGGGCTCTCATAGCGATTCGCAAGCAACGCGAGTCCTCCTTGGCCGCACTATCTCCGCCCGCCTGCGAGAGTTCCGGTGAATTCTGAGGCGGCGGTGGCCGATCTCCAAGGGCGGCCGGGTTCCCCAGGCTCCCATGCTGTGGGCCGCCGGTCTTCCCTACCCCAACCAAACGAGGACAGAAGCGATGGCCAAGAAGAAGAAGAAGAAGAAGGCGAAGAAGGCGAAGAAGTGAGCCTCGGCCGCAGGCCGCGCCGCTGGCGCGGTCGCGGCCTCGTCTAGGAATCCGAGACAGGGTCCGGCTAGCCGGGCCCTGTTTCACGTCGGCCCAGGGCGCGCGACGTCAGTGCAGCCGCTGGCCGGGGCGGGCGCCGGCGTCCGGAGCGACCAGGAACACCTCGCCATCGGTGCCGGCCGCGACCACCATGCCCTCGCTGACGCCGAACTTCATCGTGCGCGGCGCGAGGTTGGCGACCATCACGACCAGTCGGCCGACCAGTTGCTCGGGCGCGTAGGCGCCCTTGATGCCGGCGAACACGTTGCGGGTCGGCCCGCTGCCGAGATCGAGCGTCAGCCGCAGCAGCTTCTTCGCGTCGGGCACCGCTTCGGCGGCGACCACCTTGGCGATGCGCAGGTCGACCTTCTGGAAGTCGTCGATCGCGATGGTGGGCGACAGCGGTTCCTTCGCCAGTGCGTCGCTGCCGGCGCCGGAGGCCGGCGAGGTCGTGGCTGCGGGTGCAGTGGCCCCGGGCGCCGGCGTCACCGCGGCTTGCGGCACGAACATCGCCTGCACCTTGTCCGGTTCGACACGACCCATCAGGTGCTCGAACTTCGCGACCGCAGTGCCGATCAGCGGCGTGGCCACCGCATCCCAGCGGTCGCAGCGGCTGCCGAGCAACGCGCCGGCCTTCGCCGCCAGCTTTGGCAGCACGGGCTGCAGGTAGACGGCGATCTGATGGAACAGGTTGAGCACCACGGTGCACACGTCCTGCAGCTCCGGGCCCTTCGCCGGGTCCTTCTTCAGCGTCCACGGCGCCTTCTTCTCGACGTACTCGTTGGCGGCGTCGGCGAGCAGCATCACGAGGCGCGTCGCCTCGCGGAAGTCGCACGCTTCGTAGGCCGCACCGATCGCCGCGCTCTGCGCCGCCGCCCGCACGAATAGGCCGCCGTCGTCGGGGTACCGTTTCGCCAGCCCCGTCGTCTCGACGAAGCGCGCCGACCGGCTCGCGAGGTTCACCACGCGCCCGACCAGGTCGCTGTTGACCTTGCCGACGAACTCGTCGGCCTGGAAGTCGAGGTCGTCGATCTTGCTGCTCAGCTTGCTGGCGTAGTAGTACCGCAGCCACTCGGGGTCGAGGTGCGCGAGGTACTGCGCCGCGGTCACGAAGGTGCCCTTCGACTTCGACATCTTCTCGCCGTTCACGCGCAGGAAGCCGTGGATCTGGATGCGCCGCGGCAGCTGGTAGCCGCCGACCTCGAGCAGCGCGGGCCAGAACAGCGTGTGGAAGTAGGTGATGTCCTTGCCGAGGAAGTGCACGATCTCGCACTCCGGGTTCTTCCACCACGCATCGAGGCTCTGTCCGGTCTTCGCGCACCACTCGGCAGTGCTGGCGATGTAGCCGACCGGCGCGTCGAACCAAACGTACCAGAACTGGCCTGGCGAATCCGGGATCTCGAAGCCGAAGTACGGCGCTGGCCGCGACACGTCCCAGTCCTGCAGCGGCTTGTCCAGGAAGTGCCCGGCGAGGTAGTTGGCGACCTCGGTCTGCAAGGCCCCACTCTTCTGCGTCCATTCGTTCAGGAACGGTTGCAGCGGCTGCAGCCGCACGAACAACTGCTTGCTCGGCCGCAGTTCCGGGGTGGCGCCGCTGTGCGCGCTGCGCGGGTTCTTCAGTTCGGTCGCCGCGTAGGTGGCACCGCAGACCTCGCAGCTGTCGCCGTACTGCTCCTTGGCCCCGCAGCGCGGGCACTCGCCGACCACGAAGCGGTCGGCCAGGAAGGTCTTCTGCACCGGATCGAACAGCCGTTCGACGGTGCGCTCGACCACCAGGTTGCGGGCGCGCAGGTTGCGCCAGATGCCGGTGCACGCCGCGAGGTTGGCCGGGCTGTGGGTCGAGCCGTAGTGGTCGAACGAGATCCCGAACGCCGCGAAGTCGCGCTGGTGGGCGAGCGCCATCTCGGCGATCAGCTGCTCCGGCGTGCGGTCTTCCTTCTGCGCCCGGATCATGATCGCGGTGCCGTGGGTGTCGTCGGCGCACAGGTAGGCGACCTTGTTGCCGCACAGGCGCTGGAAGCGCACGAAGACGTCGGTCTGGATGTACTCGACCAGGTGGCCGAGGTGGATCGGGCCGTTCGCGTAGGGAAGCGCGCTGGTGACCAGGATCTGCCGCATCGGCGAAGAGTCGCGCAAGGGCCGGCGGCGCGCGAGGCTTTTCGCGGCCGCGGCCGGGCCGGTGGTCGTCGCTGCGCGTTCGCTTCGGTCATCGCCGCGCAGTAAGCTCGCGCCCGGCGGTCAGGGCATGCTGCGCATTCCGATCGAATCAGCGCCGGCGTTGGCGGCTCCGGCATGGATCGACGTCGACCTCGACGCGATCGGCCACAACGTGCGCGCGTTCCGCGCCCTGTTGGCGCCCGGCTGCGCCCTGCTCGCGGTGGTGAAGAGCAATGCCTACGGCCACGGCATGGTCCGGGTCGCCCGTACCGCCTTGCAGCACGGGGCCAGTGAACTGGTGGTCGCGAACGTGCACGAAGGAGCGCTGCTGCGCGAAGCGGGCATCGCCGCGCCGATCCTCGTCGCCGGCCCGGTGGCGCCGGCCGAGGCGCACTTCGTGGTGCAGCACGCGTTGGTGCCGAGCCTCGGCAGCATCGAACTGGCGCAGGCGCTGGCGCGCGCGTCGCGGCGCTACCTGCCGGTGCACGTCGAGGTCGACACCGGGATGAGCCGGCACGGCGTGCCGGCGGCGGACCTGGCGACGTTCGTCGATGGTGTGCTGCGGCGCGGCCGGCTGTCGATCGCCGGCGTGTTCACGCACTTCGCCGCGACCTCGGTTGCCGAAGTCGACGCG
>JBASWX010000461.1:0-3534 GCA_049276695.1 Planctomycetota bacterium
GCCGCACGACTACGTCAATCTGTACCTGACCGGCGAACGCTCGATGGAGTGCGGCGACGCCTCGGGCACCGGGTTCTTCGATCCGATCGCGCGCAGTCTTGATCCGCGCGCCATGACCGCGATCGACGCGCGCCTGCCGGCGATGCTGCCGCCGCTGCGCGGGCCGGGCACGCTCGCCGGGCGCCTGACGGCAACGGCCGCCGCTGACCTCGGCCTCACCGCCGGCATACCGGTCGCGACCGGCGGCGGCGACAACATGATGTCGGCTGTCGGCAGCGGCGCGACCAGCGCCGGCGTCGTCGTCACCAGCCTGGGCACCTCGGGCACGATCTTCACGCGCACGACCTCGCCGGTGCTCGACCGACGCGGCCTGATCGCACCGTTCTGCAGCAGCGACGGCGCCTGGTTGCCCCTGCTGTGCGTGATGAACCTGACCGGCGTCACCGAGGAAGTGAAGACGCTCACGGGCCTCTCGCATCGCGAGCTGACCGCCGCCGCGGCCGCCGTGCCGCCAGGCTGCGCGGGGCTCACGATGCTGCCGTTCCTGCTCGGCGAACGCGTGCCCGACCTGCCGGAGGCGACCGGCACGCTGCTCGGCCTGCGCCCAGGACTGTTGCGGCCGGGCCACCTCTACCGCGCCGCCTTCGAAGGCACCGCGCTCAACCTGGGCCTCGGCCTCGACCAGCTGCGGGCGACGGGAGTGCCGATCGACGAGGTGCGGCTCACCGGTGGGGCGGCGCAGAACGCGTTGTGGTGCCAGATCCTCGCCGACGTGTTCGCGGTGCCGGTGCGAGTGCTGGCCGAGACCGAGTCGGCGGCCCTGGGGGCCGCGCTGCAGGCGGCGTGGACGGTGCGCCGCCTCGCGGGCGAAGCCGCACTGACCACGGCTGACGTCGCGGCGCCGTTCGTGCGGACCGGGCCGCCGGTCCTGCCGCAGGGACACCTGCGCGCGCAGCATGAAGCGCTGCGCGGGCACTTCCGCACGCAGCTCGAACGGCTGCACCCCGGTGCTCACGCCGCGACTTGATTGACCGCGCGCCAGGGGCGCCTACGGTTGGCGGCATGCTGTTCGTACGCAAGATCGGCTCGGTGCTGCGCGGCAAGGCGACGCCGCTGCAGGTGATGCTGGCGACGGTGTTCGCTGGCGTGCTCGGCTTCGTTCCCGGCTGCTTCCTGCCCGGCGACCTCGGCGGCGGCCTCCTGCAGGCGCCCGGCCTGATCCTGCTGCTGCTGTGTTGCGTGATGGTGCTGAACGCCAACCTGGCGCTGTTCGGCCTGGTGCTGCTGCTCGCCAAGCTGGTCAGCTTCGCGTTGCTGCCACTCTCGTACGCGGTGGGGAGCTGGCTGCTCGACGGTCCGCTGCAGGGCCTGTTCCGCGCGCTGGTCAACGGCAAGGGCACCGCCTGGTTCGGCTTCGAGTACTACGCGACCACCGGCGGCCTCGTCGTCGGTCTCTTGTTCGGCGTGCTGACCGGCGTGCTGCTGAATCGCACGATGAAGAAGCTGCGCACGCACATGGCCGGGCTCGAGGAGAACAGCGAGCGCTACCAGAAGCTCACCAGCCGGAAGTCGGTGCGGTTCCTGACCTGGCTGTTCCTCGGCAAGGGCAAGGGCAAGACGTCGTGGCAGGATCTGGCCGCGAAGAAGGTCGGCATGCCGCTCCGCCTCTCCGGCGTGCTCGCCGCGGCGGTGTTGGTCGCGAGTGCGTGGGTGTTCCAGTCGTGGTTCTCGACGCCGATCCTGACCCGCACCGTGCACGGCGCACTCGAGAGCATCAACGGGGCGACCGTCGACCTGAAGGCGGCGCGCGTCGGTCTGTCCGACGGCCAGATCCTGCTCGAGGGTCTGGCCATCGCCGACAGCGAACGGCTCGACCGCGACTTCCTCGCGGCCGACGTCGTCACCGCGCGGCTCGACATGGGCGAACTGGCGCGCAAGCGCTTCGTGATCGACGAAGTGAAGTCGACCAACGCCCGCGGCGGCACGCAGCGCAGCACGCCCGGCGTGCTCATTCCTGGCGAGGCGCCGCCGCCCGAACCGCCGCCGCCGCCGGCCGGCACCAAGACCGCTGAGGACTGGCTCGCGGACTACGAGCTGTGGAAGGACCGGCTGCTGCAGGCGGCCGAGTGGATCGAGAAGATCGCCGGTGGCGGCGAGCCGCCTGCCCCCAAGACGCCGGAGGAGCAACGGGCCGAGCGCGAGCGGCAGGAACAGGCCGGACTGGCAATGGTCGTCGCGACCCACCTGCTCGACCAGGCGCCGCGCTTCGTGATCCGCCGCATCGACATCGAGGGCATCGACTACTCGATCGACGGCAAAGCCGACAAGTTCGACCTGCGCGCGCGCAACCTGTCCAGCGCCCCGTCACTGTTGCCCGACATGCTGTCGTTCGCGGTGAAGAACCAGTCCGACTCGCTCGCCTTCGGCATCGATGGGCGCTCGGCGAGCAAGGCCGACCTCGGCTTCTCGTTCGCGATGAAGGGCATTCCGGCGGACTCGCTGTTCGGCAAGCTGAAGATCAGCGGCTCGCGGCCGGTCAGCGGCGGCACCATCGATCTGGCGGCGAAGGGTTCGTTCGCGCGCGTCGCCGGCCAGGTGCTGGCGATGGACCTGCCGCTGTCGGTGGCGATGAAGGACACGACCTGGACGCTGGGCAACACCGCGCCGACGAAGATCGAATCGCTGGTGCTGCCGATCGGGCTGCGCGGGCCGGTCAGCCGGCCGGCGGTCGCGCTCGACGACCAGGCGCTGCAGAACGCACTGCTCGCGGCCGGCCAGCAGCAACTCGCCAACTATGTCCAGGGGCAGGCCGGCAAGCTGCTCGGCGGGGTTGCGCCGCAACTGCAGGGCGTGATCGATCCGAACAAGTCGGTCGGCGAGAACGTCGAGCAGGCGCAGCAGAAGGTCGTCGACGAGGCGAAGGCGCGGCTCGAAGCCGAGAAGAAGAAGGCCGAGGAGGACGCGAAGAAGAAGCTGCTCGACGAAGCGAAGAAGAAGCTGCCGGGCATCACGATCCCGGGCGGCATCCTGCCGGGCGGCGGCAAGTAGCGGGAACCGGAGGCACTGACTGCCATGAACAAGCTCGACCGCACTGAACAGCGCCTCGTCGGCGTGCTGATCGAGAAGCAGTTCACTGTTCCCGACACCTACCCGCTCAGCGAGAACGCGCTGGTCGACGGCTGCAACCAGAAGAACAACCGCGACCCGGTCACCGAGCTGGTGGCGTTCCAGGTCGCCGGCGCCTTGATGTCCTTGCAGGAGAAGGGCGTCGTCGCGCGCGTCGACGGCGGTGGGCGGGTGCCGAAGTTCCGGCACAAGCTCGACGAGGTGCTGCAGGTCGGCAAGGACGAGCTGGCGGTGCTCGCCGAGCTGCTGCTGCGCGGGCCGCAGGCGCCGGGCGCCCTGAAGCCGCGCGTTCAGCGCATGGGCTACCACGCTGCCCCCGAGCAGATCGAGGCGCTGCTGCGGCAGTTGCACGGGCGCCTGCCGCCGTTGGTGGAACTGCTGCCGCTCGCACCGCGCGAGCGCGATCGG
>JBASWX010000462.1:0-1915 GCA_049276695.1 Planctomycetota bacterium
GCTACTCGTCGAACGAGGAATTGCTGTCGGCCGTGCAGGACAACGGCAGCTTCTGGTCGCGCTGCTGGGAGTCGACGAGGAGAGGCGGGCACTTCACGTTCATCGTGCCGAAGGACGGGCCGTGACCCACTTCCGCCCCGACGACGGCTCCTCGTGGCCGATGCCTCGGCCGGAGATCGAGGGCGCGCTGCGTTACGGCGCCACCTTGTCCCTGACGATGCAGCAACAGACTTCCGCCGCCTCGATCCTCGCGGCCTACGAAGCCCTGCTCCGGCTGCCGTCCAAGCACGTGAGGCTGGTGCAGAAGGCGTGGCGGGCGGCGCAGAAGAAGGAGGTGGGGAAGTGACGACGACCGTCGAACTCCCGCAGTTCATCCGGGTGCCGACCGCGGCGCGGCTGAGCAAGCTGCCCGTCGATCGCCTGCGGCGCCTCGCGGACCGCGGCGAGTTCGCACGCCGCTACCTGGTCGACGGGCTCGACTACTTCAAGGTGCCGGAGTTCCTCGAGTCGGTCGAGAAGCTGCCCGGCTCGCCGGCTTCGTTGCGCGCCGAGCACGACTTCCTCGCCTGGCAGGCTTCCGGTCGCCGAGTAGCTCGGCGGCGTCCTGCAGGTCAGGGCTCGCCGCATGGTAGTAGCGCGCCGTCTGAGTGATCGACCGATGCCCCATCAACGCCTGCAACCGGAACTGATCGACGCCGAGGCGCGCCATGGCGGTCGCGTACGAGTGCCGCATCACATGCGCCGAGAAGTGCGGCAGGCCGAGGCGGTGGCGCCACAACTCCATGACGCGCGACGTGAGCCTGCGGTTGCCCACGCCGAGCAGCGGGTCGTCGAGCTTCTTGCCAGCCGCGAGCCGGTCGATGCTGGCGCGCAGAGCCTGCGGCACGGGCTGGTGCCGGTTGTCGGTCTTGCCGTCCACGAACAGCGTCGCGGCCTTGCCGTCGACCACGTAGTCGCGCACGCGCAGTCGGCCGACCTCGGCGAGCCGCAGCCCCGTGAAGAACAGGAGCAGCACGATGTCGGCGTGCATGCGGCACTGCGGGAAGCCGCTGGCGAGGATGCCGTCGACCGCGTGCATCACGTCGTCCTGGGTCATGGCACGGAACTGGCCCTTGCGGATCCTGGGCGATCGCACGCCTTCGAGCGGGTTGCGGAACAACAGCCCCTCGGCGATCGCGAACCGGAACAGCCGGCCAGCGACCTGCAGTTCCTTCTGGTAGAGGGTCTGCGGCTTGACCTGGCGCTCGCGCCTCACGATGTAGAGCCGCAGGTCCCGCTGGCCGACCTGGTGCAACGGCCGGTCGTCGCCCCACTGCTTGCGGAAGACGCGCAGATACTTCGCGTAGAAGTCGATCGTGTCGGGGCGCGCGCCGCTGCGCTGCAGCTCGTCGAGCAGCCGCTGGCAGCCCTGCGCGACCGACAGGACTGGCGCGGTGTCGCCGCGCTTCTCGTGGATCTCGAGGAACCGAAGCGCGTAGGCGTGGGCCTCCTGTGCGGTCCGCATCGTCGGGCCGTAGTGGCGGGTCGCGTTGATGCGCAGCACGGCGCGGAATCCGCTCGCGCGCTGGCGAACGTATGGCGGGAGCCCGAGGGCGGGTTTCTTCGGCATGGCGAGGCCGGGAGGGTGCCAACGATGGGTGCCAGTGCAAACGAGAAACGCGACGAATCACACGATTCGCCTTCGAACTCCGAAGGTAGGTGCGAGGGGAGGGACTCGAACCCTCACGGCCGTTCAACCGGCCCGCGGCTTTTAAGGCCGCTGCGTCTGCCGTTCCGCCACCCCCGCGTGGCGGGCGCATCATCGCGCGGCGGTGTTCCCACGCCGCGCACATTCCTGCCGGGACGCGGCGATCAGCGGCGCGGGCGCCAGAAGCCGCGCGGCTTCGCCGAGCCGGACGCGTGCGCGGCATCGACC
>JBASWX010000463.1:0-2134 GCA_049276695.1 Planctomycetota bacterium
CCGGTGTCCTTGCCGCCGCCGGCGTTGCCGCCGCGCAGCGGCGCGGCCGGCTGCTCCGGGCCGCGGTTGCCGCGCAGCTTCTGCCACAGCTCCGGCTCGATCTCCGGCCGGCCTTCCTGCACCGCCAGTTCGAAGGCGATGTCGTAGACCCAGGTCGCGATGCGCAGCAGCTTCTCGTAGTGGATCTTGTCGGGCGTGTCGCTGGGCTGGTGGTAGTCGCGGTGCAGGCCGGTGAAGAAGAACGCGATCGGCACGCCGTGGCGCGCGAAGTTGGCGTGGTCGCTGCGGGAGTACATGCCCTCCTGGTCCCACTCGATGTCGAGGCCGGCGGTGGCGTTCTTCGCGATGCAGAGGTCGTGCAAGGCCGGCGCCAGCTTCTTGGTGCCGATCAGGTGCACGGTGTTGCGGTTGTCCTCGGCCTTCTCACCCTTGTCGCCCTCGGCGTTCTCCTCCTCGTCGCGGCCGATCATGTCCATCTGCAGTTCGGCGACGATCGACGACAGCGGGATCGGGCAGTTGTCGGCGAAGTGGCGCGAGCCCCTGAGACCGTTCTCTTCACCGCAGAAGCAGACGAACAGGACGCTGCGCGCGGGCTTCACGGGGTTCTTCGCCAACATCTGCGAGACGGCGAGCACGCCAGTCGTGCCCGAACCGTCGTCGTCAGCGCCGGGAAAGTACCGATCGCCGCGTCGACCGAGGTGGTCGAGGTGGCTGCCGATCACCACGTACTCGTCCTTCTTCTTCGGGTCGCTGCCGGGCAGCACCGCGAACACATTCATGACAGTTGACTCGCGCTCGGCGATCGCGATGCCGATCTCGCCCTGCAGCGCGGGCACGGTGAGCAGCGGTGCCTCGGCGAGTGCGTCGATCGTCGTTCCGGCGGCGGCGAGCAGTTGCTCGACGTCTTTGCCGCCGATCGTCGGTTGCGGCGGTTGCAGTCGGCCGCCGGCGCGCCGGCCGCCCGTAGCCTCGATCCCACCGCGCACCTCACTCTTCTGCACGAACACCACCGCGGCCGCTTCCTTTCCCTGTAGGGCGCGGGAGACTGCGAAGTTGCCAAGCGGATTCGGCTGCTCACCGGTCTGCCGCAGGTACACGAACACGACCTTGTCCTTCACGTCGACCGCGTCGAGTCCCGGGATCTGGGGCAAGTTGAAGCGCGACTGGCCGTCCTGCCGTGTGCCTTCTGGACGCGGCGCCGGCGCCGGCACGTCGACCGCGAGCAGCGCCACGTCGCCCTTGGCCGACAACGACGCGTTCGCAATGCCCTGCATGCGTTCGGCGGGGATCGCCAGCGCCTGCCCTTCCTTCGTCCGAATGCGCACGAAGGTCTTCTCGGGAACGACGCTCGTCACCGGCCAAGGCATGCGTTGGAAGTAGTCGCCGTCGGCGCCGCGCGCCTCGAGGCCGAGCGCCTTGAAGTGGGCGGCGACGTAGTTGGCAGCCTTCTCGAAACCGGGCTGGCCGGTGCCGCGACCGCCGAACTCCTCGCTTGCCAGCATGCCGAGCCACTGCTGGCAGGCGGCGACGTCGACCATGCCTGCGCCGGTGGCTCGGTCCTTGGCCAGACCCTGTGCGGGGGCGATGGCGGCGAACGCGGCGAACGCCACCGCGATCGACACGAAGGAACGGGAACTCGGCAGCGTTGGCAGCAGCGATGGCGACACGGGCAGATCCTCGGAGTGGGGGAAGGGCCGGCGTTCTACGGGCCGGGCCCCGCCGGCGCGAGTCACGCGTTCGTCGCGGCCGGGGGGCTGCTCACCCGCGCAGCCACAGCCGGCGCCGGAACCGCTGCCACAGGCTCGCTTCCGGGTGGTCGTCGTGCGGGTCGGTGCGGTGCATGCGGTCGTCGATCTCGCCGAGCACCGGTCGTTCGAGCCGGCCGAGCGCCGGCAGCGTGCCGAGCCCGGCGATCAGGTCGCGGCCGAACGATCGCGGCGTCGCCAGCGGCGGGAACGGCAGGCGCGGCCGGCGTTCACTCTCGGTGGTCGCCAGCCCGGTTGCACGCGATGCCAGTGCGTCGATGCGGTCGCCTTCCTTCGCCACGGCATCGCTGGCGCGGGCCAGCCGTCGCGTGCGATCGAACTCGCCCGGCACCACGCCGGCGGCGCGCGCGAGCCCCGCGCGGCGGGCT
>JBASWX010000464.1:0-16665 GCA_049276695.1 Planctomycetota bacterium
GGCCGCCGCCGACGTCGGCATCGCGGTGGCCGCGGGCAGCGACAGCGCCGCTGCCGCCGCCGACGTGGTGCTGCTGCGTTCCGGCCTCGAGTCGGTGCCGACAGCCTTGGCGTTGGCGCGCGCGACGATGCGCACGATCCGGCGCAACCTGCTGTGGGCGTCGCTCTACAATGTGCTGGCCATCCCGGTCGCCGCCGGCGCGTTCGCGTTCGCCGGGCTGCGGCTGTCCCCGGTGTTGGCGAGCCTCGCGATGTCACTCAGCAGCGTTTCGGTACTGGTCAGTTCCCTGCGGCTGCGGCGTTTCGGCCGCAGCCCGTCCCGCCGGAACCTGGCATGAAGGCGCCCGCCCCCGACCCGGCGGTGCTGCAGCGGCTGCTCGCCAGCCACCGCGAGTTCCTCGCCTTCCTGACCAGCCGCGTCGGCGACCGCACGTTGGCCGAGGACCTGCTTCAGGACGCCTTCGTGAAGAGCCTGGAGAAGGGCAGCGAGCTGCGCGCCGGCGAATCGGCGCGGGCGTGGTTCTACCGCGTGCTGCGCAACGCGGTGGTCGACCGGCATCGCCGCGACAGCGCCGCAGCGCGCCGCCTCGACCAGCTGGCGATCGCCCTCGACGACCGCGCCAGCGAGGCCAGCGCCGCCGCCGATCGCACCGCGTGCGCCTGCATCGGCCAGCTGCTGGACAACCTGCCGGCGGCGCAGGCCCACGCGCTGCGCCGCGTCGAACTCGAGGGCAGCGCGGTGAACGAGTTCGCGCGGGAGACCGGTATCAGCGAGACCAACGCCGGGGTGCGCCTGTTCCGCGCCCGGGCGGCGCTGCGCGCCGAGGTCCTGCGCGCCTGCGGCACCTGCGCCGAACACGGCTGCGTCGACTGCTGCTGCCGCGACGGCTGATGCCGGCTGCTGTTGGCGCGCGTCAGCGGTCCGGAAAGCCGCCGCTGCGCCGCATCTCGCCTTCCATGCCGATCGCCCCCATCCCGTAGGCCGCCATCAGCAGGCCGTACAGCACGAACGGGTTGCCTGGCACGAGCGGGCCCATCACCACCACCCAGGCGAGCCCGCCGGCCAACGCGTAGACGAACCGGTCGCCGCGGCACAGTTCGGCGATCGCCGCCGCGACCGCGCCCGCGAACGCCATGACCGGCACGAGGCCGAAGCCGCCGAGCAGCAGCGACTGCAGCACGCCGAGCGCACCCATCACCAGGGCGCCGTGGGCCAGCGCCCGGCGCATCCGCGCTGCGAACAGGACGCCCTGGTTGGTGAAGCGGCCGCGTTCGGTCGCCCACACCGCGTGCAGGCGCTGCTGTTCGGCCGCCGGCAGCGCCCGGAACCAGTCGCTGTCCTCGCGCCCGTCGCGGCCGTCGGGGCCGCGATCGTAGTGTACGACAGGAGTTGCCGTCGGGTCGCTGCCAGTCACCGCGGTCGCCGCCAGCTCGGGCGCGCCGGCGGCGCGCAGTTGCCGCCGTTCCTTGTCCTCCCGGCGTCGGGCTTCGGCGAGCCAGTTCGTCGCCGGCGTCGCCTTGGCGAGGCGGGCCTGCAGGTCGGCCAGCAACCGCTGCGCGGCCGGATCGGGTTCCGGCGGTGACGGCGCCGCCGCACGTGGGGCGCGGCGGGGAGCAACTTCGGCGCGCTCACCGGGTTGCCGGCACAGCTCGACCGCCGGCAACGGTGCCCATTCGTCCTCCGTCATGACCCCACTGTTCGGCAGCGTTGCGGGCCGGGCCTGGGTCGGGGATCGTCGTCACCATGCCATCGTCCCCACGTCGCCAACCAGGAATGCGTCCTTCCATCGGCGCGGCTGACGGGCGGATCCTGTGGCATGCTCTCCGCGTGCGCCCCGGCCCAGCTGGTTCTTGACCTCCATGCACGTGCTCCGTTGCCTCTTCGTGTCCATTGCGTACTGCCTCGGCACCGCGGCCACCGCCCAGACGGGCTTGAGCGGCTGGCATCGCGACGGCCAGACCTGGCTCGTCTGGACCGACACGGGCGTCACCTTCACCGGTGTCGACAGCTGGTCGATCCACCGGTCGCCGCTGCCGTTCGGGTCGTTGGCCGACGTGCTCGCCGCCGAGCGCATCGGTCGGCTCTACCCGTTCGACTGCAAGGCCGAACGGCTGCAGGCGTCGGCACCCGGCAGCACGTGGACGATCCCGGCCGCGATCTCCGGCACCTACACGCTGGCGACGGGCCAGTCGTTGTTCGTCTACACGCCCCATGCGGCAGCGGCCGAGTACTTCGCGGTGCTGAAGACCGGGAGTTCAACCTACACCGCGCTGGCGACGCCGATCGCACAGTCCGTCGGTGGCGTGCAGCCGCACGTGCAACACAGCGGCACCGACGGCGGCCATCCGTACGACGTCTACGCGTACTGGATCGACGGTCGCAGCGACCACACCACTGGCGTGGCGGGGTTCCCGGTGATGGGCAGTGCGTCGTGCCACGGTGTGCCATTCCTGTTCGGTGTGTTCGAACCGCAGGCGGGTCTGCCGACCGCACCGATGCCGGCGGTGGTGTTCCTGCACGGCGGCGGCGGTTCGTACTGGAGCTATCGGCCATCGCGTGGGCCGACGGTGATGCTGAACCTCGACGTCGAGAACGGGCTCTATGTCAGCTGCGACGAGAATCTCTACCTGAACTACCAGGGCAGCGTGTACGGCGCCGCGACGCGGTGGTTCGGCACTTGCCAGCTGTTCGATCGCTTCGCCGACGTACTCGGTTCGCCAACCATCGGGGACGTCGTCGTGAACTACGCGCAACGACGGCTGCAGTGGATCATCGACTGGTTGCAATCGACGCAGAGCGTCGACCCGCTGCGCACGGCGATGGCTGGGTTGTCGCTCGGCGGCCGCGGCACGCACATGTTCGCGCGCGCGTTCCCGCAGGAACTGTGCGCTGCGCTGGCGTTCGTGCCGCCGACCGAGTTCGAAGGCGGCGACGGCCCGGCCCTGTTGGGGACCACGGCCGCGCCGCTGGCAACGACGTTGCCGGGCAGCCCGCTCGTCACCGACGTGCTCGAACCGTTCGACCTGTTCGCCACCGCCGACCAACCGTTCACGCGCATCGTCTGTGGCACCAACGACACGGTGGCACCGTGGACCAACAAGCCGACGTTGTACGAACACCTCGACACGCTGCGCACCGGCGCGGCGATGTACTGGGACGGCCGTGGCCACACGCACGGCAGCGCCGCAGGCTGGGCCGGGCAGTACTTCACGCTGTCGCCGAAGCACGCGGTCGAGTCGTTGACCGGGTTCCGCGCCAACCAGTCGTTCCCGGCGTTCCACGGTGTCGACCACGACCTCGCTGCGGTGGGACAGCAGCCGGATCCCGGCGACCCGGTCGTGCCCGCGAACGGATCGCCGTCCGGCACGTGGGGCGGGTGGTTCGCATGGGATACGGCGACGATCGTCGACTCGACGACGAGCTGGTCGGTGCGGTTGTGGCTCGAGACCGCGTCGACGTGGCCCGCCGACAACGCACCGTTGCCGACCGCGCGCGCCAGCGTGACGTTGCGGCGCCTGCAGTCGTTCGCCGTGGCACCACACGAGGTGCTGTGGTGCGAACTCGCGAACGCGACCACACCGAGCACGATCTACTGGAGCGGTGGCGTGCAGGCCGGCGCCGACGGCACCATCACGATCCCGAATCTGCCGTTCGGGGCGCAGCACCTCGTACTGTCGGTGCGTCAGGTCGCCGCCGGCCCGGCCCTGGTGCCGTACGGCGTCGCCACCGCCGGTTGCCCCGGCCTGCCGACGATCGCCGGCAACGGGCCACCGTTCGTGAACACGCCTGGTTTCGCGATCCTGCACGGCAACGCGCCGGCGAACTGGCTCGGCCTCGGTGTATTCGGCACGGCCCCCGCGAACGTGCCGTTGTTCGGGTTGTCGGTGCACGTCGAGTTGCTGACGCCGCCGGCGCTGCTCGTGGCGCTGCTCAGCGATGCCGCCGGTTCGGCGGCGATGCCGGTACCGATCCCCAACACGCCGGGGCTCGCTGGACTGTCGTACTACGTGCAGGGGGCTTGGTTCGACAGCTGTGCGCTCGGTGGGTTTTCGTCCTCGCGTGGGCTTGCGTTCACGGTCCAGTGAGATCGTGCAGGGTGGCAGCGGCGGACAGGCGCGGCACCACCCTTGGTCGAGCCCAGCCGCCGGTGCGAACGCGCCGCAGTGCGTGACCAGGTGCCGTAGCGGCCGCAGTACGGGCGCGCAGCGATGATGCCATCAACACGCGCGGCCCCCGCATCGGTTACTGTCGTCGGCCACCGGATCCCCGTGCCTGCCTTCCTTCCCGAACCCGACTCCACACCGGCTGCGGCCGCCGGCCCGGCCCGCGGCCGCGGGTTGCTGTTGGTCAGCGCTGCGATCGCCGCGCTGGCCACGATGCAGCCGTGGATCCAGGTCCGCTTCGTGCGCCTGTTCGGCGAGCACAGCGGGCCGCCCGGCTGGCAGACCTCGGCCGGGTTCACCTGCCTGTGCACCTGTGCGCTGGTCGCGGTCATGGCGCTGGCCGAAACCCCGTCGCGCTCCACCTGGCAGGCGGTGCGCCCGGCCAGCACGATGCTGGTCGCCGTCAGCGCGCTGGCGGTCGCGCTGCAGTGGTGGGACGGACCCGGCCAGCTGCGCGGCGTCACCGCCGCGTGGACGTTCGCGTTCTGGTTCGCCGCCGCCGGCACCGCAGCACTGCTGGCGTGCTGCGTCGTGCGTGGGCGGCCCGCGGGGCGCCGCCCGGCGCTGGATCAGAGTTCGTCGGGACCGCCGACGTAGCCGAGGAACGCCGAAGCGGCGACCACGTACGGACTCGCCAGGTAGACTTGGCCCGGCCCCGAGCGCCCGGGGAAGTTGCGGTTGATCGCCGACACCGTGACCTCGTCGGCGGTGAACGACACGCCGGGACCGGCCTTGATGCAGGCGCCGCAGCTCGGGTCGATCAGTTCGATGCCGGCACCCTCGAACAGCGCCACGTAGCCCATCGTCTCGGCGTAGGTGCGGATGCGCTGGCTGCCGAACTGGATGTAGGCCTTGGCCTGCAGCGTGCGACCCTTCGCCACCGCGTTGCGCACGACCTCGGCGTACATGTCCATGTCCGCCTTCTTGCCGCCGGTGCACGAGCCGCCGTAGGCGATGTTCACCTTGGCCTTGCCCTTCGCCCGCAGGCTCTTCAGCGTGACGCCGTTGCGCGGATCGCCGGGCGTGGCGACGGTCGGCTCGACCTGCGCGAGGTCGAGGTCGAAGGTCTTGCAGTACGCGGCACCCGGATCGGCCTTGACGACCTGCGCCCGCAACTTCGCGCGGTCGGTGCCGCGCTGGGTGGCGATGTAGTCCACCACCACGTCGTCGGCCTCGATGATGCCGGTGAAGCCACCGGCCTCGACCGCCATGTTGGTCAAGGTCGCGCGTTCGTCGAGCGGCAGTGCCATCGTGCCGGGACCACCGAACTCGAGCACCTTGCCGATGCCCGCACCCGACTTGAAGAACTCGTCGGCCAGCAGGTGCAGCATCACGTCCTTGCTGCACACGCCCGGCCGCAGCGCGCCGCGCAGGTTCACCCGCACCGACTCCGGCACCTTGACCCGCACGTCCTTGGTGAACCAGCTGTTCGCCATGTCGGTCGAGCCGACGCCGAACGCGAAGCAGCCCAGCGCGCCGGCCATGCAGGTGTGGCTGTCGGTGCCGGTCACCAGCTGGCCCGGCTCGGCGATGTCCTCGATGACGATGTTGTGGCAGATGCCCTCGCTGCCGACGGTCTTGCCGCCGCGCGCCACTTCGCCGTAGAGCTTCACGCCCTGCTTCCTGGTGAACGCCTCCTGCACCGTGGCCAGCGACGCTGCCTGCTCCTTCAGCCCCATCTTGACGTGGGCCTCCGGCATGATGCGGTCGAGGAACGTCAGGTGGTCGCGGAACGCGAACACCGACTGCGGGTCGGTGATCTTCGCATCCTTGCCGAGCCCCATCTTGAACAGCGCCTCGGCCATCGGCGTGACGTACTCGTGCGAGAACCGGACGTCGGTGCGCACGAACAGCGCGTCGCCCGGCTGCACCGCCGGGATGCCGAGCCGGCCGGTCTTGGCGTCGGCGATCGCACGCTGCGCGATGATCTTCTCGCACAAGGTCATCGGCCGTGGCTTCGTCGTCACCGCCGGTGGCATCGTCTTGCCAGCGAGCCGCGCCTGGTTGTAGGCGAACAGGCCGCCGTGCCGCACGATCTCGGCGGCGATGGGATCGAGGCCCTTGGTGAACTCCTCGATCGGGATCGCCTCGCCGCGTTCGATGCGCGGCAGCAGCGCGAAGTCAGTCGACGTCAAGAGGCCGATGTTCTGGCAGTTCTGGCCGTAGATCTTCTCGATGTTCTTCGCGATCACGAGCCGGATGCCGGCCTTCAGCTCGCTGTACGGCGCGGTCTCGCGCGAACTGCCGCAGCCCTTGCTGACGCCGCTGACGATCACCGACGCGCCGCTCTTGCCGATCGCGTCCTGCTTGACGTTGCCACCGCGCAGCCCGACCAGGCAGTAGCGCGCCAGCGTCTCGTCGTAGTAGTAGCAGACCCAACCGGGCGTCAGTTCGTCGGTCGAGATGTTGTCGATCAGCTTGCGCGCCGGGTCGTGCGTGAGGCGCTGCTGCCCCTGCAGCTGCGCCTTCAGTTGCTCCTGGTCCTCGGTCAGGTAGAGGACGCGGCCTTCGAACTTCACCGTGCTCGGGAGCATCGCGGCCTCACACCTTCTCCAGGATCATTGCGATGCCCTGGCCGCCGCCGATGCAGGCGGACGCGCAGCCGAGGGACTTGCCGCCCTGTTCCATCTCGCGCACCAGCGTCAGCAGCAGGCGGGCGCCGGTGGCGCCGAGCGGATGGCCGAGCGCGATCGCGCCGCCGTTGACGTTGACCTTGTTGCGGTCGAGCTTCAGCTCCTTCTCGCAACCGAGGTACTGCGCCGAGAACGCCTCGTTGATCTCGATCAGGTCGAGGTCGGCGACCTTCAGCCCGGCCCGCTGGCACGCGTTCTGGATCGCCGGCACCGGGCCGAGCCCCATCAGTTCCGGCGGCACGCCGGCGAGCCCCCAGGAACGGATGCGCGCCTTCGGCTTGATGCCGAGTTCCTTGGCGCGCTGCGCGGTCGTCACCACCAGCATCGCGGCGCCATCGACGATGCCCGACGCGTTGCCGGCGGTCACCGTGCCGTCCTTGCCGAACGCTGGCCGCAGCCCGGCCAGCGCCTCGAGGCTCGTCTCCGGCTTGATGTGGTCGTCGCGGTCGACGACGACTTCCTTCTTGCCCGCGGTGATGGTCAGCGGCGCGATCTCGGCGGCGAACTTGCCGGCCTTCACCGCCGCCGCCCCGAGCTGGTGGCTGCGCAGCGCGTACTCGTCCTGCTCCTGGCGCGAGATGCCGACCTTCTTGGCGACGTTCTCGGCGGTCTGTGCCATGAAGAACTTGCAGAACGGGTCGTAGAGCGCGGCGAACAGCAGGTCCTCGATCTTCGGCTCGGCGCCGAAGCGGAAGCCTTCGCGCGCGCCGCGGATCACGTGCGGCACCTGGCTCATGTTCTCCATGCCGCCCGCGAGGCACAGCGACGCTTCGCCGGCCAGGATCGTGTGCGCCGCCGACACCACCGACTGGATGCCCGAGCCGCACAACCGGTTCACCGTCAGCGCCGGCTTGCCGATCGGCACCCCGGCCTTCAGCGCGACGTGCCGGGCGCCGTAGATCGCGTCGCTGCTCGACTGCGCGGCGTTGCCGACGAAGGTCTCGTCGACCAGTTCCGGGTTGACGCCGCAGCGCTGCAGCGCCGCCTTGGCCGCGTGCGCGGCGAGGTCGATCGCGGAGACGTCCTTGAACTTGCCGAAGCCCGGCGTGCCGGAGTACTCCGCCATCGCGGTGCGCGCACCGCCGAGAATCACCAGATCTGGTCGCATCGGGGGCAGCATCGTTCCTGCGGTGTGCGTTCGCAAGTTCGGCCTCGGCCGCGCGCGGCCCCGGCCAGCCGGCGCTGGAGGCTCGAGCACCCGGCCGTAACATGGCGGGCATGCCGAACCTCCTGCGCCCCGCCCTGATCCTGCTGCTCGCGCTCGTACAGGCCGCGTGCGGCAACCTCAACTTCTACTCCGACGACGACCTCGAGCCGCTCAGCCTGCAGGCCTACGAGGAGGCGACCAAGGAGACCGGCGGCGCGATCACGTCGGGACCGCAGTACGAGATGGTGCAGCGCGTCGCCAAGAAGATCGCCGCGGCCTGCGAGGAGGACTTCCGGTGGGAAGCGCGCCTGCTGAAGGCCGACGACACCCCGAACGCCTTCTGCCTGCCGAACGGCCGCATCGCGATCTACACCGGCATCCTGCCAGTGACCCAGAACGAGGCCGGGCTCGCCGTCGTCATGGGGCACGAGGTCGCGCACGCGGTGAAGCGCCACGGCGGCAAGCGCATGACGCAGAGTGCGATCACGCAGGGCGCGATGATCGCCGCCGAAGCGGGCCTCGGCATGACCGAGATGGAGGGCGAAACCAAGGGCATGGTGATGGCGGCCCTCGGCGTCGGCGGCAACGTGCTCTACATCCTGCCGTACAGCCGCGACCACGAGAGCGAGGCCGACGTCGAAGGGCTGCGCTACGCGATCCGCGCCGGTTACGACCCGAACGAGGCGCCGAAGCTCTGGGAACGCATGGCGAAGCTCGGCGGCAGCGGCCAGCCGGAGTTCCTCAGCACCCACCCGGACTCGCTGGCGCGCGCGCAGAAGCTGCGCGAGGTGATCCCGCAGCTCGTCGCCGAGGAGCAGGGTTGGCAGCCCAAGCCCAAGGCGGCGAAGGCGGCCGCGAAGTAGTCCGGCCACGGCTCGCGCGACGGCGGCTGACGGCCGCGAGGGCCCGCATCACTGCTTCAGACGCTGCAGTTGTTCTTGCGCCCAGTCGCGCGTCCATTCGTGCTTCGTTCCCGCGACGAGTTCGAGCAGTGGCTTGATCTCGTCGGCCCGAACACCGCTCGCGGGCCACGCCGACAACTCGACCATGGCTTCCACCGCGTCCTCGGCACCGGGCTCCGGCGACGTCGCGAACTCGGCGATCTCCCGCGCCGATTCGTACCACTCCGCGACGAACGCACGCAGCGCGGCGAGACTCTCGGCTTCGAACGGCTGGCTGCGGTGAGCCGCGGCGACGCGCGCCCTCGCGGCGAGGACCGGGGTGCGGTGCGCTTCCGCGCGACCGACCTCGGCGAGTACGGCCAGCGCGCCGTCGGCTGCCGGCGAACCAGCCAGTACGGCCGACACGCGACCGACGTCGCTGCACCACCCGGCCATGCCGTGATCCGCGATCTCCGTCCGCAATCCGAGCAACACCGCCAGCACGTCCGTCGCGGTCTCCCGATCGGTGACCAGACGGGCCAGCGCCGACACCGCCTCGCGCCGCGTGTCCACGTCCTCGTCGGGTGACTTTGCCAGCGCCAGCAGGCGCGGGACTGCGGCCGCGCCTCCGGCCGGCGACTGCGTGAACCAGACCGCCGCGGCCAATCGCACCTTCGCTTCCGCATCGGCGAGCAGACCGCGTCGCAGTTCCTGCAGCGCGCCGTCGACCGGACGCACCCGCCCGAGCGCGATCGTCGCCATGAATCTCCGCCCCGCATCCTGATCTCGCCGCAGGAACTCGATCAGGTCCTTGCGCAGCGGCGCCAGGCGCTTGCCAAAGGGGATCGCCACCGCCAATGCTGTTCCGCGATGCTGCGCATCCGACGACGCCAGCAGCTCGCGGATCACCGCGAACACGCGCGCTGGTACGGCTCGATCGCCTTCCGAGGTGCACAGCATGGCTGCGAGCTCCAGCGCTTGGCGGCGCACCTGCACGTCGGTGTCGTCCAGCAGGCCCAACACCTGGTGCTCGAGTTCCTCGCGTTCCCCGTCGGTGCCGTCGCGCACCAGCGCTGCGAACACGACGATCGCCAGCGCCCGCCTGGGCGGTTCCGCGGCGACAACGAGGCGTGCGGCGAGCGCGAGGCGTTCCGGTCGCGGTCGTTCCTCCAACGCCGCGATGCCATCTCGCACCCGGTCGCCCCAAGCCAGCGGGAAACCGTCCGCCAAGATCGTCGCGACCAGTTCGTCGGTCGTCAGCGTGCGCGGGTCGCGCGGACTCGTAACCGTGGCGACGACCATGCCACCGACCACGACGAGAATCGCCGCGACGATCCACGGCCCCTCCCGTCTCGGACGATCGAGCATGCACGCATGCTCGGCGGCGCTCGCGTTTCCGGCAAGTGCGTGCGGCGTCGTCGCGCCGCTCCGCCAGCAGAGACTGCGCCTACTTGCGGTCGGGGCTCTTCGCGCCGACCGTGAGCGCTTCGCCGTTGCCGATCTGGGCCAGGGCCTTCATCAGCTCCATGTTCGCCTCGCCGAGCCCGACTGCGTGCAGCCGCACGCGGCGGAACGCGTTCATGCGGCGCACGTCGGCGACGATCGTCGGGCAGTGCGTGGTGCCCTGCGACACGAACGGCCCGGGGTAGGTCGTCATCGGCTGGTCTGGCGCGGCCTCGCCGCGCTCGAAGCTGTGCACGGTCTTGCCCTCGCCGTAGTTCTTGTCCTCCATCAGGAAGTCGTCGACGGAAGGGTCGCCGTCCGACAGCAGCAGGATCGTGTCGCAGCCTTCGGCCAGTGCTTGCGGGTCGACGTAGGCAGCGGTGCTCGCGAAGCCCTTGCTGTGCAGTGCGAAGGCCAGCCGCAGCCCACCGTGCAGGTTGGTGTCGCCGCGCAGCTTGCCCTCCGGGGGCATCTGCTCGTGCTGGTCCTTGGGGTCCTTGCGCGCCTTGATGCCATCGAGCTCCGCCATCACCCGGTCGATGTTGCCGCGGCTCGCCTTGATCAGCCCCTTGCAGGCGTCGAGCGTGCCCTCTTCGGCGCCGAACCAGACGACGCAGAACTCCTTGTCCGGGGTCAGCCGCGACAGCGAGATGCGCAGGTTCTCGCGCGCGAGATCCCAGCGGGTCTTGATCGCGTGCCATGGCAGGTCGCTCTCGTCGAGCACCGCGTTCCTCTTCTTCTTCTCCTTCGGACCGGTCACCGGCCCGGTCGCCGGCTTCGCCGAAGGCTCGATCGGCTTCAGCATCGAGTCCGACATGTCGACGACGTAGACGATGCGCTCGCCGTCGGTCTCGACGCCGAAGAAGCGTTGCGCCGTGGTCGTGGTCTTCGTCGGCTGCTTGAGCTCACCGCGGGCGAGGATGTCGAGCCACGCCTCGGGGTTCACGAAGGGTGCTGGCGACTTCAGGATGATCTGCAGGTGGCGCGCCATCTGCACCTTGGCGATGTGCGACAGCGCGACGGCGGGCTCGAGCAGGCCGATGTAGGCGGTCAACGCGGCGCGGTAGTCGTCGGCGTTGATGCGGCTCCGGTTGGCGAACAGCGCCCCGGTCATTGCACCGAGCAGCACCATGCGCTCGCTCTCCTTCTTCGGGAACTCGACGCAGTTTGGCATCACCACGCCCTGCACGTCGCCGGACTTCGAATCGCCGAGCGCCAGGATCGCCGCGGCGCGCAGCACCGGACTCTTGTCGGTGGTCGCGATCGCGACCAGTTCGGCAGTGCCCGCGGTGTCGGCCTGGTTGCGCAGCGTGTGGTACCACAGCCACGCGTCGCCGGGCGTCCGATGCGCAGCGCGCAGCGCCCGCAGCGGCTCGACCGCGTCGGGCTGCCGGAACCGCCGGCCGAACACCTCCGCGATCGTGTAGCGCGAGTACTCGGCGTACTCCTTGACGGTGGCGTAGTCCTTGACCAGCAGCGGCACCGCCTCGGGCGAGCCGAGCCAGCCGAGCACCTCGCGCGCCTGCCAGTGGTGCAGGAACGCCTTGCGTGCCAGGCACACCTTGTAGCGGGCCAGCGCCTCCTCGAAGGTCTTCTGCGGCCAGCTGAAGTCGGGCGCCGATTGGCCGGGAACGGGAAGCGTCGCGAGCACGAGGGCGGCGACGAACGACAACGAGCGCAGCATCAGGACCTCCGCAGCGGCGGGCTAGCGTTCTTCGACCTTGCGGTACGAACGTGGCGTCGCGCCACTGTAGATCTGCCGCGGCCGCGTGATGCGCGCCTCGGGATCGCCCTGGTACTCGAGCCACTGCGCGATCCAGCCCGGCATGCGACCGATCGCGAAGAACACCGTGAACATCTCGACCGGGATGCCGAGCGCCTTGTAGATGATGCCCGAGTAGAAGTCGACGTTCGGGTACAGCTTGCGGTCGACGAAGTAGGCGTCGGACAGCGCGATCTGCTCGAGTTCCAGCGCGATGTCGAGCAGCGGGTCCTTCTTGCCGAGCTGGCCGAGCACGTCGTAGCACGCCTGCTTCAGGATCAACGCGCGCGGGTCGTAGTTCTTGTAGACGCGGTGGCCAAAACCCATCAGCCGCACGCCGCTGTCCTTCTTCTTGGCGAGATCCATGAACTCGCGCGCGGTGCGCTTGCCGTCGCGGATCGACATCAGCATCTCGATCACTGCCTGGTTGGCGCCGCCGTGCAGCGGGCCCCACAGCGCCGAGATGCCGGCCGACACCGACGCGAACAGGTTGGCGCCCGAGCTGCCGACCGTGCGCACCGTCGACGTCGAGCAGTTCTGCTCGTGGTCGGCGTGCAGGATCAGCAGCAGGTCGAGGGCGCGCGCGGTGATCGGGTTGACCTCGTACTTCTCGCACGGGTGCCCGAACATCAGGTGCAGGATGTTGCCCGCGTACGACAGGTCGTTGCGCGGATACATGAACGGCTGCCCGATCGAGTGTTTGTACGAGTAGGCCGCGATCGTCGGCATCTTGGCCAGCAGCCGGATCGCGTCGATCCAGTTCTGCTCGCGCGTCAGGGCACCTTCCTTGCGATAGAACGTCGACAGCGCGCCCACCGCCGCCGCGCACACCGCCATCGGATGGCCGACCTTCGGCAAGCTCTGGAAGAGCTCCTTCAGGTCCTCGTGCAGCATCGTGTGGTAGGTGACGTCGTGCGTGAACTGCGCCAGCTGGCCGGCACTCGGCAGCTCCTGGTGCAACAACAGCCACATCACCTCGACGAAGTGGCTCTTCTGCGCCAGTTCCTCGATCGGGTAGCCCGCGTATCGCAGGATGCCCTGCTCGCCGTCGAGGAAGGTGATCTTCGACAGGCAGGCGCCGGTGTTGCCGAGGCCCGGGTCGTAGGTGATCGCGCCGGTCTTGCTGCGCAGCTGCCGGATGTCGATGGCGAGCTCACCCTCGCTGCCGACCATCACCGGCAGGTCGATCTCCTGGTCACCGAGCGTGAGCTTGCAGGTCTTCGGAACGGTCTCGTGGGTCATCGCGGCAGCAGCGGCGGCGGGCGTCTTTGGGGCGGAAATCGGAGCGGAGAGATTAGGCCGCGACATTGCTTCTGGCTCCTGAAAAAACGGGGTCCTGCCGCAGCCTGTTTCGGCGTCGGCCGGCAGCGCGCCTGACGGAAACTGCGGCGCCTGCACTCACCGCCCGGTCAACACCAGCGTGTTGCTCGCCGCCATCACGAGGCCGGTGTCGGCGGCGACGCAGTACGCCCGCAGGAACCACGGCCGCCCCGGCGGCAGGCCCGGTCGCACCGCCAACCGGGGAGCGTCGCCAGGAGCGAGCGGCTGCGCCGACCAGCCGTAGGCCGAAGCGCCGGCCGGAGGCGCTGCGGGCAAGGGAAAGTCGGCCTGGACCAGCACCCGCAGCCCGTCCGCCGGCAGGCCGCTGCACTGGATCGTGACGCCGGCGGCTGGCTCACCATCGACGACGGCCAGCACGGGAACCCCGCCAGGTCCGCCGCCCGCACCATCGCCGCCGCTGACCACGTCCGGCCAGTCCACACTGACGCTGAGTTCGGCCGCGTGCGCACCGTGCCCCACCCGCAGCGAACCGCTGCCGCGCCGGGTACCGCGCACGCTGCCATCGGGCGCGATCTGCAGCAGGTCCGGCGGCGCGGCGACCAGGCGGGTGCCGATCGCGTGCCCGCTGAGATCGACCTCGCGGCCCGCCGCGTCCCGGCCCCACACCCGCACCAGCACGCTCGCCAGCGGCGAGCGGAGCACGAGCCGTTCCGGCTCGACCCGCAACCCCTGCAGCACGAACCCGGTGAGATCGAGTTCGGCGCGCACGGTGGCGGCGACATGGTCGGCCAGGATCAGGTTGCCGGCGCGGCCGAGGTGGCAGCAGGTGTCGACCCAGAGCGGCTCCGGATGCTCGGCGAGGATCCCGGTCAGGTCGACGAACGGCACGCCCTCGGCGCGCAGCGCCGCCCCGGCCGCGCGCAGCCGCGGGTAGCCGTCCTGCACGGCGACCGCGTACGGGTGCTCCGGCGCCAGCGCCACCCGCGCCTCCTCGGCGCCGATCGGCTTGCTGCCGGCGACGTACTGGTTCG
The DNA here is from genome assembly GCA_049276695.1 of Planctomycetota bacterium. GTDB lineage: Bacteria > Planctomycetota > UBA1135 > UBA1135 > UBA2386 > UBA2386. The sequence continues at coordinate 14,342 of JBASWX010000464.1, forward strand.
GCTGCAGGAAGTGGAAGTAGCGGATGCCGTGGCGCTGGCAGAGCGCGTGCAGGTCCCGCGATGCGCGTTGCCACAGCTCGACCATCTGCGCCCGCGCCGCCACAAGATCGCCGTCGCCAGCACCGGGCCCCGTCGCTGCACTCGAGGGCGCGGTGGCCGCCGCGTCGGCTCGCTGGCGCAGCGCGGCAATGCGCGCCGCGAGGGCCCGGTCGCGCCACGTCCACACGAACTGCGCCGCCGGCGACCACCACAGCGCCTCGGCGAACCCGCACCACTCCATCCGTTCCTCGGTCAACACCGCGAGGTGGCCGAGCCGACGCTGCTGTGTCGGCGACGCCACGCCGCCCGTCAACCCGGTCCAACCGCGCGGAAACCACGCCGGCACGCCGCGCGGCACGTTCTCGCCCGCCAGCGCCACTTCGTTGAAACCGTCGAGCACGACGATGCAGTCGAAGTGGCCGCCGAGCAACAGCAGCAGCTGCACCAGCAGCAGCGTCTGCGGCTGCTTCCAGCCGCCGACGCCGAGCCGCACCAGTTCGATGCGCCGGCCGGCCAACGCCGTGCTGCGTGCCAGCGCCGCCTGCAGTTCGTCGCCCGCGAACAGCGTCAACTGCAGTGCCATCGAGCCGCCGACGACGCCGACGATCCAGCGGTCGCCCCCGCCGTGCCGCAGCGGCTCCTGGTCGTCGAGGAAACCCCAGCGCGACACCGCGAACCCGCCGACGGATCCGAGCGCCGGATCGGTGACGAAGCCGACGTACGGGTGCAGCGCCACGCCCGCGTTCGCGGCGGCCGCGATCGCCGCGTCGCGACCGGCATCCGACGCGACCCCGAGGCCGCCGCGCACCGTCGCGCGGGCAGCCGCGGCAGCGTGCCAGCCGAACGTGGTGCCGTGCGCCAGCGACCATGCGATTGCACCGACCAGTTCGATCGCGCCGACCACGACCAGCAACGTCGCGAGCACGAACAGCAACCGCCGGCGGCGGCGCGCCGGCGGCGTGCGTTCCGGTCGATTCGCGCCGGGATCGCCCACGCTACAGGGTCGTCACCTGGCAGCTGTTGGTGACGTGCAGCGGGCTGGTACCGGCGAGGCGCACGGCCTGGAAGTACAGGTCGGCGCCGTGCAGCGCGGGGTTGTTCGGCACCGTCGTCGACCACTGCGCCGAACCGGCCGGCAACAGGAACGCACCGAGCGAGACCAGCCCGGACAGGTCGAGGTGGATGCGGCGATTGAACCCGAGGTCGAAGTCGCCGGGAGCGAAGCTCGCGAACAGCGCCGCCAGCGCACCCGCCGGCCCGCTCATCGTCACCGTCATCGTCTGGGTCAGGTCGAGATCCGGCGCGTCGATCTGCAGCCCGTCGTAGGCACCGATCGCGGCCAGCATCTGCACCACGTCCGGCCGCCGGCCGATCACGTCGGGCGTGGTCGAACCGTGCGCGTGCAGCAACGCAACCACCTGCTGGTTGGTCAACGGCTGGCCGAGCTGCCGCTTCGCTGCGCCCTGCAGCATGCAGGTGATGCCGGCCAGGTGCGGCGTCGACGACGAGGTGCCGGTGGCGGCGAGCGTGTAGGCCTGCTGCAGGTCGGAGTTGGGGAAGAACAGGGTGCCGTAGCCGCACGACATCACCCCGTCGCCCCAGCTGTGCGCGTCGACGCGCGAGCCCCAGTTGCTGTATGGGGCGCGCTGGAACAGGCCACCCTGCGACGACGCCACGATGATCGCGCCGGAATCGCGGACCGCGCGGTCGAAGCGACCGAGCAGCGACGGATCGTCGAGGCTGCGGTTGCCGTTGCCAGCCGGCACCACCACGTGGCGGCCCAACGCCGTGCAGGTCAGCGTCGCATCGAACGCCGACTGCACGAACTCGAACGGCACCCACGAGCCGGGGCCCAGGTACGGCACCTGGATCGCCAGCACGATCAGGAACACGTCGCCCGGGTTGCTCTGCAGCAACGCCGCGGCCAGCGTGTTCTCGATGCCGCCGTTCAGGTCGACGCCCATGAACCGGGCCTCGACCTCGTCGGCGATGCCGGTCATGCCGTAGCCGTTGCGCGTGGCACTGACGATCGCCGCGCCCGACAGCCCGTGGTGTGCGGTCGCCGGGTCCATCACCGGCACCGGCCCGATCACCGCCGCCGGCACCAGCTGCTCGACGTCCTCGTGCCCGAAGATCCAGGTCCCCTCCATCATCACGAACCGGACCGTCGTACCGCGCGCGCCGAACACGCCGGCCGCCTCGCGGATCGCGTGCCCGGCCGGGTTCGACAGGTGCGAATACTGGTAGCCGGTGAACCGCGGAGTCACCGGCGGGATGTCCTGCGG
>JBASWX010000465.1:0-3725 GCA_049276695.1 Planctomycetota bacterium
GTGCTCGCGTTCGCCATCGCCGTGCTCGCGGCGCTTTGGCATCCCATACCCGCGGCCCGGTGCCCGTACGCTCGCCACTTCCTTGCCCTGCAGGTGCGCCTGCACCACCGCGAACAGCCGCTTCTCCATCGGCGCCACCAGCGACAGCGCGCGCCCGGTCTTGCCGGCACGGCCGGTGCGGCCGGTGCGATGCACGTAGTCCTCCATCGCCAGCGGGAAGTCGTAGTTGACGACCAGTTCGATGTCGTCGACGTCGATGCCGCGCGCGGCGACGTCGGTGGCGACCAGGAAGCGCGTCTTGCCGCGCGCGAACGCCTGCAGGCAGGCGTAGCGCGACTCGGCGCTCTTGTCGCCGTGGATCGCGTCGGCCGGCAAACCGGCGTGCTTCAGCGAGTTGCCGAGCCGTTCGCAGCCGAGCTTCTTGTTGACGAAGATCAGCACGCGGCCGTCTTCGCGCATCAGCAGGCGCTCGAGCGCGTGCAGCTTGTCGTGCGCGTTGACCGCGACGAAGCGGTGCGAGATCGTCGACGCCGACGCACTGCGCTTGCCGATCTGCACGCGTTCGGCGTGCGGCAGGAAGTCGTGCACCAGGCCCTCGACCTCCTTGGGCATCGTCGCCGAGAACAGCAGGTTCTGCCGCTCCTGCGGCAGGCGCAGGAAGATGCGCCGGATCTGCGGCATGAAGCCCATGTCGAGCATGCGGTCGGCTTCGTCGAGCACGACCATCTGCACCTTCTCGAACGAGATGTTGCGCCGTTCCAGGTGGTCGATCAGCCGGCCAGGGCAGGCGACCACGACGTCGAGGCCGCGCTTGAACGCCGACTCCTGGATCGACATGTCGACGCCACCGAACGCGGTGCAGACGTGCAGCCCGGCATGTTGGGCATAGACGCGCAGGTTCTCGGCGACCTGCACGCACAGCTCGCGCGTCGGCACGATGATGACGCCGCGCAGGCCGGGCGCCCCGCCGCACAGCTTGTCGAGCATCGGCAGGCCGAAGGCAGCGGTCTTGCCGCTGCCGGTCTCGCCCAACCCGATCAGCTCGGCGCCAGCCAGGATCTTGGGGATCGCGTGCGCCTGGATCTCGGTCGGGGTTTCGTAACCCGCGGCGCGCACGCCGCGGAGGATGGGCTCCTTGAGCCCCAGGGAAGCAAAACTCACTCGATTCGTACTCGTTCGCACCGGCGGCCCGGGAGGCCGCGGGTGCAGGGGGAACTGGGTTCGCCGGGCGTGGCATCGCCGAACGTGTCGTGCGGTCGCACGACCAACCCTGGCATCGGCGCTTCTTCGCCTCGGACTCGAGGCCGGCCCGACGGGGGCCGCCCGATGCAGCAGGGTGCTCGGGGCACCCGTCTTGGGCCGGGAGGATAGGGAACGGCCTGCTGCGCCACAAGGCACCGCGCACCCGTTCGGTTGGAAGCCGGCTCGCCAGGACCTTCGCCGACGCGCGGAACCGCGCTGGCTCCCTTTTCCATGACCGCACACCGCCGTTGAATGCGCGCCCCGGCCCGCGCGCATGAAGGTCACCACCTGGAACGTCAACAGCCTGCGCGCGCGGCTCACCCACGTCATCGACTTCCTGCGCGAGCACCGGCCCGACGTGCTGTGCTTGCAGGAGACCAAGGTCACCGACGACCTGTTCCCGCGCGCGCTGCTCGAGGACGAAGGCTACGACGTGACGTTCAGCGGCCAGAAGACCTACAACGGCGTCTCGATCCTGGCGGCGACCGGACTGAGCGACGTGGTGAAGGGCTTCCCCGACGACGGACCCGATGCCGACAAGCGCGTGCTGGCGGCGAGCGCGGGTGGCCTGCGCGTGCTGAACCTGTACGTGCCGAACGGCCAGGACGTCGGCACCGACAAGTACCAGGGCAAGCTGGCGTGGTTCCGTTCGCTGCGCGCGTTCCTCGACCGCACCTACGCGGCGACCGACGACCTGGTCGTCGTGGGCGATTTCAACGTGACCCTCGACGACCGCGACGTGCACGACCCGGCATGGTGGCGCGGCCGCATCCTGTGCTCGGACCCCGAACGGCAGGCGATGCGCAGCGTGCTCGCGTTCGGCCTCGAGGATTGCCTGCGCCGGCACCACCCCCAAGGCGGCATCTACACCTGGTGGCACTACCGCGCCGGGGCCGCGTTCGTCGACGACGGGCTGCGCATCGACTACGTGCTGGCGACGCCGGGTCTGGCGGCGCGCTGCCGCGAGGTGATCGTGCACAAGGACGTGCGCATGCAAAAGACCCCGAGCGACCACGTGCCGGTGACCGCGGTGTTCGCGGCGGGAACGGGCGCATGACGGAACCGGCGATCGCCACCGCCAGGCTCGGCCGCGAGTTCGCCGGCAAGTGGGCCGTGCGCGACCTCGACCTCACCGTGCAGCCCGGCGAGATCTACGGCTTCCTCGGCCCGAACGGTGCTGGCAAGACGACGACCCTGCGCATGCTGACCGGCCTGTTGCGGCCGAGTGCGGGCACGCTGCGCGTCGCCGGCTTCGACCACGCGACCAGCAGCCGGGCACTGAAGCAATGCCTCGGCTTCGTGCCCGACACGCCGCCACTCTACGACTACCTGACCGGCCGCCAGTACGTGGCCCTGGTCGCGAGCCTGTGGCACGTCGGCAGGAAGGACCGCGACGAACGCAGCGAGCGGCTGTTCGCGCTGCTCGGCCTCGACGAACACGCCGACGCGCTGTGCAAGGGCTACTCGCACGGCACGCGCAAGAAGATCCACCTCGCCGCGGTGCTGGCCACGGCGCCGCGCGTGCTGCTGCTCGACGAACCGACCAGCGGGCTCGACCCGCTGAGCAACCGGCGGCTGAAGGACCTGCTGCTCGATGAGAGCAAGCACGGCACCACGATCCTGCTCAGCACGCACGGGCTCGAACTCGCCGAGCAGGTCTGCCACCGCATCGGCATCCTGGCGCACGGCCGGTTGCGCGCCGAGGGCACCGCCGCCGAACTGCGGCGGCAACACGGCGAAGCGACGCTCGAGGACGTGTTCCTCGCCACCACCGCGGCCGCACCGTGACCGCACTGCTCGTCGCGGATCTGCGAGCGCTCGGCAACCTCGGCACCAAGCGGGATGGCCGGCGGCTCTTGTTCGCGGCGGTGATCGGCTTCGTGCTGCTGGGGCTGCTGTCGCACTGGTTCGCCGACGCGATCCTCGACCAGCAGCAACTGCTGCGGCTGCTCGTCGCCCGCAGCGGCGGTGATCCGCTGCGCGGCCTGCTCGGCTACGGCCTGATGGCGTGCCCGCTGGTGGCGACGTGGCTCGGCCTGGCGCTGGCGCAGCGGCAGTTGTTCGAGGCGAAGGAACTGCTGCTGTGGCGCCAGGCGCCGTTGCCCGCCTGGCGCTCGCCGCTGCAGGTGCTGCTGCGCGCGACCTTCGTGTCGAGCTGCCAGGCCGGCGCCTTGGCGGGCCCGTTCGTCGGGGCGGTATTGCAGCGCAGCAGCGCACCCGGCTGGACCTGGCTGCTGCTGCCGGTCGCGATCGTCGGCGCAACCATGCCACTGCTGGCGAGCCTGCTGGCGGTGCAGATCGTGCTGGTGCGGTTCCTCGCGGGCCGTTGGCTGCGCCTGTTGCTGACCGTCGCCGGCGCCCTGGCGTCGGTGCTGTTCTCGGCGTGGCTGCTGCTGACGCTGTTCGCGCCGGGCCAGGAACAGGCACAGGCGGTCATCGCGGTCGCCGGTCGGCCAGCGGCGCTGCCATGGACGGTCGACGCC
>JBASWX010000466.1:0-6124 GCA_049276695.1 Planctomycetota bacterium
GGCGGCGGCGGTGCCGCCGCGCCTCGACGTGCTGCTCGGCTGCATCGCCGAGAACCCGACCGCGGGCACGCTCGGTGGCCGGCCGCTGCACAACGCGGTGGCGCTGCTGCAGGGCGGCCAGGCGCGCATCGTTGCCCGCAAGAGCCTGCTGCCGACCTACGACGTGTTCGACGAGTCGCGCTACTTCGAGTCGAACAAGACGCCGGAACAGAACGTCGTGACGCTGCGCGGCGTGCGCATCGGCCTCGTCGTGTGCGAAGACGGTTGGAACGACGAGCACTTCTTCGACGTGCGCAGCTACGCGATCGACCCGGTCGAACGCGTGGTGGCGGCCGGCGCCCAACTGGTGATCAACCTGAGCGCGTCGCCGTGGGCGGCGGGCAAGGAGGCGTTCCGCTACCGCATGGTCGCGGCGGCGGCGGCGCGGCACCGCGTGCCGATGCTGTACGTGAACCTGGTCGGCGGCAACGTCGAGCTGCAGTTCGACGGCGGCTCGCTGGCAGTCAAGCCGGGCGGCGTCGCGGCGCAGCCGATCGCCTGGCGGGAAGCGCTGGTCATGGTCGACACCGAGGCGGCGTGGACGCAGCAGCCGGAGCCGGTCGCCGTCGACGCGATGCGGCAGGCGGCGATCGTGCAGGGCATCCGCGCCTACGTGCACAAGTTCGGGTTCCGCTCGGTGGTCGTCGGCCTGTCGGGCGGCATCGATTCGGCGGTGGTCGCGACGCTGGCGGTCGATGCGCTCGGGCCCGACCACGTGGTCGGCATCGGCATGCCGTCGACGCACAGCAGCGGGCACTCGGTCGAGGACGCGAAGGCGTTGGCGAGGAGTCTCGGCATCGTGTTCCACCTGCTGCCGATCGCGCCGCTGCAGGCGACGTTCGCCGACGTGCTGCGGCCGGTGTTCGCTGGCACCCCGCCGGGACTCGCCGAGGAGAACCTGCAGGCGCGCATGCGCGGCACGCTGCTGATGGCGTTCGCCAACAAGCACGGTCACCTGGTGCTGACCACGGGCAACAAGAGCGAGTGTGCGGTCGGGTACTGCACGATCTACGGCGACACCAACGGGGCGCTGGCGCCGATCGCCGACCTGTGGAAGACCGAGGTGTGGGCGCTGGCGCGCTGGCTCAACCGCGACCGCGTGCGCATTCCAGCGCGTTCGATCGACAAGCCGCCGTCCGCCGAGCTGCGCCCCGGCCAGTTCGACACCGACAGCCTGCCGCCGTACGAGGAACTGGACCCGGTTCTGCGCTGCCTGGTCGAGGAGGACCTGTCGGTCGAGGCCACCGCGGCGCGCACGGGTTCGAGCCGCGAACGCGTCGCCGAACTGTTCGCGAAGGTGCAGGCTGCGGAGTGGAAGCGGTACCAGTACCCGCCGACGTTGCGGGTCAGCGACCGGTGTTGGGCCGGTCGTCGCATGCCGGTCGCGCATCGCTATCGGGAGAGCTGAGCTGGACACCGGCTCCGGCCGGTGGGCCCGTTGCCATCGCCGGCTGCACGGCGCTGCCGCGGCGGCTTCGTTCGCGCTCGTGCCGATGCCGAAACAGGAGCCGTGACGACGTCGGATGGGCAACCACTGTCGGTGCTGGAACGCGTCGACCTGGCGCTGGCGACGCGAATGGTCGCGGTGGCCGCCGACGAACCGCTCGCCGGCGCGCAGCGCATCCTCGACGGCGTGCGCCGCCCGGCCCCCGGCGACGCCGCGTTCCTCGCCTCGCTGCTGCGGCTGCGCGGCTTCGTGATCGACGACGACGCGGTCGCCGAAGTGCTCGCCGGACGCAACGGCCGGCTGTCGCCGGTGGCCCAGGAGCATCGGCTGATGCGCGGCCTGCTGGCGTGCCTGTGCGCGATCCGGGTGCGTGCCGCCGACGGCCAGCCGCCGGACGGCTGGTTCCTGGTCGACCTGTTCCGGGCGATGACGATGGAGTTGCCGCGCTTCCGCAACAACGAGCTGCGGCGCGGGCCGCCGTGGGACGCCGTGATGTGGGCGGACCATCCGGCCCCCGAACAGCTGCGCTCCATCCTCGACAGCTTCGACGAGCCCCACTGCTACCGCGACCTGGCGCCACTCTGGAACTCGCTGCACCCGGTGCGGCAGGGCTTCCGGCTGATGTGGCGGTTCGCGCGCATCGCGCCGTTCCCCGACTTCAACCTGGTGATCGCGTGGCTCGGCATGAACGCGTGGCTGCAGGCGAAGGGCTTCCCGTTGCTGCCGCCCGAGGTCGGCGACCAGCACATGCTGGCACGGCTGATCAGCGGCCCGCCGCCGACGAAGCTGGTGCCGCTCGAGACGCGGCTGCTGACGACGCTCGGCGAAGTCGCCTGACGCGGACCGCACCGGGGGGAACGGTCCGGTCAGGTCGAACCGCGCAGGCCGCGCACGGTCGCCAGCGGCAGCGTGCGCGTGCCGTCGAGCACGAGACGTTCGAAGTCGAGTGCGGTGAGGACGCCCTCGGAAGTCGTGCCGGCCGCGACGAGCACACGATGGCCGAGCAGGCCCAGCCGGTCGCGGAACGCCGCGAGCCACGGCTCGATCCGGCCGGCCACCAGGTCGCGCAGCAGCGCATCGAGGCGTTCCGCGATCGCGACCAGCAGGGCACCGCGGTCGACTTCGTGGCCGGTCGCCAGCGCCAACGAGGTCGCGGTTGGCTCGAGCTCCGGCGGGAAGCGCACCCGGTTGCAGTTGACGCCGATGCCGATCAGCCAGGTGTCGGTCCCGGCAACCCCGGTGTCGATCAACACGCCGCAGACCTTGCGGCCCTCCAGCAGCAGATCGTTCGGCCACTTGACCCGCAGTCGCGCGCCGGCCAGCGGCTCGATCGCCTGCAGCACCGCGACCGGCAGCGCCGCCGCCAGCGCCAGCGGTTGCGGCAGTGCGGTGGTGGCGCGGAACGTCACCATCAGGTCGGCGCCGGGCTCGTCGTGCCATTCCCGCTGCTGTCGACCGCGGCCGTGCGTCTGGTGGTCCGCCTGGAACACGGCGTCGCCGTCGCGCGGCGCTGCCGCGGCGACGGCTTGCGTCGAGTCACACGACGGCAGGTGCACGAACCGCCGGAAGCGCGTGCGTTCGGCGAGCAGTGCCACGACCTCGTGGTCGTCGAGCCTCCGTGGGCGCGCGGGTGGCGTCATCGCGGAACGATGGGTTCGACTTGTCGACCTACCGGTAGAAGAGCTGGAAGCGGTCGAGCCGGACCGAGCAACTGGCCCCGGCGTCCGCGCTGGCGGCTGCCGCGACGAACTCGATGAAGCCATTCTGCGTTGGCGCCGCGAGCAGCGTGAACTGGTAGGAGGAGGACGGCTGCGCGACGCCGTCGATTGTGAGCGAGCTCGCCGGCCCATCGCACCGGAAGGACAACTGCTCTCCCGGTGAGTTCGCCGGGAGCGGGCGGTTCACGAAGATGCGCAGGCTGATGTTGGCCAACTCGACACGGATCGAACCACTGCTGAGGTAGCCGGATGACCGCAGTCCGTCGATCAGCAACTGGAAGCCGGCCAACGACGGTTGGGGCGTCTGCACCGCGAGCCTGGCGGTGGCAGTCGCAACCGGCGTCGATGCCTGGCTCGCGGACAGGAACAGACCGCCGTCGCGGATCTCGGCGGAAGCACTCGCCGGCGAGCCCACGCTGAAGTTCGTGGTCAGGGCCCAGGCGCCGGCGCTGTCGAACTCCTCGACCAGCAGTTGCGTCAATGGCGGCGGCGAACTGGACGACCCGTTGCAGCCGGCTGCCGCGAGCAGCACGCAACCCGACACGCCGAGACACGCGTTGGCGATCCCGTTCCGGAGCCCGACCCTGATGCTGGTGCGCATGCGGGCACCATAGGCGTTGCGAACCGCGTCTGCACCGGGGAGGGCGCCGCCGGTTGTCGCATCCACGATCACCGCGGCGCCGGCCGCGCGCATCCGCCGCGGTTTTTCCGGACTGCTCGAAAGTTGGACGGTGGCGTGTGCCGAAAAGGCCCACGGCAAGGTGATCCACCGCAGGCGACAGCCGGATCCTCCCGTCCGGCTGCCGCGGAAACGAACGAGAAAGTCGGCCCATGAAGAACCTCAGCTTCCCCGGACTCCCCCGTGTCCTGATCGTCGACGACGAAGACGCCGCGTGCGACAGCCTGCGTGCGATGTTGCAGCGCGAAGGCCTGCACGTCGAAACCGCCAGCAGCGTCGAAGACGGCAAGGTCCGCGCGGCGCAGCGCGCGTTCGACGTCGTGTTCCTCGACGCCAACCTGCCCGGCAGCGACGGCAACCCGCCGATCGCCGCGTTCCGCACCGGCGCGCCGCCCGCGGACGTGCTGGTGCTGACCGGCTACGGCACCGCCGCGAACACCATCGCCGCGATGCGCAGCGGAGCCTGCGACGTGATCGAGCGGCCGTTCTCGAGCGACCGCATCCTGGCCGGTGTGCGCCGCGTGCTGGACACGCGGCAGCTGCGCAACGAACTGTCGTGGTTGCAGAGCCGCGTGCGTGGCCTGGTGGCGACCGAACTGATCGGCCTGTCGCCGGCCATCCGCGAAGTGCAGGCGAGGGTCGAACAGCTGGCGCAGGCCCCGGACACGCCGATGCTGATCACCGGCCAGCCCGGCGTCGGCAAGGAACTGGTCGCCCGCTGCGTGCACGAACGCAGTGCGCGGCGGCACGGGCCGTTCGTCGCGATCAACTGTGCTTCGCTGACCGAGGCGCTGCTCGAGGCCGAACTGTTCGGCCACGAGTCCGGCGCGTTCGGCGGCGCGCGCGATGGCAAGGATGGCCTGTTCGCGGTCGCGGCCGGCGGCACGTTGTTCCTCGACGAGATCGCCGAGATGGAGCCGACGCTGCAGCAGAAGCTGCTGCGCGTGCTGCTGGAACGCACCTGGCGCCGCGTCGGCGGCGTGCAGGACTGGCCGGCCGACGTGCGCATCGTCGCCAGCACCAGGGCCGATCTGCGGCAGTCGGTGCAGGCCGGCAGCTTCCGCGAGGATCTGTACCACCGGCTCGCCGCGATGTCGGTGCACGTGCCGGCGCTGCGCGAACGCGCGGCCGACGTGCCGCTGCTGTCGCACTTCTTCCTCGACCAGCTCGGCCGCCAGATGGGCAAGGCGCTGTCCGGTTTCACCGAGGAGGCGATGGAGACGCTGTGCGAGCATTCGTGGCCCGGCAACGTGCGCGAGCTGCGCAACGCGATCGAGCACGCCTGCATCGTCTGCGCCGGCGGCATGATCGACGAGATGCACCTGCCGAAGTTCACCGGCGGCGCGCCCGACGGCAGCGACGAGATCGATCGCAGCGCCCTGGTGCTGGCCGGCAAGGACCGCTCGCTGCGCGCGCTCGAGGCGCAGCTGGTCGCCAAGGTGCTCGACGACACCCAGTGGAACATCAGCCGCGCCGCCGCGGTGCTCGGCATCAACCGCACGACGCTCTACAACAAGATCCGGCTGTACGAACTCGGCAAGCGACCGCTGCGCGCGAAGGTGGGCGTGTGACGCCGCCGGCGGCCGCTGGCGGTGCCGGTCGTGTCCCCGTCGCCGGGCTGGTCGACGAGGTCGCGCAGCGGCACGGTGCCGTGGTCGTCGTGTGTCCCTCGGACCTGGTGATCGCCGGCGAACGCGCAAGGCTGCGACAGCTGCTCGACGAGCTGTGTGCCGCGGCGCTGCGGGCCGGCGCCGGTGCGCTGCGCATCGCCGCCCAGGGCCGGCCCGGTGCGGTGGCGTTGCACGTTGAAGCCGACCGTTGCGGCGATGCCGGTGGCGACGACACGCGCGCGATGGCGGTTGCATGGGCGCGGTGCGGCGGCACGTTCCGGTGCCTGCGGCTGCTGCGCGCGCTGCGGTTCACGGTCGAACTGCCGGCGGCCTGGCACGGCACGACCACGGCCTGAGTCGGGTCAGGGAACGGCGGCCGGCGAGCCGATGAACAAGGTGGCCGGCGTGCGGATTGTCCGCGCCGCTGGCCTGCAAACCACGTGAGCGCTCCCGACAACCAGGGCCCCGACGTCCGGCTGGACTCGGCTACACCGACCGGCCAGCCACCGGCGGCGCCGGACGACGCGCGACCGGAAGGGCAGCTCGCCGAGCTGATGGCGCACGGCGCAATCGGGCCTGCCACCGGCGTGCCTGGCGCCGACGCGGAGCGCGCCGCCGAACAGGCGATCGC
>JBASWX010000467.1:0-3960 GCA_049276695.1 Planctomycetota bacterium
TGAATCCACCGACCGGCAGCGCGGAACGTTCCGCGCCGGCGCGATCGCGGTCCTCGCCGAGCTGGCGCGGGGCGTGCACACCGCCCCCGGCACCCGGTCCGCGCGCCCGCAGTTTCCTGCCCACAACGGCGCCGGCACGGTTCATACTTCGGCGGTCCTGCCTCGCCGCTCCGCGGAAACCGTCCCTCAGACCACTCCGGCCGTACCCATGCTCCTGCGAACCACCCTGCTCGCGTCCACCGTTCTGTCCATGTTGCCCAGTGCTTGGGCCCAGGCGCCCGAGACTGCCACGCCCGACGCCGCGTCCGCCGCGGCGGAACTTCGCTACACCATCGGCAAGCTCACCGTGCGCCGCTTCACCACGGCCGGCGTCGAGCGCACCGCGATCAGTCGCGACGGCGGCGCGTCGTGGCGCGAAGTGCAGCAGCCGGACGACCGGTTGCACACGATCGTCGCGGTGTTCGATCCGCTGACCGGCATGCCCGACTTCCCCGGCGTGATGGCGGCGCCGGCCGGTACGCGCCTGTTCCTGGTGCAGTTCCAGACCACGGTGCTGGCCGACTACCGCGACGCGCTGCAGCGCGCCGGGGTCGAGGTGCTGCACTTCCTGCCGGCCGATGCGCTGGTGGTGCGGGCCGACGCTGCGGCGCTGACCGCGGTGCGGGCGCTGCCCTGCGTGCGCTGGGTCGGCGCGATGCCGAACGCGTTCAAGCTCGACGCCGAGCTGCGCGCGTTCGTGCAGAACGGCGGCGAGGCGCGTGAGGTCAACCTCGTGCTGGCCAGGAAGCAGGACCGCAACCAGCTCGCCGGCCAGGTCAAGGCGATCGGCGGCACGGTGACCGACCTGGGCGACGGTTCGATCCTGATCCGCGCGACGGTGACCGCCGAGCAACTGACGCAGGTGATGTCGCTCGACACCTTCCTGTGGGCCGATCCGGTGACGCCGATCGGCTACGACATGGACAACGCCCGCATCCAGGGCGGTGGCAACTACGTCGAGGCGATGGCCGGTTTCCTGGGCGCCGGCGTGCGCGCCGAGATCACCGAGTACTTCGAGGAGACGCACCCCGACTTCGCGGGCCGTTTCGTGGTGCGCGGCACCAACAGCGTGGCGTCGCACGGCCACTGCACCGCTGGCATCGTCGCGGGTGCTGGCGCCAACAACGCCTCGGCGCGCGGCATGATGCCGCTGTGCACCGTGATCGAGGGCGGCTACACCAGCTCCGCGGCGCACTACGCGCAGATCACCGGCAGCCCGGTGGCGCCGTGGAACTCGATGCAGGCGACGTCGAGCTGGGGCTCGGCGCAGACGCCGAACTACACCGCGACCTCGGCCAGCGTCGACGACGCGCTGTTCGACGCCGACTTCGTGCGCACGCAGAGCATGAGCAATCTCGGCAACCAGAACGTGCGGCCCGAGGCGTGGCCGAAGAACTCGATCTCGGTCGGCGGCGTCTCGCACGGCAACAACAGCAACCCATTGGATGACGTCTGGACGTCGGCCAGCATTGGCCCGGCTTCGGACGGGCGCCTGAAGCCCGAGATCTGCGCCTACTACGACAACGTACTGACCTCCGACCGCACCAGCACGTCGGGCTACAACACCACCGCGGGCGTCGCCGGTGACTACTACACCGGCTTCAACGGCACGTCGTCGGCGACGCCGATCGTGAACGGCCACGTCGGCATCATCCAGGAGATGTTCACCAACGGCCTGTTCGGCAACCCGCTGCCGCAGCCGGCGACCTCGGCGAACCGCTTCGCGAACCGCCCGCACGCGTCGACGGTGAAGGCACTGCTGACCAACACCGCGGCGCAATACACCTTCAGTGGCACCGGCGCGAACCTGTCCCGCTACAAGCAGGGCTGGGGCTTCCCGGACCTCGCGCGCCTTTACGACAACCGCAACAAGATCGTCGTGCTCGACGAGTACGACACGCTGCAGGTCGGCCAGACCAGGACCTACCTGATCTGGGTCGCGTCCGGCACGCCGGAGCTGCGGGTCACGATGGTCTACGCCGATCCGTCGAACCTGGCGCTGGCGGCGATCCACCTGATCAACAACGCCAACCTGAAGGTCACGCGGCTCGCGGACGGCACCTTCTGGTGGGGCAACAACGGTCTCGCGGCCGGCAACTTCTCGACCACGGGCGGCGTCGCCAACGATCGCGACAACCTCGAAGCGGTCTACGTGCAGAACCCGACCGCGGGCCTCTACCGGGTCGAGATCACTGCCGCCGCGATCGCGCAGGACGCGAAGGTCGAGACGCCGCAGGTCGACATGGACTTCGCGCTGGCGATGCACCCGATGGGCGGCGGCTACCAGACCACCGGCGGCCTGACGCTCGATCTGTCGTCGACCGGCCCGGGCAACCTGACCTTCGCCGCCAGCAGCGTGCCGGCGGCCGGTTGGACCGACGGCTACACCGCGCTGTCGTTCGCGACCGCGCAGGGCCGCGGCTTCGGTGACTTCCTGGGCCTGGCGGCCGATGGCCTGACGGTGGCGTTGTGGGCGACGGCGGCAGCGCCCGGCAACCCGTTCCACTTCACCAACACCGGCGGCGTCTATCCGTTCGCCAGCTTCGTGTTCCCGAACCCGGCGATCATCAGCCTGCTCGCCGGCATCAAGGTCGACGGCGTGATCGTGCTGTTCAACGGCGGCGACGTCACCGCGGTCAGCAACGTCGATCGCATCACGCTGCAGTAGCGCTCGGCTGCGAACGACGGGCCGCACCCGCGGCTCGTTTCCCTCCGGCGGACGGCTAGGCTCACTGCGGTGAGCGGCCTCCGCCGGTTGCGTTTCGGCTTCTCGCCGTGCCCGAACGACACCTTCGCGTTCTGGGCGGCGGTGCACGGCGAGGTTGCGGGCGCGGTCGAGCTGCTGCCCGAGCTCGCCGACATCGAGGCGCTCAACGAACGCGCGATCTGCGGGCGCGATCCGTTGCCGGTGACGAAGCTGAGCCTGCCGGCACTCGCCGCGGTGATCGATCACTACGCGGTGCTGCCGAGTGGTGCGGCGCTGGGGTTCCATTGCGGGCCGCTGGTGGTCTGCCGCGAGCAGGCGCCGCTGCGCGGCCTCGGCGACCTGGCTGCTGCCCGCGTTGCGATCCCCGGTCGTCACACGACGGCGTTCCTGCTGCTGTCGGCGCTCACGCCGGCTGCTCCACGCGAGGTCGTGCCGATGCGCTTCGACGAGGTGATGCCAGCGGTCGCGCGCGGCGATTGCGATGCCGGCCTCGTCATCCACGAGAGCCGGTTCACCTACCGCGACCACGGCCTGCGCCAGCTCGCCGACCTCGGCGAACTGTGGCAGGCCGCCACCGGCGGTCCGTTGCCGCTCGGCGTGATCGCGGCACGCCGCGACCTGCCAGCGGCGACGTTTGCAGCGGTCGCGGCGATGCTGCGCGCCTCCGTCGTGCTGGCGCGCGCGCAGCCGACACGCCCGCGCGCGTTCGTGCAGACGCACGCGCAGGAACTGGCGCCGGCGGTGCAGGACGCCCACATCGCGCTGTACGTGAACGACTTCACCGTCGATCTCGGCGCCGCTGGCCGCGCCGCGATCGAGGCGCTGCTGGCGCGCGGCCGCGCGCTCGGCCTCTTGCCGGCGGGGCGTTCGCCGTTCCGGGAGCCCGCGTGATCTTCCCGCTCGCCGCCGCCGCGCTGTTCACCGCCGCGACGCTGCTGCTGGCGGCGCTCGCCGGGGCACTGCTGGCGATGCTGCGGGCCACGCCGCGCCACTACTGGGCCCGCGTGCTGTGGCTGCACGCCGGCTTGTTGCCGCTGCACCTGTTCGTCACGTTCCCGCTGGCACTCGGCTGGGTCGGCTCGCGCCTGATCCGCACCCGGCCCGACGAGCGGACCTACGCTGGTCCGCGCCTCGACCCGGCCGGCAACCTGCTGCCGCAGTCGTGGCGCAGCCTGCGCGAGGAAGCCGCCGCGGGCCGACCCGCGGTCGACGCC
>JBASWX010000468.1:0-6870 GCA_049276695.1 Planctomycetota bacterium
ATCATCGGTACAGCCCGTGGCCGGCGATGTAGTCGCGGACCGCGGTGGTCAGTTCGGGCAGGTTGCGGTCGCCGCGCCGCCACGCTTCCCGCACCGCGCTCGCGGCGACGGCGTCGGCGGGGGCCGCGAGCACGTTCGCCAGCAGTGCCTGACGTTCGCTCGGCGACAGCGGCAGGTTCGCCAGCGTGCCGGGTTCGACCTGGTGGCCGCGCCGCGGCCAGGTCACCACGGTGCATAGGGCCAGGATGCCGCGCCAATCGCGCCAGGTCGGCAGCAGCGGCAGGTTGTCGCTGCCGATCAGCAGGAACAGCGGCCGACCGGGGTGATCGGCGCGCAGTTCGCGCACGGTGTCGACGGTGAACGACGGCCCGGCCCGGCGCACTTCCCGGTCGTCGACGACCACGCCGGGGACCCCGGCGAAGCACAGCCGGCACATCGCCAGCCGGTCCGCTGCCGGCGCCAGGTCCTGGCCCTGCTTGTGCGGGTGGTCGCCCGCCGGGATCACCCGCACCTCGCCGACCGGCAGCCGGGCCAGCGCGTCCGCCGCCAGGCGCAGGTGGGTGCGGTGCGGGGGGTTGAACGAGCCGCCGAGGATCGCGATGCCGGCCGGCGTGCCCGGGGCGCTCGGCGTGCTCGTCATCGCCGGGCAGGCTAGCCCGGAGCGGCTCCCAGCGGAACGGCGGCGGCCCGGGCCGGGTCCGGGTGACCGTTCGCGATCTTGCCGGTTGCACCGGGTTTTGCCCCGCGCTAGCGTTCGCGACCCGCGCGCTTCTCCCGGCGCCGCGTCAGACCCCTTCTTCGCACCGACATGCGCAAGTCCGCCCTCGTCCTCCTCCTGCTGCCCGTCGCCGCCTGCTCCTCGTTCCGGTGGGAAGGCCACGGCGGTGGCGTCTCCGCCGAACAAGGCAAGCGCGGCATCAAGGATGTCTCTGCGCTGAGCAGCGACTTCAACTCGCAGCACTTCTTCCGCGAAGTGCGCCGGCGCAGCGACGGCCGCAACAACGCGTTCGGCCGCGACCTGATGGCGATCAGCGACTTCTTCGATCGCCACCTCTGGAACTACAACGCCAACGACCCGTACATCAACTACCCGTCCGACACGACCAAGCTCGAGCACGTCGGCCGCTTCGCGTTGATGCAGGCCAGCGCCCTGCCGCTGGTCGACGAGTTGACGACACGCTAGTCCTCGCCGCTGGTCCTGGCTGGGCGCGGGTCGGCGTTGGCGCTCGCGCGCGGCGGCTGTCTCGCCGGCTACTGCACGGTCACCAGGACGGCGTTCGAGAACGTCCAGTTCGGGGCCGCGAAGAGGACCTGGGCCAGGAGTTGCATCCCCGGCGCGAGTCCCGCTGGCAGCGGCAGGGCCTGGAGCCCTTGCCAGGTGGCACACGGCGCGGACGGGAAGTGGCCCCAGGTCAGGTTGGTGATCGCCGCCACGCCGGGCGGCTGCAGGTTCAACGTTCCGCCGAGGCCGGGTACGACCAGGCACTGCGCAGGTGGCAACGCCAGCAGCAGGAAGCCGGGCTGGAACCCGGCACCGGCCACGGCGATCTGGAGGGTGGGGAACGCCGCCGGCATGCCGACGGCGTCCGGCGCGCACGTCACTGCCTGGCAGAAGTCGCCAGAAGAACCGCTCGCGGTGTTGATCACCAGCATCAGCTGGCCAGGCAGCGCCGTCGCGAGCACGACGGCGGCAACGAGTCCGGCAGGCAGCATCATCGTCTTCATGGGAGTCCTCGGACAGCTTGTCGGCAATCGCTGTGCCGCCCTGCGCGCCGGCGTCGGCGCCGGGCGACGGCCCGGCGGTGTTTCGCGGCGGTGACGATTCGGAGGGGACGCTTCTCAGACCTCACTCGTGCCGCAGCGCCTGCACCGGGTCCATCAGCGCGGCGCGGCGCGCCGGGTAGATCCCGAACACGACCCCGGTGCAGCACGAGATGCCGAGCGCGATCAGCACCGCGCCGGGCGTGATCACCGGCGTCCAGTCGGTGAACTGCTCGATGCCCTTGACCCCGATCGCGCCGAGCAGCACGCCGAGCAGGCCGCCGACCAGCGCCAGCGTCACGGTCTCGACCAGGAACTGCAGCGTGATGTCCCACTGCGAGGCGCCGATCGCGCGCCGGATGCCGATCTCGCGTGTCCGTTCGGTGACGCTGGCCAGCATGATGTTCAGGATGCCGATGCCGCCGACCAGCAGCGCGATGCCGGCGATCACCGGCAGCACGATGTCGAACGTGCGCTGGGCCTGGGCCCGCGACTGCAGCAGTTCGACCGGCACCGCGACCTCGTAGTCCTTCCTGTCGTGGAACTTGCCGAGGATCGCCTGGATGCCGCGCGCGGCGGCGGTGACGTTCTCCTCGCGGTCGATGGTGCAGACGATCTGGTGCAGCTCGACGCGTGAGTACTCGTAGCTGCCCGACTCCTGGGTGCCCTTGGTGAAACCGAGCCGGTCGCACACGGTCTCGAACGGCACGTAGACCTCGAGCGCACGGTCGTCGATGCCGAGGATCGCACGGTCGGGGTTCTTGCCGGCGAAGTCGGGCAGCACGCCGACGACGCGGTAGTACTCGCGGCCGATCTTGAGCTGCAGCTTCAACGGGTCGCCGACGTAACGGGCCTCGCGCAGCACGCGGGTGCGCACCACGCAGACGCGCGCACGCGCTGCCTCGTCGTCGTCGTCGAGCGTGCGGCCGAGGATCGGCGACAGGTGCAGCGCCTCGAAGTACGGCGGGGTGACGCCGCGGATCTTCGCCTCGACGCGTCGGCTGCGGAACCACGCCCAGTCCTTGACGTCGTGTACCGGCAGCGCCGCGGTGACGGTCGGCATCGTCTCGCGGATCTGGCGCAGGTCGCGGAACGTCAGCCCGTAGCGCAGCATCGAATTGCCTTCGGCCTTCTTGCTGTTCTGCTCCATCGGCGGCTTCACCGCGTTGACCAGGATGTTGTTGGTGCCGAGTTCCTTGATCTGCTCGAGGATCTGGCGGCGCGCGCCCTCGCCGGCGGAGACCATCGAGATCACCGACGCGATGCCGAAGATGATGCCGAGCGCGGTCAACAGCGAGCGCAGCTTGTGCCGCTGCAGGTTGCGCAGCGCCTCGGTGATCAGCTCGGGAAACATGGCTCAGCCTTCGTTGGCGGTCGCGTTCGCGGCGACGGCGACGTCGGCGACACTGGCGATCGGCAGGGCGCCGGTGGTGTCGAGTGCGATGCTGCCGTCGCGCAGCAGGATGCGGCGCGCCGCCTGGGTGGCGACCAACGGGTCGTGCGTGATCATCACGATCGTCGCCCCGCCGGCGTGCAGGTCGTGGAACAGCCGCATGATCTCGGCCGAGGTCTTGCTGTCGAGGTTGCCGGTCGGCTCGTCGGCGAGCAGCAGCGATGGTTCGTTGATCAGGGCCCGCGCGATCGCAGTGCGCTGGCACTCGCCGCCCGACAATTGGTTGGGCGTGTGGGTCAGGCGGTGGCCGAGGCCGACCCGTTCCAGGATCGCGGTCGAACGCCGCCGCCGCGCCGCGGCCGGCACGCGGGCGTAGAACAGCGGCAGCTCGACGTTCTCGGCGACGGTCAGGTGCGACACCAGGTGGAACGACTGGAACACGAACCCGATCCGCGTCTTGCGCAGGTGCGACAGCTCGGTGTCGGAGAGCGTGGCGACGTCCTGTTCGACCAGCCGGTAGGAGCCGGTGGTCGGGCGGTCCAGGCACCCGAGGATGTTCAGCAGCGTCGACTTGCCCGAGCCCGAGGCGCCGACGATCGCGACGAACTCGCGCGGCATCACCCGGAAGCCGATGTCGCGCAGCACCGGCACCGGATGCGCAGCGGTGCCGTAGACCTTGCCGACGGCGAGCAGTTCGATGACCGGACTCGGCCCGGGAATGACGCTCGGCGTCGGGATGATCATGCGCCGCTCCGCGCCGGCGCTGGCGCCGCGGGTCCAGGCTTCGCCGCGGGCTCGGCCTTGGTCGCTGGTTCGGGCTTGGCGCCGGCGTTGCCGGCTGCGGGTGCGGCCTTGGTCTCGCCCGGCTTGCCGTCGCCGGGTCTGGTCGCGTCGGGCTTGGCGTCCTTGCCCGGTCCGTCCGGCAGCAGCGGGTTGTAGAGCAGCACGAGGTCGCCCTCCTGCAGGCCCTCCTCGACCTCCATGTAGTTGTCGTTGCTCTTGCCGGCCTTGATCTTCTTGCGCTGCGGCGGCCCGTCCTTGCCCTGCACGTGGCAGTAGTAGTCGCCGTCCTCGACGAACACGCTCTGCAGCGGCACGGACAGCACCTGCTCGCGCACCTCGATGTGGATCTCGGCCTTGGCGCTGACGCCGGGACGCAGCTGTACGCCCGGTGCCTTCAGCGTGACCTCGACGTCGAACTTCTTGACCTCGGTCGAGCCGCCGCCCCACTCGTTGTTGCCGTTCGCGACCGTCGCGATCTTGCTGATCTCACCCTCGAGCAGCAGGCCGGGGTAGCTGTCGCAGGTCACCGACCCGCGCTGCCCGAGCTTCAGCTTGCTGATGTCCGCCTCGTGCACCTGCAGCTTGACCTGCATCACGCGCAGGTCCGGGATCGTCAGGATCGTCATGCCGCCGTAGACCGAACTGCCGACCTTGATGTTCGACCGGTACCACGGCTCGTGGGGATTGCCGTGCACGACGATGCCCGGGCACGGGGCCTTCATCGTCATGTTGTCGAGGTCCTTCTGCCGCTCCTTCAGCTGGTCCTGCTGCACCTTCAGCCGCTTCTCGACCTGCTGCAGGCCGACGGTCTTCTGCCCGAGCTGCGATTCACCGCGCTTCTTCGAGGTGTCGACCTCGCGCCGGGCGTCGGCGAGCTTGGTCTCGTGGTCGGTGATCGCCATCGGGAACGTGTACTTCTCGAACATCCGGATCGCGACGTCGGCGCCGTCCCGCTGCACCTGCGCGCGTTCGAACGCGATCTTGTCGTCGTCGACCTCGGCCTGCTTGATGAACTTCTCGCGCAGCAGCCGCTCGCTGTCGGCGAACTTCTTCTGCGCCTTGTTGAACTCGGTCTCGGCGTTGCCCAGCGCGACCTTGAGCTTGGTCCGTTCCTGCGGCGCGTCGCTCTCCTTGTACTTCTCGATCTCCTTCTCGGCCTTGTCGAGCGCGATCTCGGCCTTGCGCACGTTGGCGGCCGACTCGACGGTCTGGATCTCGAGTTCGGTGCGCGCGGTCTTCAGGTTGGCCTCGGTCTGCAGGATCTCGAGCTGGATCTGCTCGATCTGCTGCGTCAGCGGTGCGGCGTCGAGCTTGCACACCTCGTCGCCCTCCGCGACCTCCTTGCCCTCCTCGACCAGGAACAGGATCTTGCTCTCGTTGCGGTGCTTGGTCGTGACCTTCTGCGAGTCCTTCGCGACCATCGTGCCGTTCTCGACGATCGTGATGCGCAGGTCGCCGCGTTGCACGGTGAACAGATCGCGCGGCGGCGTCTCGGCACCGGCCGCGGCGGTCCCGCCCGCCAGCCACACCCAGACGATCGCGCCGGTACCGAGAACGACTCCCGCCAACAGCTTCTTGTTCATCGCCACATGCCCCGGTCGTCGACGAAGAAGATCCCCATGTCCTTCTGCAGACTGAGCCGCGCGATGAAGTGCTCGACCTTCAGGCGGATCAGCGCGTTGCGCGCGTCGATCAGCGCCTGCCGCGCTTCGAACAGGTCGCGGTTGTCGGCCGTGCCGGCGTCGTAGCGGATCTGGATCACCGTCTGCGCACGCTCTTCCTGGACGATCTGCGCCTCCTGCAGCGCGATGCGCTCCTCGGTGCTGCGCAGCCGGCGCACCGCGTCGCGGATGTCGAGTTCGAGCTGGTCCTCGGTCTGCTGCAGGCCGCGGCGCGCCTGTTCGAGCGCGATCAGGGCCGAGCGGTACGAGTTGCGTTGTGCCTTGCGCTGCAGCGGCACGCCGAGCGACAGCCCGATCGAACTGCTCCACTGGTCGGGCGCGGCGACGCCGAGGTCGTCGCCGCTGCCGGCGGTGCCGTAGTTGGCGGTCAGCGACAGGTCGGGCAAGAGGCCGTTCTCGGCGATGCGCAGTGCGCGCTCGGTGTCCTGCAGGCGCTGGCGGCCGGTCAGCAGGTCGAGGCGGTTGGCGCGCGCCGCGGCGATCGCCGACGTGACCTCGAAGCGCACCGGTTCGTAGGGCGGCTCGACGTCGGCCAGCTCGAGGTCGGTCGTCGTCGGCAGGCCGAGCACGATCGAGAAGTTGTCGACCGCGCGGTCGTAGGTTGCCCTGGCGTTGATCAGCTGGTCCTTGGCGTCGATCTCGCGGCGGCGGGCGCGGAACACCTCCTGCTCGCTGTTGCGCCCGACCTGCTGCAGCGCTTCGGCCTTGCGCGTGTCGAACACCGCGTTCTCGTAGTTGCGGTCTCCGTTGGCCAGCGTCTGCCGCTGGCTGGAGAGGCCGAAGAACTGCTGCGCGATCTGGATCGAGAAGCCCTGCCGGAACAGTTCGAACTCGCGCACCGCGTAGACCAGCCCGCGCTCGGCCTGGGTCAAGGCCTCGTAGGCGATCTCGGGACCAGCACCGCGCAGCAGCGGCTGGGTCAGCGAGATGCCGGTGTTGGTGCCGAAGAACGCCTGGCTGGTGCCATCGAGCCAGTCGGCGTCGAGCCCGGCCGACACCGAGACCCGGCCGCCGGTCGGCAGGATCTGGCTCGCCGACACCGAGCCGCCCGAACGCTGCGCCTCGCCGCCGAGTTCGCTGTTGCGCCACAGGTAGTTCACCGCCGCGGCGAACTGCGGGCCGAACTCGAAGCGGGTCAGCGCGATCGACAGCCCTGCGCGGTACAGGCCTTCGCGGCGGGCCAGGAACTCGCGGTTCTGCCGGCACGCGGTCGCCAGCGCCTCGGTCAGGTCGAGGCGCAGCGTCGGGCCC
>JBASWX010000469.1:0-3202 GCA_049276695.1 Planctomycetota bacterium
GCCCCCGACCCGGAGGTGATCCTCGCCGACGAACCGACCGGCGACCTCGATCGCACCACCGCAAGCCAGGTCCTCGACCTGCTGCAGCGGCTCAACCGTGAACTGCAGAAGACGATCCTGATGGTCACCCACGATCCGCAGGCCGCGACCTACGCGGACAAGGTGATCCACCTCGACAAGGGCAAGCTCGGCCGCATCGACGACAACCGTACCGCCGCGGCGGCAAGGAGCTGACCGATGCCCTGGAAGCTCCTGTGGCGCAACCTGCTCGGCCATCCGGTGCGCTCGGCGTTGACCGCCGGGTCGGTCCTGGTCGCTGTGTTCCTGCTCTGTGTGCTGACCGCGGCCAGCCAAGGACTCGACGCCGCTGTCGCCAGCGCGTCGCGCACGCGGCTGTGGGTCCAGTCGGCGGTGAGTTTGTTTGTGAACCTGCCGGAAGGGTACGGCAGCAAGATCGCCGCGACCCCCGGTATCGACGCCGTCGTCCGTTTCCAGTGGTTCGGTGGCGTCTACCAGGATCCGGCGAACTTCTTCGCCCAGTTCGCCGTCGACACCGACCAGTGGCTGGCCAGCTATCCCGAGATCGAACTGATCGAGGGCACGCCCGCCGACTGGAACGCCGCGCGCACCAATTGCATCATCGGCGAGGATCTTGCCGCACGCTTCGGCTGGCGCGTAGGCGATCGAGTGCCGCTGATCGGCACCATCTTCGCGCGTGCCGACGGTTCGACGTGGGACTTCAACGTCGCCGGCATCTACCGCTCCAAGTCGGTCAACATCGACCAGCTGACGTTGTACTTCCACTACGAGTACCTGCGCGAGGCGCTCGAACAGGGTGCCGTGCAGGGACCCGCCGGCGTGGGCGTCTACCTGACCCGGCTAGCGCCCGGAGCCTCGGCCGACGCGGTGATAGCCGCGATCGAGGCGGAGTACGCGAAGGGGCCTCAGCGGGTGCGCGTCACCACCGAAGCGGAGTTCCAGCGGCAGTTCGTGACGATGCTCGGCAGCGTGCCGACGCTGCTTGCCAGCATCGGCGGCGGTGTGCTGTTCGCAATCTTCTTCGCGGTGCTGAACACGATGTTGATGGCCGGGCGCGAACGCACCCACGACCTCGGCATCCTGAAGGCGCTCGGTTTCCGCGACGGCGCCCTCGGCGCACTGCTGCTGGCGGAGTCGATGTTGCTCTGCGTGCTCGGCGGTGGCGCCGGCGCCGCGCTGGCGATGGCGGCCGAGGGCCCGTTGTGGTCGATGATGTCGTCGATGATCCCCGGCTTCGCGATCGAAGGCCGGGTCGGCGCCATCGGCGTCGGCCTCGCGGTCGCGATCGGCGTCGCCGCCGGCCTGTTTCCGGCGCTGCGGGCGCGCAGCCTGCGACCCGTCGTGGCGCTGCGCATGGAGGCGTGACATGGCTCTCGTGCCTCTGCAGTACAACATCCGCAGCCTGTCGGTGCGCGCCGGCAACACCTGGTTGTGCATTTTCAGCATCGCGGCGACCGTGGCGGTGCTCGCCGGCGTGCTCAGCCTCCAGCAGGGCTTCGCGACGATCTTCGCCGAGCGCGGTCGGGAGGACCTGGCGGTGCTGCTGCGGCCCGGCGCCACCTCGGAGGGCGAGAGCGCCTTCGGCCGTGACCGGGCGGCGATCGCACTCAAGCAGACTCCCGAGTTCGCGAACGACGCCGACGGCAGGCCGCTGGCCGCCGCCGAACTCTACATGGGCGTGCTGCTGCGGCGGTCGGACGGCGGCGAGACCAACATCCCGCTCCGCGGCGTGCAGCCGGCGACCTTCCTGATCCACGGCGACGACTGGCGGATCGTCGCGGGCAGGAACCTGTCGCCGGGTGCTGACGAAGTCGTGATCGGCCGCGCCCTCAGCGAGCGCATCCAGAACGGTGCCGTCGGCGACGTGCTGACGATCAACGTCACCCCTTTCCGCGTCGTCGGCATCTTCGACAGCAAGGGTGCGTACCAGACCGAGATCTGGGGCGACGTGGAGCGGTTCCAGAGCGCACTCAAGGTCGACCACTACAGCCGGCTGATCGGCGTGCTGCGCGCCGACACGCCGGCAGCGACGCTCGCCGCGCGGCTGGAGAACGACAAGCAGGTGCCCGCCGCGGTGTTCAGCGAACGGCAGTACCTCACCAAGCAGACCGGCGCACTGAGCGGCGTGTTCCTGTTCCTCGGCACGCTGCTGTCCACGATCATGGGGCTCGCGGCGGTGTTCACCGGCACCAACGCGATGCTGTCGGCCCTCGCCGCGCGCACGCACGAGATCGGAATCCTGCTGGCCACCGGCTTCCGCCCCGGCGCGGTGTTCGTGTCGTTCCTGTTCGAAGCGACGCTGCTGGGTCTGGTCGGTGGCGTGATCGGCGTGCTGCTGGTGCTGCCGCTGAATGGCATGCGGACGGGCACCACCAACTTCGCGACCTTCACCGAGGTGTCGTTCGCGTTCCGGACCACGCCGACCGCGATGCTCGCCGCGATCCTGTTCGCGATGACTCTCGGTCTCGTCGGCGGCGCGTTCCCCGCGTGGCGCGCGGCGCGCATGACGCCGACGCAGGCGCTGCGCCGGACCTGATGGTGGTCGGCCCGCTGCGCGGCCTCGCCGCCTACTACCGCGAGGCGTTCGGCGGCCTGCCGGGCACCACGTGGCTGTTGTGCGCCGCCGCGTTCATCAACCGCTGCGGCTCGATGGTGGTGCCGCTGCTCGGCCCGTACCTGAAGCAGGACTTCGCGCTCGCGGCAGAGCACGCGGGCCTGGTGATCAGCCTGTACGGCGTCGGCGCGTTCGTCGGCTCGTGGATTGGCGGGCGACTGACCGACCGCATCGGACCGGTGCGGCTCCAGGTGGTCGCGCTGTCGGCGTCGGCGCTGTGGATGCTGCTGATGACGCAGCTGCACTCGCTCGCCACCGTGGTGCCGGCGGTGTTCGTGCTCGGCGTCTTGAACGACGCCTTCCGGCCCGGCAGCAATACGGCCGCGGCAGTCAGCGCACCGCCCGAACTGCGCCGCAAGGCGTTGTCGCTGAACCGCTTCGCCCTGAACCTCGGCTGGGCGTTCGGGCCGACCATCGGCGGCTACCTGGTGATGGCCGACTACGCGTGGATGTTCGTCGCCGACGGGCTGACCTGCGGGCTGGCCGCGCTGTGGCTGTGGTGGAAGTTGCGCCACTTCGCGCCGCTCGCGCCGGCGAACGGGGCACCGC
>JBASWX010000470.1:0-4009 GCA_049276695.1 Planctomycetota bacterium
GTCGCCAACAGCGCGTTGGTGCTCGACGTTTGCGACAGGGTCCCGCCGGCGAACTCGATGCCGACCACCTGCGCCAGGAACGTCCTGCCGACCAGGCTCGCCAGGTTGGGCACGAAGAGGCTGCACGTCGCGGTACCGGCGGCCGGGAACAAGACATCGCTGAGCACCGGATCCACCAGCTGCAGACAACCCGGCGCACCCAGCGGCAGCGGCAACGCCGCTGGTGCCGTACCGAGCAACTGCAACGCCAGCGGATTCGCGGCCATGCCGATGGCGGTCGCCTGGAAGGTGGCGCCGAGCCACGCATCACGTTCCGGCAGCAGCGCGACCGGGCCCGCACTGCCGGCGCAGCCGAGTCCGGTGATGGTCGTCGCCGCCGGGCAGGCGGGCACCGCGTGCGCGAACCCGACCGCGGCGATCCCGCCGGCGCTCTGGAACGAGCCGCAGACGAGCAGGTCGTTCCAGCGGGTGACCAGCACGCCGCGGGCGCCGCCACCGGTGATGTCGCCCCAGGTCTGCCAGCCGGTCGGGCGCAGCCGGTAAAGGCAACTCGTGCCGCCGCCGCCGAGCGTGGTCGAGTTGCCGACGGCGATCAGTTCGCCGTTCGGCAGTTCAGCGAAGTCGTAGATGTACGCCATCGGCAACTGCGTCCACGCCGTGCCATTCCAGCTCTGCACACCCGTGCCGGTCATCACCACCGCGTCGGCGGCGGTGCGCAACATGCTGGTGACGAAGTTCGGCGCCCCGGGGACCACGGTCGGCGTTCCGCTGTTGTAGGTCAGCACGCCGACCGGCAGGGCGCCGAAGCCGTTGAAGCTGCCGCCGATCACCACGTCGCCGTTGCTGCGAGTGACCATCGCATGGCTGACGGCGATGCTGCCGGGCAACGGCAACGGGCTCCATTGCTGGCCGTCGAAGAGTTGGATGCCGCCTTGGTCCATCGCCACCAGCACATCGCCGTTGCCGGCGATGGCGATCGCGCGCGCGACATCGATCGCCGGCCCGGTCGGCGGCAGGCCAACGCCGAGCGGCGACCACGACTGACCATCCCAGCGCGCGATGCCGGCAATCGGCGCCCCGCCGGCCTGCGTGAACGCACCGCCGGCGAACACGTCGCCGTTCGCGGCGACGGCGAGCGCGGTCACGGGGCTGTTCACGCCCGCTCCGAGCGGCAACCACGAGCCCGCGATCCAGCGCGCGACGTTCGCCGCCGGCACGGCACCGACCTGCGTGAACTGCCCACCGACGACGACGCTGCCGTCCGGCAGTTCGACCATCAGCCGGGCGAACGCCGGGGTCGGCACCGGCGCACCGGCCTGCCAGGTCAGCCCGCACTGCGCCCCCGCCGGCGCGACGGCACCGAGGAGCAGCAGACCGGATCTCATGGCACGGAGTGCGAACGAACGAACGCACGGGGACGGGTTCATGGATCGGCGGAGTGCCACGCGGGCCGCGCAGCAATCGGGTGGACCGGGGTCCCCCACTAGCCCGACAAGCCGCGGGCGTAACACGGGGCGCGGCCCCCGGTCGCCCCGGTCAACCGAGATCGAGCGGGGTCGCGTGGTCGCCGGCGTGCACGAAGCGGCGCATGCGCACGCGGTCGCCGACCATGCCGTCCTGCACGAAACCCTGGTCGCCGAAGAACGACAACGCCGGCAGGTTCTGCACGTCGATCCAGGCCAGGAACCCGCGCAGGCCCAGGCGCCGCGCCTGGCGCAGCGCCATCCGGAACATCGCGGCGCCGAAGCCCGCGCGCCGAAACTCGGGCGCGACGACCAGCGTGATCTCGGCGAGATGGTCAGGACCGCAGTCGAGCCGCACGAAGCCGACCCGCCGGCCGCGCACCTCGGCGACCAACGCCACGACGCGCGCGTTCGCCAGCAGGTGGCGCGGCCATTCGCGCCGCGCCTGACCGCCGGGCAGCGACAGCCCCGGGCTGTCGAGCCAGGGCTCCACGGCGCCGGCATCGGCGAGCACGAACGGGCGCAGCTGCAGCGAACCGGCGAGATCGAGCATGAGGTGGTGGTTCTAAGCCAGCACCGAGCGGAGGTAACCGCCGCAGCGACAACACCGTCAGCTTGACCGGCCCTTGGCGCTGGCTACCATCTCTCCCCGCTCGTCCCGGCCCGCGCCGGGCGACACGACCGACCGGCTCGCCCGGACAGTCGGCAGGCATCTCCGCGAACGGCTCGCAGCCGGTTCAGGAACCCCGAATCGAGGTTCGGGGCACGGGGATTCTGCCGCCTGCCCGGGTCTGCCGTTTCTATCCACCGTCTTCGCGAACCAGCCGCCGCACGCCGCTCCCCGCACTCTCCCGCCAACACCCGCCGCCGCCCGTTCTGCCGACCATGGCCAACCAATCCGATGTCCTCCGCTACATCGACTCCATCGCCCGCGACAAGGAGATCGACAAGGAAGGCCTGATCGTCGCGATCGAGCAGGCGATGGCGCAGGCGCTGGCCCGCAAGTACGGCGTCGACGATGTCGAGATGCGCCTCGACCGCGAGACCGGTGAGTTCGTCTGCAACTACGACGTGTCGATGGCCGAGCAGGGCCGCATCTTCGCGATGTCGGTCAAGCAGGCGATCATCGGCAAGGTCCGCGAAGCCGAACGCGACGTCGTGTTCAACGAGTACGAGGGCAAGGTCGGCGAGATCGTCAGCGGCACGATCCAGCGCTTCGAGGGCGACACCGTGATCGTCAACCTCGGCCGCACCACCGAGGGCATCCTGCCGCGCGCCGAGAAGGTGCGCAGCGAGTCCTACAACATCGGCGAACGCATCCGCGCGCTCGTCTACGAGGTCAAGAAGGTCGGCCCGCGGGTCAAGGTGATCCTGAGCCGCACCCACCGCGACCTGGTGCGCGCGCTGTTCGAACTCGAGGTGCCGGAGATCGCCGACGCCACGATCACGATCCGCCGCATCGAGCGCGAGCCGGGCTACCGCACCAAGCTCGCGGTCGACTCCGGCGACGACAAGGTCGACTGCGTCGGCGCCTGCGTCGGCGTGCGCGGCAACCGCATCAAGTCGATCATCGACGAGCTCAACGGCGAGCGCATCGACATCATCCGCTGGAACAGCGACCCGACGACCCTGATCGCCAACGCGCTGAAGCCGGCCGACGTCGGCGACATCACGCTCGATCCCGCGGCGAAGAAGGCACTGGTGATCGTCAGCGAGGACCAGCAGTCGCTGGCGATCGGCCGCAAGGGCCAGAACGTGCGGCTCGCCAGCAAGCTGACCGGCTGGGACATCGACATCATGACCCGCGCCGAACTCGAGCGTTCGGTCGCCGAGGAGAACCAGACCGACGCGACGGTGCCACCCACGGCAGCCACGCCGCCAGCCTCCGGTG
The DNA here is from genome assembly GCA_049276695.1 of Planctomycetota bacterium. Classification (GTDB taxonomy): domain Bacteria; phylum Planctomycetota; class UBA1135; order UBA1135; family UBA2386; genus UBA2386. The sequence goes on from JBASWX010000470.1 coordinate 3,355, forward strand.
CTGACAGCGGACCGGTCCCGCCCGACAATCCACCTGCCGGCAGCGCCACCACCGGTGGCGAGACCAGCTGAACGTTCCCGCGAACCCGCCTTTCGCCACCTTCCCACCCTTCACTCTTCCGTCGACGCGCCCGGTTCAGGAGCAAGCTGATTGAAAAAAGTACGAGTCTTCGATCTGGCCAAGGACTACGGGATGAAGGGTCCCGACCTGGCGAAGCTCTTGCGTGAGATCGGCTTCGACAAGATCAAGACGCACATGACGGTGCTCGACGACGGCGACCTGATGCTCGTCGAGGCGCGGCTTTCCGCGCAGGGACACAAGAAGGTGCCGCCGGGGACCGAATCAGCACCTGCCGGCCTGCCGAAGAAGAAGTCGCTGACCGCGATCGCCGACGACAGCGACGATGCGGCGGTCGAAGCCGCGCCAACGCCCGCCAGGAAGGAACTGGTCAAGAAGGCGCTGCCGCAGTCGAAGGCTCCGGCCAAGAAGACGTTCGGCAAGCCCGACGCCGAGGTCGAGGACGTCGAGCCGGCGGCGCCGGTCGTCGAGGCGAAGAAGACCCTGCCACCCGAGACCGCCGACGAGGTGGCACCGCCGAAGGCGCGCCCGCTGCCGCCGATCGAATCCAGCCCGCCGCCGCCCGCGGTCGAGGCTC
>JBASWX010000471.1:0-6107 GCA_049276695.1 Planctomycetota bacterium
GTCCTCGACCGCGTCGCGATCGCGGCCAGTCGCGCTGCCACGCAGCGCCTGCAGTTCGCGCGCGATGGCGCGCTGCGCCGCACTGCTGCGGTCGGCGAGCGCCTGGCCGAGTTCGCCTTCGCCGAACATGCGCACGCCGCTGTCGACGAGCTGCACCAGCATCAGCAGGAAGCCCGACAGGATGCCCATCACCACCAGCAGCTCGACCAGCGTGAAGCCGGCGGGCGGGTGCTTCCGCTGCATCGCTGTGCGGGCGGCGATCATCGCGCCGTGACCTCTTCGGCGAGCACGCGGCCCTGGCCCTCGTACTCGAGCACCACGTTCTCGAGCCGCGCGGTGGTCTTCCAGCCGTGCTGGCGGAAGTTGACCAGGTCGACGCAGCCGGGCTTGTAGCGGGTCGCGAAGCGGATCTCCAGGCGCGAGGCGTGGTGCGCGAGCTTGTGCGGCGGCGCAGCAGCGGTGCCGCCGCGCAGTTCCCACAAGCCGGCCGCCGGCAGCGGTTCGTCCGACCACGGCAACTTGCCGTCGGCGCGCACCAGGCAGACGACCTCGACGCGCGGATCCTTGGTCTCCTCGCGCCAGCGCAGGTTGCGGAAGAACACCGGCGCCTCGTTGGTGGTGAGCTGGAAGTACGCAAGCTCCGGGTCGTCGCTGCGGTCGACGTGGCGGTCCCAGTAGCGGAACGGCATCGCGATCACCGGCTCACCGGTGCTCCCGCCTTGCGGTGCGGTGCCGAAGCGGCCGCGGAACAGGCCGCGGGATTGGCTGCTGGCGACGTCGGCGCCGGGCGGGAAGTGGCGCGGCATCTCGAGCAGCGCCTGGTCGCCGCGCACCCGCATCCAGGCGTAGTGCAGCAGTTCCTGGCCGAGCAGCAACGTGCCGCCGCGGCGCGGCAGCGCCCCGGGATTCTGCACCGGCAGCTCGGCGTCGCGCACCGCGACGTTGGCGGACAGGATCGCCGCCGGCCGATGCGTCAGGAAGCGCACTCGCGCACCGCGGTCGTGGCCGCGCGCTTGCGTGTTGAGCAGACCGCGGCCGTTCACCGCAACGGTGAAGCTCTGCGCCTGGTTGACCAGGTCCTGGCTCGTGCCGGCGGCAACGTGGCTCTGGAAGGCCAGGATCTCGCGGTCGATCATCAGCAGGCCGCCCAGCTGCGGGATCGGCGCGGTGAAATCCGGGTTGGAGAATTCGGGGCCGGCGGCGTTGACCGCGAAGCTGCGGTTCACCGTGAACGACATCCCGCGGTCGGACAGCGGAGCGTCGAGCACGGTGTCGCGCGCCGCGTGCCGGACCACCTCGATTTCGTCGACCAGCCCCTGCATCGGCAGCAGGTTGGCGATGCCGCCGCCGACGGTCGGGTTCTCGCAGTACGCCGCCGGCAGCTCCCCGCTCGGGAACTTGACCAGCCGGTCGTACTGGCGCGGCTCGAGGATCGCGGTGTTCGCCCGCGGGCCAGTGAAGCGACCGACCACCGCGTCGCGGAACGCGACCAGCTGGAACGGCACGTCGTTCTGGCTCAGCACCTCGGGCGGCCGCTGGTTGGGCTGCTGCGCCACCGCGATGCTGGACTTGCGCGCCTGCCAGTGCACGGTGTGCCACTCGACGACCGGGCGCCTGTCGCCGCCCGCCGAGCTGCCGGAGATCAACGCGACGCGGTCGTGGCGGCCAACGCGGCCGCCGAGTGCCGAGTAGTTGCCCATGCGCATCGACACGCGGTGCACCGGCAGCACCAGCGCGTTGCTCTGCGGGTGCGAAGAGGTCTGCTGCGAGAAGCCGCCGCCGCCGCGCGCGCCGGCGAAATCCGACAGCGGATCGCCGCGATGGCGCAGCGCCAGCCGCGCGGCATGGATCTGCGGCCAGTCGGCCTCGAGCCTCGGCGTGTAGCCGATGTAGCCCTTGGTCTCCTGGACCTTGGGCCACGGCGGCGTCGTCGCGCTGGCGGCGCTGATGTTGCCGACGTCGACCTGCTGGCGCTGCGCGGCCAGCGTCAGTTGGTAGCGCGTCGCCTCCCACGCCGAGCGGTTGGCGCGGCACAGGTACTTGCCGCCGGCGACAAAGTCGTAGCGCACCCATTCGGTGTCGTTGGCGTCGCCACCCTGGGGATAGAGCTGCGCCCACTCGCTGCAGCCGGTGACCTGGGGATCCCACAAGGCACTGGCGTCCTGCACCGACACGGAGATCGGCACCACCCACAGGATCCAGGTCGGCAGCTCACTGATCATCACCGGCGGCTGGGTGTTGGCCAGGACCAGGTTCGGGCTCCACAGCGCCACGAACTTGCGCGCCCTGCCGTCGTACTGGTCGGTCGCGATCTGCCCGTCCTGCCCCGGCAGCTGCTGGGCGCGCTGCACGCCCTTGAGCTTGTTGCCGTCGCGGCTGGTGTAGCGGATCGGCTCGACGCCGCCGACCTCGGTCGATCCCGATACGGCGCCGACGCCGCGATTCAAACCCAGGCGGATCTGCACCAGCAGGGCGTAGCCGCCGGTCGTCGCGAACGCGTCGGTGATCGTGTTCTGCGCGGCCTTGGGGATCGCCGACTCGCCCCGCTTGGTCGGGACCGGATCGGCGAGTTCCAAGTCGCCGGTCCAAGTCAGGTCGAGGCCGGTGCCGAGCGGGAACGAGGTGCCGTTCGGCAGCTGAATCTCGACCGGTCGCCCGTTGGTGACGAAACCACGCGCGACCGCAAAACCGCCGACGGCGCCGTCGAGCCGCGTCGAGCGGGGCATGATCGGCAGGTCGGGGCCGAGCGGCAGCGAGTAGCCGTACAGCTCGACCTGGGAGCCGACCGGGTGGCCGGGGAAGATGTCGAGGCTCACCCCCTGCGCCTGGCTCTGCTGCGTGTCCGGCACCACCAGCTTGCCGTCGGCGGTCGTCGAACTGCCGAACAGGTGTTCGCGCCCCCACTGCCGAGCCCCGCGACCGCCCAACGAGTCGATGAACGCGCACACGAACGAGTTGCCGTTGATGCTCGAGTACTCGAACAGTTCGAGGCCGATGCGCAGCACTCCCATCGGCGGGAACCCGGTGGTGTCCTCGACCGCGAGCTGCAGGTAGCGCTCGTTGCCGGATTGGTTCGGCGCCGACTGGTTGTTGCCGAGGCTCGGATCGAACTCCCGCAACGCGCTGGTCAGCCAGGTGACGTACTTCGGCTTGCCGCGCGTCATGCCGTCGACCGCGACCGACAGGTCCGACGGCCGCCCGCTGAATGCCGAGACCGCGAAGTGCGCCGGCGTCCTCGGCGGCAGGCCGAGTTCGGCCAGCGGCAGGATCCACTCGGCGGCGGTGCGCGGCACGCCGGCCGGCGAGTCGCCGGGATTCGGGTCGAGGCCTTCCTCGCCGATCACTTCGAACACCAGGTTGCCGTCGTGCGCCGACAGCGACACGCGGTTGCGTTGGGGATCGCCGTCGCCGTGGTCGAACAGCACCGCGTTCGCGAGCGCGTCCGGCTCGGTCCAGAACGAGATGGCGAAGCGTTCCATGAAGCCGCCGGCGACGCTGAACGGGAACGTCAGCTTGTGCCGGTCCGCCGCGGTGGTGATGCCCGGGCCGCCGGCGCTGCCGCGCGGGCCGGTGTTGACCATCGTGTAGGAACCGAGCTTCTTGACGTCGTAGCCGCGCACGTCGAGTGCTTGCGCGAAGGTCTCGCTGCGCGGCGGCTGCTGGTTGCGCCAGGTGCCGCTCGGACTGGTCGCCGGCGTCGGTGCGAAGCCGGAGTCGACCGCATCGGTCGACGGGTAGCGCGGCTCGCCGAGCCCGAGTCCCGGGTACGCGACCGGCACCAGGTGCGGGAAGTAGCGCGGCGCCGGGTCGTTGCCGTCGCCGGAGATCAGGTGGCCGAGGTTGACCGGCAACGTGACCCAGTACGGCGCGCGGCGGTCGAGCGCGAACGCTTCCTCGAGCACTTCCTGGGTCGTCCAGTCGTGCCGCAGCAGGAAGCCGGGCAGTGCCGCGGCGACGCCGCTGCGTTCGTGCCGGCCGACCACGCCAGCCGCCAGGTTGCTGCGCGAGCGGGACGCGGCGGCGCGGAACTCGACCAGCGGCCCGGACTGGAAGCAGACCGGCGCGGTGCCCATCTCGAGCGCGCAGTCGCGCCCGGTCTGCAGGTTGCGGAACAGCCACAGCCACGGCTGCTTCTCGGCGTCGCCGGGCGCCTCTTCGAGCCGCGCCTTCAACGCGCGGCCGACGAAGTCCTGCCAACCGGTGAACGGTCGCACCCGCTCGTCGCCTTCGATCGCACCGCGAAGCGCCAGCAGTTCGCCGGCGAAGCTGCGCGCGACGCTGCGGGTGATCGCGCGCGGCGCCGCACGGCGCCGGCCATCGGGTTCGTGGATGCGCACGTTGCCGACGCGCACGTCGGCGCACAGCGCCGCCAGCACGTCCTCGCTCGCGGTGTTGACGTTGACCGGTGCGGGCACCAGCGGCTCGACCACGGTGTCGCCCGCCGGGAACGTCTGCGTCGGCGGCAGCAGCAGTTGCAGCTGGTACACCGGCGGGAACTGCAACTCGGGCACGCCGTCGTTCTGCGTCGCGGTCGCGATCACCAGGCCGTACTCGACGGCCCGGGTGCGCAGGTTGGTGAGCCGCACGGTGCTGCCGGCACCCAGGTGCAGCGCCGACTTCACCAGCATCGTCTTGTTCTTGCCGGGCACCAGGTCGTTGAAGACCCGCTCGGGCCGGCCCCAGGTCGCTGCTGTTGTCGCGATGGTGTCGACGCGGAACAGCCGCTCCATGGTGTCGAGTTCGCGCGCGGTGAACGGGCCGAAGCCGGCGTCCTCGACCGCGACCAGTTCGCCGGTGGTGCGGTACGGCCGGCGCGTCGTGCGATCGCCGTGGCCGAGCAGCGGCCACGCCGCCGCCATCATGCAGCGGTAGTCGAGCACCAGCGAGCCCGCGGCCAGCGGCTGCTTGCCGTCGCTGAACAGGTCGGTGCTGAACACGCCGCGCTCGAGTTCGCGCAGCGTGTTGCCCTGGCGGCTGCCGTAGCGGATCACCTCATTGCCGACGGCCGTGCCGTTGAAGGCGCCCTGCGAGACCCACACCACGCCGGACTCCGGCAGGCCATCGGCGTCGTCGAGCACCACCACATCGGCTTCCGGGATCAGGTCTTCGCGCAGCCGCGTGGTGAGCCCCAGCACGTTGGCGAACAGCAGCGGCGAGGCGCCATCGAGCCCGAGGTAACGCTGCAGGTCGGCGACGTGGCCGCCGAGCAACACCAGCGCCTCGTCGGCGTCGCCTTCACTGCGCGCCCGCTTGTCGTCCTCGTTGCCGCGCCCGATGGCGCGGAACGCCGGCGGCACCACCACGTCGGGCGGGAACTCGTCGAGCCCGTCGAAGGTCGGCGTCGGATCGACGAACGGGTGCGACATTGCCGCGTCGGCGAGCATCAGTTCGCGCACGCTGGCCGACGCCTGCTCGACCGAGGTCACCTCGACGTCGCGCATCGCCGCGTCGGCGCCGATGGTCATCGACACCGAGAACGGCAGCGCCAGCAGCATCAGCAGGATGAGCGCAACCAGCACCGCCAGCAGGGCGATGCCGCGTTCGGACGCACGGGACGGGGAACCGTTCATTTCGCCTCCTCGGGTTGCTCGAAGCTGAGTGCCGGCCGTTCGGTGTATTCGCCGCGCGCGTCGAACGCGAAGCGGTAGCCGCGGGTGAGCTGGATCTCGGCCGGCAGGTTCTGGGGCGGCGAGAACTGGTAGACGAACCAGCGGACCTCGTCGACCATGCCGGCGAGGTTGCCGCCGGGGGCGACCTCGAACACCGAGTCGGGTTCCTGCTGCGGCGTGCCCTCGGCGGGCGAGCGGCCGAGTTCGCGGCCATCGAGCGTCAGCCACGCGACCTTGCCGTCGCAGCCGACGTCGAGCGTGCACCAGCGCGCGACCGGCAGCGCCAGCTCGCTGGCGACGGACGCGATCGCCGAGCCAACGCCACCGAGACCCTGCAGCCGCAGGCGCGCGCGCGGCCGGCCTTCCTCGTCGAGGTTCAGCTCGACCGCCGGCAGGTAGCGCAACACCGTCGCCTGGCCGCGGCTGCCGAGCCAGAGGTCGAGGCGCGCGACGAAACCGTCGCGCAGGTCGAGCACCGAACGGGGCGGGCTCCAGCGC
>JBASWX010000472.1:0-15930 GCA_049276695.1 Planctomycetota bacterium
GGGCGAGCCGCCGTTCTTCCATCCCGGCCTGGCTGCCCAGGTCGCCGGCCAGGAGATCGTGCGCACGCTGCCGGCGTGGTCGGGCACCCGGTTGCAGCAGCAGCTCTACGCGCACTTGCGGCAGCAATCGATCCCGGCGCTCTTGCACTACGAGGACCGCAACTCGATGGCGTTTTCGATCGAGGCGCGGGTGCCGTACCTCGATCACCGCGTGGTGGAGTTCAGCCTCGGGCTCGACGACTCGTTCAAGATCCGCGGCTCGTGGACGAAGTGGATCCTGCGGCGAGCGGCCGCCGACGTGCTGCCGTCGAGCGTCGCGTGGCGGCGCAGCAAGCTCGGCTACCCGACGCCGTTCGCGCGCTGGCTGCGGCAGCCGGCCGACCGCGAGCCGATCCGCGAACTGCTGTTCTCGCGGCGGTTCCTCGATCGCGGTCTCGTGTCGCGGCAGTCGCTCGACTTCTACTGGCAGCAGCACCAGGAAGGTGGCGTCGACCGCAGCTGGCTGCTCTATCGCTACGTGACGCTCGAGCTCTGGTACCGGATGTTCATCGACAGCTGGTCGCCCGACCCGGCGCCGAACGCCAAGGTGCGGATCCGGACCCGCACGGCGGCCCGTGGCTGAGCTGCCGGCCGTGCCGCCGCCGCTGTCGCCGCGCCCGCTGCGTGTGCTGATGCTCACCGACGATGTGTTCCAGTGGGATCGCCGCATCCTGCAGGAGGCAGAGTCGCTGCTGCAGCGCGGCGCCGCTGTGGGCCTGCCGGTGGGTGAAGTGGCGCTGTTCGGACTGTCGCCGGCATTGCCGACGCCGTCGAAGTTGCCGGCCGGCGCGCGCTGCATCGCGTGGCCAGCGGATCCGGCGACCACGCGCGGCATCGGGCTGCGCGAGCGCATCTGGCGCGCCGGGTCGCGCCTCGGTCTGCGCCGCGTGCTGGAATGGGCGACCTACCGCTTCCGCGATCCGGCCGGCGGCATCGTGCGACTGCACGCTGGCCGCCCCGAACTGGCTGGCTTCGATGTCGTCGTTGCCCACGCGCTGCCCGTGCTGCCGCTGGCGCTGGCGCTGCACGAACGGTGCGGCAGCCGCGTCGTCTTCGACGCGCATGAGGTGTTCGACGCGCAGTGGGACTCGCTGCGCACGGAGGCGGCGCGGCGCTACTGGCGCACGGTGGGGGATCGTGACGTCGCGAAGGCGCACGCGACGATGACGGTGACGCCCCAGGTCGCCGGAGCACTGGCCGCGCGCCATCGCCTGGCCGTGACCCCCGCGGTGGTGTTCAACGCCTGCCCGTTCGTCGAGCAACCGTCGGCCCGCGGCCGGCTGCGCGCGCTGTACGCGATCCCGGATGCGCCGCGCCTCGTGCTGTGCCAGGGCGGCCTGCTGCCGCACCGAGGGCTCGAAGAACTGTGCGCCGCCGGCCGGTTCCTCGACGCGGCGCGCGTCCGCATCGTGTTCCTCGGCCACGGCGAACCTGCCTACGTGCGCCGACTCGCAGCCGGTGCAGCGGACTGCGTGCACCTCGGGAGGTCCGTCACGCAAGACGAGCTGCTGGCGCACACTGTCGATGCCGACCTCGGTGTGATCACCGACCGAGGCCCGGGCATCAACAACACGCTGGGCGGCCCGAACCGGCTGTTCGAGTACCTGCAGGCCCGCGTGCCGGTGCTGTCGCACGAACACGAGGGTGTGCGCGCGGTGCTCGCGGCGGCCGGAACGGGGTGGGTCGAGCGTTGGCGCGGCCCACGCGAACTTGCCGAGCGCATCGGGCAGTGTCTGGACCGGGCGCCGTCGATCGACCGCGCCGCCCGCGACCGCGCCGCGCGTCAGTTCAGCTGGGAGGCGCAGGAACCGGCGCTGTTCGCGACGCTGCGGCGTGCACTGCGCGCGTGACGTCGGCTGGAATCCGGCCCGCGCATGCCTTCTAGTCGGTCCCGCTTGAACCCGCACCAGCACAGGCGGCGCCAGCGCCATCGGGCGCGCGGGTCGGCATGAACGCAGTGGCTCCGTACGGCCTGCTGTGGCGGCACCGGGTCCTGCTGCAGCGCACGACGCGCAGCGAACTGAAGGCGCGGTTCGCCGGCTCGCTGTTCGGCTTGGCGTGGCTGCTCGGCTATCCGCTGCTGCTGCTCGGCGCCTACGCCAGCGTGTTCGTGTTCGTGCTGAAGGTCGATGCGGATGGCTTCGAGTCGCCGCTCGACTACGTGCTGCTGATCTTCAGCGGGCTGATCCCGTTCCTCGGCTTCGCCGAAGGTCTTGGCGCCGGGACGCCATCGGTCGCCGGCAGCGCGAACCTGATCAAGAACACGCTGTTCCCGATCGAACTGGTGCCGGTGCGTGCGGTGCTGGTCAGCCAGGCGGTGCAGGTCGTCGGTTCGGTGCTGCTGCTGGCGACGCTGGTGGTCACCGGCGGGCTGACGCCGTGGGCGCTGCTGCTGCCGGTCGTGTGGTTGCTGCAGGTGATGTTCACGATCGGGCTGATCTGGATCGTCAGCAGCGTCAACGTCTACCTGCGCGACCTGCAGCAGATGATCTCGGTGATCACGCTGTTCCTGATGATGGTCAGTCCGATTGGCGTGTCGGCGGCGGCGATGACCGGCCCGCTGACAGCGTTCTCGGCCTGCAACCCGCTGTGGTACGTGATCTGCTGCCACCAGGACCTGCTGGTCTACGGCCGCATGCCGCCGGCGAACGCCATGCTCGGTCTCGTACTGCTCGGTGTCGGCTTCTTCTCCCTCGGCCACTGGTTCTTCACGCGCATGAAGCGTGTGCTCGTCGACAACGTGTGAACCCGGACGCCACCTTGCCATGAGCGAATGGGCCATCGAGACCACCGGCGTCGGCAAGCTGTACAAGCTGTACGCGCGGCAGTCGGACAAGATCCTCGACGCGTTCGGCCTCGGTTTCGTGACCGCGTGGCGCCGGCACCGCTACCAGGAGTTCTGGGCGCTGCGTGACTTCGATCTGCGCGTCGCCCGCGGCGAACGCATCGGGCTCGTCGGCCGCAATGGCGCGGGCAAGAGCACGCTGCTGAAGATGATCGCCGGCAACATCGCGCCCACGGCCGGCAACCTGCGGGTCCGCGGTCGCGTGCAGGCGCTGCTCGAGCTGGGCACCGGCTTCCACCCGGAGTTCACCGGCCGCGAGAACATCCGCGCGTCGCTGGTCTACCAGGGACTGTCGTCGGCGCGCATCGCCGTGCTGGAAGAGGAGATCGTCGACTTCGCCGAGCTCGGCGACTTCATCGACCAGCCGATCAAGACCTACTCGGCGGGCATGTACGCCCGGTTGGCGTTCTCGACCGCGACCGCGGTCGAGCCGGAGATCCTGATCGTCGACGAGGTGCTGGGGGCCGGCGATGCGTACTTCGCCGGCAAGTGCGTCGACCGCATGAACCGGCTGACCGAGCGTTCGGGCGCGACTGTGCTGTTCGTCAGCCACGACCTCGGCAGCGTGCAGCGGCTGTGCACGCGGGCGGTGTGGATCGATCGCGGCCGCATCCGCTCCCAGGGCGACACATTGGAGACGCTGAAGCAGTACCAGGCCGAAGTGCGTCGCGACGAGTCCGAACGGCTCGCGGCACGCGATCGCAAGCTGCAGCAGACGGGGCGGGCCGGCGTCGATCGCGAGGACGAGATCTACAGGCACCGGCTGTTCCGCCTGATCGCGCCCGGCGCCGCCGCGTCGGCGGCGCGCGTGCGCAGCCTGCGCCTGCTGCACGGTGCCGAGGTCGTCGGCGGCATCGACGTCGGTGGGCCGCTCGACAACGCCGCGAGCCAGCGCCATTTCCTGATGGACGAGCCGGGCCGCACCGAGTGGGGGCCGAGCGCGCGCGACGATCGAGGTCCGTTCCGTTCGTACTCCCACCGCGACAGCGCGACCGGGCATGCGCCGTTCCAGTTCGCGGTGCCGGCGCGGCTCGCGGATGGCGACCTGATCCTGGAAGTCGTTGCCGATGGGGCGGTGCCCGGGACGCTGCGGGTCGAGGTCCACGACGGCACGGCCTACGTGACGCTGGGCGAACTCGGCGAACGGGCGGCGATGGTGTTCCCGGTGCCGCCGGTTCCCGCTCGCGCGGCGCCGCCGGCGACCTCGCCAGTGAAGGCGCCGGCCGACGCGGCGAGCGAACGCGACCGGCGCCAGTCGGACGTGGCGCGCATCCGGTCGGTCGTGTTCCGCGACCGCGATGGGCGCGATGGCGTTGTGTTCCCGGCCGAGTCCGGCCCGGCCGGCTGTCGCGTCGAACTCGAACTGCGGGAGGCGTGCACCTCGCTGGTCGTCGCGCTCAACCTCTACCGCGAAGACGGCGTGATGCTGTGCACGCAGGCGCACCGCTGCGCGCTGCCGGCGGCGGCCGGCGAACTGCACGCGCAGTACGACCTGACGGCGCTGTGCCCAGGACCCGGGCGTTACCTGGCGAGCGTCGGCGTCTACCGCGACCTCGACGTGCTCGACAACACCCGCGAGCAGCCGGCCCTGGCGGTGTGGGATCGCGCGGTGACGTTCATGATCGAGGAGAGCATCCGCTACAAGCTGCCGCGCGGTATCGTGTCGCCCCCGCTGCGGCTGCGAGCAACCTGGCTCGGCAGCGACCGTACATCATGCGATTGCACTACCGAGGACCTGGGCCGACCGGACTGATCGAGTTCGACTGCGGCGGGGTCGCCGTCCACAACCCGTTCGAGGTCGCGCTGCAAGCAATGGCGGGCGAGACCGCGGGGCTGGAGTACCTGCGGCAGGAACCGGACCTGGTGCCGCGGTTGTTCCCGTTGCGCTTCCTGCCGGATCCGCGGGCCGACGAGCACGCGCGGGTCGCGATGGCCTGGCTCTGCGAACACGAGGTCCGGTTGACCGACACGGCGTCGGTCTGGCACTACGACTTCGACTGGGCGTTCGGTGACCAGCACCTGGCCGCGCCGTGGATCAGTGCGTTCGCGCAGGCCTACGTCGTGCTCGCCTGCTTGCACTGGTTCCGCCACGGCGGCGATCGTGAACACCTCGAACGCGCCCGGCGCGCGGCTGCCGGTCTGATCACACCGATCGCAGCAGGTGGGTGCAGCACCGTCGTCGTGCCGGGCACGTTGTTCTTCGAGGAGATCCCCGGATCGCGTCCGACGCACATCTTCAACGCCCACCTGGCGTCGCTGCTCGCGCTGTGCGAACTGCACGCCGACACCGCCGACCCTGCGTTCCGCGCGGCAATCGACGCCGGCGTGCGCGGCTTCGAAGCGCTGGCCGACCAGTTCGACACCGGATCCTGGAGCGTCTACGACTGCGCGCGCACCGCCGACGTGGCGTTGCAGCTGCGGCCGGACCGCGATGGGCCGGCACTCGGTCGCGTCGCGCTGCGGGCGGGAGGCACGCGGCGCGTGCTCGAACTCGGCGACGACGCGGTGTTCGACAGTGGTGCGGTGCGCGCGGCTGGCATCGACTGGGGCGACGTGATCGACGTCGGCGGACGGCGCCATCGTCGCCTGCGCCACGGTCCGTCGCGCCATTCGGAGCCGGTGCCCACCGGGACCCGCCAGAACACCTACCTGTACTTCGGCACCATCGAGCTCGATGGTGGTCCGGTCGAACTCGAAGTCGACCTGCACGCGCCGGACGGTGGCTCGGTCGCGCTCGCGGTCCGCTCCTTGCCGGATGGGATCTGGCGCGAGCTGCCCGGCCGGCTGCTGGCGTCGCCATCCGGAACCGTGCGTTGCGCGCTGCCAGTGGCGGCGTTGCGACAGCCGGTCAGCGCGGTCTACCACCGGTTCCACGTCCTGTTGCTGCAGGAGCTGGCGCGGGTCTCCGGGCACGCGTCGTTCGCGACGCTCGCGGATCGCTTCCTGGCGCACTGGGACCGCTACCGTGCCGAAGCACTGACGCCGCCGCCGCGGCCACCGCGGCTCGAACGCGTGTATTTCAGCGTCAACTCGGCGTGTGGTCTGGCCTGCAAGATGTGCGACTTCGGGATCGGCAACCGCGAAGCCAGTCTCTACAAGGCGCTGCGCCCGACCGACGAGAAGACGGTGCTGGCACCGGACCTGGTGATCCGTCGCTGCCTCGAGGCGCGGCCTGGGCTCGAGGGCGTGCACTTCATCGGCACCGAGCCGACGTTCCATCCCGATCTGCCGCGCATGGTGCGCGAGATCCGCGCCGGCGGCATTCGCGTGATCGTCACCACCAACGGCCTGCGCCTCGACCGCGCGCTGGTGCCGCTGCTCGAGGCGGGTGTCAACGACCTGTGGATCTCGATCGACGGGCCGCCGCCCGTGCACGACGAGATCCGCGGCTACGACGGTCTGTTCCAGATCATCGCCGGTGCCCTGACCCGGCACGCCGAGCCGATCGCGGCAGCGAAGAGGCGCGGTCTGCAGATCGCGATCAGCTGCGCGATCTCGCCGTTGAACCACCACGTGCTGGCTGACGTCGTGCGCAGCACCGCCGAGCTGCCGTTCGACCTGTACTGGTTCACGCACCTGAACTACATCACGCCGGAGATCGCCGCGGCGCACAGCCACCGGCACCCGCAGTACAAGATCGCGGCGTCGACGGTCACGATCCCGGAGATGGCCACGGACCGCGTCGACCCGTTCGTGCTGTACCGGTCGCTGCGCGCCGCCGAGCGCGAGGTGAAGGCGCTCGGGCGACGGATGTCGGCGGTGCCGGCGCTGGACTTCCTTGGCGTGATCGAACACTACGGCCGCCCCGAGCGGCCGGTCGGCCGGCCGCACTGCCACGCGCCGGACTCGTGCCTCGAAGTGGCGAGCGACGGCTCGGTCAGCGTGATGGCTCGCTGCTACCAGATGGACCTCGGCAACATCCATCGCTCCAGCCTGCACGACATCTTCACCGGCAGCACCCTCGGTGGATTCCGCGGCTTCCTCGCGCAGGAAGGGCTGCAGCCGCCGTGCCTGCGCTGCTGCGGCATCATGTGAACGTGCCGGCGCTGCTGCGGCCGGGCATCTCGTTGACCCTCCGCCGCGAGCGCGTTCTACTCGCCCGGCTGATGCCCTTCGCATTGCTCGCTCGCACCCGGGATTGCCGCTGATGTGCGGCATCGCCGGACTCGTCGGTCATCGTTCTGCCGCCGCTGCCACGGCACTCGGTCGCGCGATGCTGCAGGCGCTCGCCCACCGTGGCCCGGATGGCACGGGGGACTGGAACGATCCGAACGCGCCCGTCTGGCTCGGCCATCGCCGCCTCGCGATCATCGACCTGGCCGCCGGCGCGCAGCCGATGGCGACCGCCGATGGCGACCTCGTCGTCACCTTCAACGGTTGCATCTACAACTTCACCGAGCTGCGTAGCGAACTCGAAGCCGCCGGCCGCGTGTTCGCGACGCGCTCCGACACCGAGGTGATCCTGCACGCGTACGCCGTGTGGGGCGAAGAGTGCGTGCAGCGCTTCAACGGCATGTGGGCGTTCGCGGTCTGGGACAAGAAGGCCCGCCGCCTGTTCGCCGCGCGCGACCGCCTCGGCGTGAAGCCGTTCTACTGGACCTGCCGCGACGGCCAGTTGCAGTTCGCGTCCGAGATCAAGGCGCTGCTGGTCGACCGTGACAACCGCCGCGGCGTCGACAACGACGGGCTGCGCCAGTACCTGACGTTCCAGTTCTGCCTCGGCGACCGCACGATGTTCAACGGCGTGCACCGGCTGCCGCCCGGCCACGTGCTGACGTTCGCGCCGGGCGACCGCGAGCCGCGCATCCGCCAGTACTGGGACGTCGACTTCACCATCGACGAAGACCACAGCGCGCGCTGGTTCCAGCAGCGGCTGCACGAACTGCTCGAAGACTCGGTGCGGCTGCGCCTGCGCGCCGACGTGCCGCTCGGGGCGCACCTGTCGGGCGGCGTCGACTCGTCGACCGTGGTCGCACTGGCCCGCAAGCTGCTGCCCGACGGCGCGCGGCTGTTGACGTTCACCGGGGCCTTCGACCAGGGGCCGCGTTACGACGAACGGCGCTACGCGCGCCTCGTCGCCGAACGCTACCGCGCCGAGCCGCACGAGATCGTGATGGGGCCGACCGACTTCGCCGAGTCGATCGAACGCATCGTCTGGCACATGGACGAACCGGCGGCGGGGCCGGGCGTGTTCCCGCAGTACCACGTTTCGCGGCTCGCCAGCAAGCACGTAAAGGTGATCCTCGGCGGCCAGGGCGGCGACGAACTGTTCATCGGCTACGCGCGTTACCTCGTCGCCTACCTCGAGGAGTGCCTGAAGGGCGCGATCGAGGACACCGGGCACCGGCCCGGCTACGTCGCGACGCTCGGCACGATCGTGGCGAACCTGCCGAGCCTGCAGAGCTACCTGCCGATGCTGCGCGCGTTCTGGAAGCGCGGTCCGTTCGGCGAACCGGCGCAGCGCTACTTCGACCTGATGGACCGCTTCGGCGGCGTGGCGCCGTTGCTGCACCCGGACGTGCGCATCGACGAACGGCGCACGGTCGACGAGTTCCGCGCGACGTTCGAGGTGCACGGGGCGGCGTCGATGATCAACCGCATCCTCTACTTCGACCTGAAGACGCACCTGCAGTCGCTGCTGCACGTCGAGGACCGCACCAGCATGGCGTTCGGGCTCGAGTCGCGCGTGCCGCTGCTCGACTACCGGCTGGTCGAGCTGATGGCGTCGATCCCGCCGCGGCAGAAGTTCGAGAACGGCCGGCTCAAGCACCTGTTCCTGCAGACGGTCGAGCCGCTGCTGCCGCGCGAAGTGGTCGAGCGCCGCGACAAGATGGGGTTCCCGGTGCCGCTCGCCGAATGGGGCACGGGTCCCTTGCGCGAGTTCGTGCACGACGTGCTCGGCTCGCGGGCGGCGCGCGAACGCGGTCTGTTCCAGACCGAGGGACTGCTGCGTGCGGCGGACCACGAGGCATCGTTCGGTCGCGTCACCTGGGGGGCGCTGTGCCTCGAACTGTGGCACCGGCAGTTCGTCGACGGGGCCGGCCTGCCGCCGGCGGCGTGAAGGCCGCATGGAGCCGGCGATGACGTCGGTCCCGCCGAGGCTGCGGCTGCACGTCGTCGCCTGGGATCTCGCTGCGGACTCGCCGGCGCAGCCGCGGCTTGCCGCGTTGGTGCGTGCCTTCGTGCGGCACGGCAGCGAAGTGACACTGTGGACCGAGCACGCACCTGGCGAGTGGGCCGGCGGCGTGAGGGGCACCGGACGGCTCGACGTGCGCGTCGTGGCGGACCCGGTATTCCGCACGTACCGCTGGCTCGGGTCGCTGCTCGGGCCTGCGATCGCGGCTCCCGTCGCCGCGGCGCCGGCGGCAACCAGGACCGCGGCACCCTCGCGACCTGGTCTCGCGCGGCGGTTGTGGCGTCTCGGCAGCCGGGCGCACAACGCGTTGCTGTTCCCCGATCCGCAGCGGTGGTGGGCATCCCGTGTGCGTCGCCGGCTGCTTGCTGCGCTGCGGCCGGACGACGTCGTGCTGTCGTGCGCGCGACCAGAGAGCGCTCTGCTCGTCGGTGCGGCCGCGCAGCGTCGCGGCGCGCGATGGTGGGCGGACTTCGCCGACGGCTGGTGCTTCCAGGGTCTGCGTGCGGAAGCGATGACCCCGGGCGCCCGCCGCGATCGCGAGTGCGCGCTCGAACAGCGCCTCGTCGCTGCGGCCGACGTCGTGTCGACCGTGAACGACGAACTGGCGCAGTACTTCGGTGGCGTGCGGTCAGGCCGCCCGGTCGCCGTCTATCTGAACCTGGTGCCCGACGAGTTCGCCGACCTGCCGCCACCGGCGCAGCGGGTTGCCGGCGCCTTGCCGACGCTCGGCTACTTCGGCCGGCTGTCGCTCAGCGATCCCGAACGCAGCCTCGAACCGCTGCTCGCCGTGCTGCGCGACGACGCCCTGAGTCCGGCGCCGATGCGCGCCCGCTTCTGCTTCCTCGGTGCGTACTCCCCGCGTGACCTCGCCGAACTCGGTGAACTGCGGCGCCTCGGCCACGACGTCGAGATCGCGCCGGCACTGTCGCGCGAGCAGCTTGCGGCGAGGCGCAGCGAATTCGACGGCATGTTGATGCTGGGGTCGAACCACCAGCGCGGCACCTCCAGCAAGCTGCTCGACTCGTTGGGCCTCGGCCTGCCGGTGTTGGCGTTCGCGCCGGTGCCGTCGGCGGCTCACGCCCTCATTGCCGAGACCGGCTGCGGCGAAGTGATCGAGATTCCGGGCGCGCCCGATGCTGCGCGCTGGCGCCGCTTCCTGCGCGGTCTGCACGGGCCCGACTACCGCGTTGAACCCCGCGTCCGCGCCCGGTACACCAGTGCTTCGCTATTGCCGGGCCTGCTCGAGAAGATCACCGCCTGGCTCCACGCACCCCCCGCACCAAGATGAGCAGCGACGGCAAACCGTTCTTCGCCCACGAGTCCGCCTACATCGACCAGCCGTGCCAGATCGGCGACGGCACCAAGATCTGGCACTTCGCGCACGTGCTGCCCGGCGCGCGCATCGGCAAGAACTGCAACTTCGGCCAGAACGTGATGGTCGGCAACGACGTCGTGATCGGCAACAACGTCAAGGTGCAGAACAACGTCGCGATCTACACCGGCACCGTGGTCGAGGACGACGTGTTCCTCGGCCCGTCCTGCGTGCTGACCAACGTCAGCAACCCGCGTTCGCAGGTCGTGCGCCGCTCGCTGTACGAGAAGACGCTGCTGCGGCGCGGCTGCTCGGTCGGCGCCAACGCGACGATCGTGTGCGGGACGACGATCGGCCGCTACGCGTTCGTCGCCGCTGGCGCGGTCGTCACCAAGGACGTGCCCGACTACGCGCTGGTCAACGGTGTGCCGGCGCGCCAGGTCGGCTGGATGAGTCGGCACGGCCACAAGCTGGTGGCGAAGGCCGGCGAGAAGGTGATGACGTGCCCGGAGAGCGGCTACCGCTACCAGCTCGACGGCGCGCGGCTGCGTTGCCTCGACCTCGACGAAGAGGCGCCGCTGCCGGCGGCCAAGGCGACCGGCACCGTGGCGTACCGCGACTTCAAGAAGCCCGGCGACAGGACCACCGAGAAGGGCAGGAACGAGAAGGAGATGGGCCAGTGAATCCGCAACCGATGAAGGCTCCCGAACCGAGCAAGGCCGCCACCGGCAAGGCCGTCGACAAGGTGCCGCTGCTCGACCTGACCCGGCTCGACCAGCCGCAGATCGCCGAACTGCGCGCCGCGTTCGACCGCGTGCTGCTGAGCGGCCACTACATCCTCGGCCCCGAAGTCGACGCCTTCGAACGCGAATGCGAAGCGCTGCTCGGCGCGAAGCACGCGCTCGCGGTGTCGTCGGGGACCGACGCGCTGATCCTCGCGCTGATGGCGCTCGGCATCGGCCCGGGCGACGAAGTTGTCTGCCCGACCTACACGTTCTTCGCGACTGCCGGCTCGATCTGGCGCGTCGGCGCGAAGCCGGTGTTCGTCGACAGCGATCCACTGACGTTCAACGCGACGATCGACTCGATCGCCAAGGCAGTGACGCCGAAGACCAAGGCGATCATGCCGGTCTACCTGTTCGGCCAGTGCGCCGACATGGAGTCGATCACGGCGTTCGCCAACGAGCGCAAGATCGCGGTGATCGAGGACGCGGCGCAGGCGCTGACCGCGCGCTCGCGCGGCAAGGCGGCCGGCACGATCGGCACCTTCGGCTGCTTCTCGTTCTTCCCGTCGAAGAACCTCGGTTGCCTCGGCGACGGCGGGCTCGTGACCACGCAGGACGCGGCACTCGCCGAGAAGGCGCGCATCCTGCGCGTGCACGGCGGCAAGCCGAAGTACTACCACAAGATGGTCGGCGGCAACTTCCGCATCGACGCGCTGCAGGCGGCGCTGCTGCGCGTGAAGCTGCCGCGTCTCGCCGCGGCGACCGCGGCGCGGCAGAAGAACGCCGCGCTCTACGCCGAGCTGTTCGGCAAGGCCGGTGTCGCCGCCAAGACGCCCGCGACGCCGCAGCCCGGCACGATCGGCCTGCCCGGCATCCACGCCGACCATATCGTCAACCAGTACGTGATCCGCATTCCTGGCGGTCGCCGCGACGTGGTGAAGGACGCGCTGGGCAAGAAGAACATCGGCACCGAGGTCTACTACCCGGTGCCGCTGCACCTGCAGGAGTGCTTCGCCAGCCTCGGCCACAAGGTCGGGCAGTTCCCGCAAGCGGAGCGCGCGGCCAAGGAAACGCTGGCGCTGCCGGTGTTCCCCGAACTGTCGACCGACGAGGTCCGCTACGTCGCCGACGCGGTGATCGCCGCGGCCAAGGCCTGATCCGATTCCGAACCGGAGCAACCCGATGAAACCGACCGTCGCTGTCGCCGGCTGCGGCTACTGGGGCAAGAACCTGGTGCGCAACTTCGCGGGTCTGCAATCGCTGCAGATGGTGTGCGACGTGACGCCGGCGGGGCAGAAGACGGCGCGCGAGCTGGCGCCGAACGCGACCGTGGTCGCCGACTTCGACGCGGTGCTCGCATCGTCGGTGTCCGGCGTCGTGCTGGCGACGCCGGCCGAGACGCACCACGCCCTCGCGAAGCGCGCGCTGCTCGCCGGCAAGGATGTGTTCGTCGAGAAGCCGCTGGCGCTGCGGCACGAGGACGCCGCCGAACTGGTGGCGCTGGCGCAGCAGCACGGCCGCATGCTGATGGTCGGCCACGTTCTCGAGTACCACCCCGCGGTCCGCAAGATCGTGGGAATGGCGCGGGACGGCCACCTCGGCAAGCTGCGTTACGTCTATTCGCACCGGCTCAACCTCGGCAAGATCCGCGTCGAGGAGAACATCCTGTGGAGCTTCGCGCCGCACGACGTCGCGATCATCCTGCGGCTCGTCGGCGCCTCGCCGATCCAGGTCTCGGCGTCCGGCGGCAACTACATCACCGCCAACATCGCCGACGTCTCGGTCAGCAACCTGCTGTTCGACGACGGCGTGCGCGCGCACATCTTCGTGTCGTGGCTGCACCCGTTCAAAGAGCAGCGCCTGGTCGTGGTCGGCAGCCAGCGCATGGTCACCTACGACGACGTGACCAAGAAGCTGGTGCTGCACGAGAAGCGCGTCGACCAGAACGGCGCCCAGCCGACACCGGTGTCGGGCGAAGGCGCCGAGGTCGCGTTCGGCAGCGAGGAGCCGCTGCGCCTGGAGTGCGAAGCGTTCCTGCAGGCGATCGCGACGCGGCAGCCGGCGTTGACCGACGGCGTGTCGGGCCTGGCGACGCTCAAGGTGCTGCAGGCGGCGCAGCGGTCGCTGATGACCGGCGGCGAGCCGGTTCCGATGCACGCGCTCGGCTAGCGGCGCTGCCGCCGCCGAGTCACTCCGTGGGCGCTGCCAGCATGCGCGCCAGGATCGTCTTCTGGATCAGCGACGTGCCTTCGTAGATGCGCAGCGCCTGGATGTCGCGCCACAGCCGTTCGACCGGGAACGCCGACGAGTAGCCGCGCGCGCCGTGCAGCAGCACCGCTTCCTCGGTGGCCTTCGCCGCGGCCTCGGTCGCGTACAGCTTCGCCATCGCGACGTCGGCGTGCGTCTCGTTTCCGGCAGCGCGGCGGCGCGCGCAGCGGTGCACCAGGCCGCGCGCGGCGTGCAGCGAAGTGAGCAGGTCGGCGAGCCGTTCCTGCACCATCTGGAACTGCGCCAGCGGCTGGCCGAACTGCTGGCGGGTCGTGGTGAACGCTACGGCGGCGGCGAGTGCGGCGCGGTGGATGCCCACGGCGCCGGCGGCGACCGACAGGCGGCCGGCGGCGAGGCCGCCCATCGCGACGCCGAAGCCCTTGCCGGGAGCACCGAGCATTTCGTCGGCGCGCACGGCGAAGCCGTCGAAGGTCAGCACGGCGTGGTCGCTGCCGCGGTGGCCGAGTTCGATGCCGGGCATGGGTTCGCGGCGCAGGCCGGGGCGCTCGCACTCGACCAGGAACGCGGTCAGGCCGGCGCGGCCCTGGGCCGGATCGAGGGTCGCGAACAGGATCATCACGTCGGCGACGCCGCCGTTGGTGATCCAGTGCTTGCTGCCGCGCACGCGGTAGGTGCCGTCGGGCTGGCGTTCGGCGACGGTGCGCAGCGCTGCGATGTCGCTGCCGGCGTCGGGCTCCGTGAGCGCGAAGCAGCCGATCGCTTCGCCGCGGACCAGCGGGCCGAGCCAGCGCTGCTGCTGTGCAGCGGTGCCGTACTTCGCGAGGCACATGGCGACGAGCCCGGTCTGCACGGCGCAGAAGCCGCGGGCGTTGCCGCAGACTGCGCCGAGTTCCTCGTGCGCGATGGCGAGCTGCAGCGGCGTCCAGGCGCCGCCGCCGTGTTCCTTCGGCAACGGCCCACCGAGGATGCCGGCGGCGGCAAGCTCGGTGACCATCGCGCGGCGGAACGTGCGCTGCTCGTCGATCGCGCGCGCGTGCGGGGCCAGCTTGTCCTGGGCGAAGGCGCGGATGCGCTGCGCGAACTGCCGGTGCGCGTCGTCGAGGTCGCTGTCGGGCAACCAGAGCTCGGCGTTCATCGCGGCCACGGTCAGCGGCCGAGGAAGCGCGGCTCGCGCTTCTCCATCCAGGCGTTGTAGAACTCGCGGTGGTCGTGCGCGCGCAGCAGCAAGGCCTGGGCCTGCGCCTCCTGTTCGATCGCGGCGTCGAGGGCCAGCGGCCACTCGCTCCAGACCAGCTTCTTGGTCATGCCGAGCGCGAGGCCCGGGCCGCCGGCGAGGCGGCGGGCGAGCGCCATCGCTTCGCTCAGCACGTCGTCGGCGGCGCACACGCGGTTGGCGAGGCCGATGCGCAGGCACTCGTCGGCCGGCAGCTTGTCGCCGAGCATCAGCACCTCCATCGCGCGGCCGGTGCCGATCACCTTCGGCAACAGCCACGCGGCACCCATGTCGGCGCCGGTCAGCCCGACCTTGGTGAACAGGAACGCGAACTTGGCGTGCTCGGCCATCACGCGCAGGTCGCTGGCGAGAGCGAGCACCGCGCCGGCGCCGGCAGCGACGCCGTTGATCGCGGCGACGATCGGCTTGTCGAGGCGCAGCATGTTGCGCACCACGGCGCCGGTCATCCGGGTGAACGCCAGCGTGTCGTCGAGTTCGCTCTCGAGCAGCGGGCCGATGATCTCCTCGACCGAGCCGCCGCTGCAGAAGCCGCGGCCGTGGCCGGTCAGCACCACGACCTTCACCGAGTCGTCGTCGGCGAGGTCGCGGAAGAGCTGCTCGAGCTGGCCGTAGATCGCGAACGTCAGCGAGTTGAGCGTCTCGGGGCGGTCGAAGGTCAGCACGGCGATGCCGTCGCTGCCCCGTTCGAAGCGGAAGTCGTACTGGCTCATGGCGGCGGGGGTCAGGGGGCGTCGACGAAGGCGGGTGGGTCGCGGTCGAGATCGTAGACGCAGCCGTCGGGCCGGTCGCGCAGCAGGGCGGCGACCGCGGCGGCGACTTCGTCCGGCGTGTGCATGCGGCCGATGCGGTTCTGCGCGCCCAGGCGCGCGAACGCCTGCTCGGCGGTGAGCTTGCCGCGCGCCGCGATCGCGGCGGCGGCGCTGCGCGTGATGTCGCTGTCGACGAAGCCTGGGCAGACCGCGTAGACGCGCACTCCGGTGGCGTGCAGTTCGGCGTGCAGCGCGCGTGCGAGCCCGACCATGCCGTGCTTGGCGGCGGTGTAGGCCGACGTGAACGGGTAGCCGCGCAGGCCGGCCGTCGACGCCAGGTGCACGAGGCAGCCGATGCCGTTCCGCTTCCAGGTCGGCGCCACCGCGCGGGCGAAGGCGAGCGGGGCCGCGACGTGGAGCGCTACCGCGGCGCGCAGCATCGCCGGGGTCGTGTTCTCGACCTTGTCGGATGGCGCCGTGCCGGCGTTGTTGACGACGGCGGTGACCGGGCCGAGATCGCGTTCGGCGGCGGCGACGATCGCGGCCGGGGCGTCGTCGGTCGCGAGGTCGGCGGCGAACGTCGCGACGGCAGCACCGTTCGCCCGCAGCGCCGCGGCGACCTGTTCGAGGGCGGCGGCATCGCGCGCGGTGAGCAGCAGCC
>JBASWX010000473.1:0-4367 GCA_049276695.1 Planctomycetota bacterium
GCCGCGCCCGCCGCACGTTGGGCAGAACGCGACGCGCAATGGCAGCGGTTGTTCGACTGCGACCCCGACACCATGCGATCGGCGCCGTCGCTGTTCCTGCACCACTTCCACGCCGCCGAACGCAGCCAGGTCGAAGGTCAGGCGCGGTTCCGGCTGCTGCGGCTGGCGTTGGCGTTCCAGCTCGGCCAGCCGCTGCCGGACCTGGTCGATCCGCTCACCGGCGGACCGTTCGTCGTGCAGATCGCCGGCGACGTCGCCACCCTCCGCAGTGCCGCCCCGCACGTCTCGCTGTCGCGCTGGGCGAAGCGGCGGTGACCAAGAGGTGCCGCGGCGGTTCTTCCGGCGCTGCCGTAACTTCTGCTGCCGATTTTACGGAACCGCCGTGAAACCGGCTCGGCGCACCGCAGTCACTTGCCGCCGAGCGCGACCGGCTTCAGGTGCAGCTCGCTGAAGCCGTCCTGGCCCTCGACGATCCGGATCGTGCGATCGATGGGCAGGTCGCGCAGCACCTGCTGCTTGCCGTCGCGCGGCCAGCGGATCGTCAGCGTCTTCACTGCCGTCGCCTTGCCGAGCCCGAGGTGTTGGCGCAGCGGGTTGGCGCCGAAGCACCCGCCGCTGCCGACGTCGCGGTGCACCGAGCGCACGGTGCCACCGTCGTCGAACTCGGCGTGCAAGTGCGCACCGATCGCGGCGCGGTTGCTGTGGGTGCCGACCAGCTGCACGCACAGCCAGTGGTTGCCGAACCCGGGGTTGAGGAACAGCACGTCGTGCGCGGCGTCGCCCGGATACGCGCCGCCCTGGCGCGAGAAGACATCGAGGTCGCCGTCGTTGTCGAGGTCGGCGAACGCGATGCCGTGGCCCTTCTGCAGATGGCCGAAGCCACCGGCCATCGTGACGTCCTCGAACTTCTTGCCGCCGGCGTTCCGGTACATCACGTTCGGCAGCAGCGTGTAGTAGTACGGGTCGCCGGTGCCGAGGTAGAAGTCGAGGAAGCCGTCGTTGTCGAGGTCGCCGAAGTTGGCGCCCATCGGCAGCGCCGGGTAGTCGAGGCCCATCGAAGGCGCGACGTTGCTGAAGCCGCCCTTGCCGTCGCCGCGCCACAGCCGCATCACCTCGGGGTGCGGACGCGGAGCACCGAGGTGGTACGCGGCGACGTCGCCGATCCCGGTGCTGTAGGCGGCGCAGAACAGGTCGAGATTGCCGTCGTTGTCGAAGTCCCAGAACCAGGTGCCGAAGCTCTCGATCGGCTCGTGCATGCGCTGCTTCTCGGCGACGTCGACGAAGCGGCCGTTGCCGGCGTTGTGGTACAGCCGGTTCGGCTCGTGCAGGTTGCTGACGTAGAGGTCGACGTTCCCATCGCGATCGTAGTCGCCGAACGACACGCCCTTGGTGTAGCCGAGGTTCTGCACACCGGCGCGCTGCGCGATGTCGAAGAAGGTGCCGTCGCCCTCGTTGCGGAACAGCTGGTTGGGCGCCTGGATCTTCACCGACGTCTCGTTGCCGACGTACAGGTCGAGGTCGCCGTCGTTGTCGACGTCGGCCCAGTCGCAGGTCGACGACGGGTAGTTCACTTCGGCGAGCCCGGCCGCGAAGGTCACGTCGATGAACTTCGCAGAGCCCTGGTTCTCGAGCAGCGAGTTCGGGTGCTGGCCGCCGTCGTACAGCCAGGCGCCGCGCAGCACGTACACGTCGAGATCGCCGTCGTTGTCGAAGTCGGTCTGGAAGATGTTGATGCCGCTGGTGATCCCGACGAGGCCCGCCTCCTGCGTACGGTCGGCGAACGTGCCGTCGCCGACGTTCTGCCAGTAGCGCAGTTGCCCTTCGGTGCCCCAGTTGCTCACCAGGAGGTCCAGATCGTCGTCACCGTCGAAGTCGTCGGCGATCACGCCGCCGAGCATGCCGAAGGTGTTCAGGCCAACCTGGGCCGCGACGTTGTCGAACCGCGGGAACGCCACCGCGGACGAGTAGGTGTTCGCCGGCAAGCGCGCTTCCGGCGGCACGCCGTCCGGCCACTGGCCGAGCGTCATGTGCGCGAGGTTGAGCAACCATTGCGCCCGCAGGTGCCAGTCGTCGCCCGCCTTCGTGTTCGCCATCACGTCGCGGAAGTACGGGATCGCGTTGGTCGAGCCCTCGGTGACGCTGTGCACCGCGGCGCCGCGCAGCGGCAGGATGCAGCTCTCGGGCGCGTTGCGGGCGCAGCAGTTGTCGGACTCGGCGAGCCGCAGCCACGCCATGCCGAGGTAGAAGCGCACGCCGTTGCGCGCGTCGGCGTCGCCTTCGATCGCACCGGCCGCGAGTGCCTTGTCCGCGTCCTCGAGCATCGCGATGCCGATGCGGGTCGCACCCAGGCGCAGGTGGGCGAGCGCGCCGTCGAGCCGCAGCTTCCAATCCGCCTTGTCGCCTAGCCGTTCCATCTCGGCCCACAGCGCCTTCGCCGCGGCGTCACCGTGGTACTTGTGGTCGCTCTTCGCCCGCACCGCGATCTCGGCGAGCGTCTGCACCATGCGGGCATGGCTCTGCAGCTTGCTCGCGGCGTCGATCTTGTGCTGCGCCGGCAGCGCCGCCAGCAGCACGGAGAGGGGAAGCAGGGCTGCGCAGTGGGACGACATGGACGACCTCGGCGACAGCAATACCCGTTCGCGCGTCGGAATGCCTTCGCTGCAGGCGGCGCGGCCGCCGCGCCCGGGCCGGCCGGGTCAGAAGCCGATGCCCGTCGCGAACCCGCTCGACATCGAGGTCGCGAACGTCGCCGCGTCCAGCACCAGGGCCTGCGAGTAGATCGCGGTACCGGGTGGCACGGTGATCGGGATCGGCAGCGGGTTCGTCGCGGGCGGCCCCAATACGGCGCCGCCAAGCGTCACCGGCGCGTCGGCGAGGATCCAGCAGCCGGCGAGCAGCGGCGTCAGCGGCGTGCCGTCGAGCGGCAGCGGCAGCACGCCGCCGAACAGGCAGCGGTCGAAGCCGGCGAGCAGCACGTAGAGGCTCGGCGAAGTCGCGCTGACGTCGAGCGAGTAGCCGAGGTTGCCGACGAACGGCGCGCCGCCGGAGCTGGTCAGGGCGGCATTGCCGGCGCCGCACTGCGAGGCGATGCCCGAGCGGTAGTCGCCGTCACCGGCGTGCGGCACGGTTGCCAGCGCCAGCACCTCGGCTGCCGTGTACGCCCGGTTGCTGATCAGGAACTCGTCGAGGTCGTAGTTCGATTCGTTGCCGGTCAGCTGGAAACCGACCAGGTATTCGCCGGCCGAGTTGATCAGGCCGCCGCTCACGCCGCTGGTGACCTGGACCGAAAGGCCGTTCGCATACCACGTCGCAGTGGTGGTTGCGGTGTCGACGACGATCGCGATGTGCACCCAGCCGGCCGCCGCCAGCGTCTGGAAGTCGAGCACCGCGGTCAGCGCCGACAGGTCGAGCCCGGTCGGGCCGCCGGCGACGATGTTGCGGAAGTAGAGGCCGCGACTGGCAATGCCGTTGGTGAACAGCCGGTTGGCGCTGGTGGCGACGCCGCACAGGTAGTTGAGGGCGGTGCCCGGCACCGTGCGTTCCTTGGCGAAGAACGCGTACGTCAGATCGCCGGTCAGCGGCTGCAGCGACGGCGTCCAACCGGTGCGCACGCGGTTGTAGAGGTTGGCGGCGGCGCTGCCGCCGGCGAGCGCCTGACCGAATGGCCCCGTCGGTCCGAGTGGTCCGGCGACGAACTGCGGTGACGTGTTGCTCTCGAACACGCCGTTCGCCGGGAACGCTGCCGGACCGCTGGCGAGGTTGATGACCTCGTTCGTGCAGTTGGCGTCGAACTTGTAGTGGATGAAGTCCTGGGCGGTGGCGGTGGCGCCGAGGGCGACGATGGCGGCGAGATCGAAGGTGCGCATGGTGGTCCGGCGTGGGGGGGCGGTCACGGTAGGCGAGTCCGGTGCCCGCCGGCAACCCGGTCAGGCGCCGCGGGTGCTGCTGTTGCGGACCGCCGATTGCGCATCGGCATCCAGGCGGGAACGCGTCACCGGGCCGGCCAGCGCCGTCACTGCAAGGCCACCGTGTTTCGTCGAGAACGCCGCCTGCAGCGGCAGCCCGGTGCGGCGCGCGAGTCGCACGTCGTGGGCCAGGATCGCGGCGCGCCAGTCGGGGCCGAGCCGGGCCGCGCGGTGGCCGAGCGTCTGGTAGAGATTGACCAGGCCTTCGGCCTTCGGCACCCGCACGCCGAACGGCGGGTTGGTCACCAGCACGCCGCGCGCCGGTGCACCTTCGCCCTGCAGCCACGCGTGAGTCGTGAACGCGCCTTCGTGCAGCGCGAGGTCTTCGGCGACGCCAGCGCGCGCGGCGTTGGCGCGGCTCGCCGCGACGGCGCCGGGATCGCGGTCACCGCCGGCGATCGC
>JBASWX010000474.1:0-3034 GCA_049276695.1 Planctomycetota bacterium
GCGCAGCTTCCCTTCTGGAGCATGCGCTGGGGCCGCGTCGTCTGCGGACTTTCCATCACCGACTGCTCATCACCCGACCCCTTCACGCGGATTCCGAGGGGGAGGTTGACACAGGATGTCTCGGGGCCGGGCTTGCCGGGTCAATCGGCGTGTGGACGCTGCTGGTTCGAACCAATGGCGACCTCATCGCCGGTGGCTGGTTCAACATGACCACGGGTCCTGGCAACAGTGCGCGATGGGACGGCACAGCGTGGACTCCGTTCGCCACCGGATCCATCAACAACGTCGCCACGCTGACCGAGATGCCCAACGGCGATCTCATCGCCGGTGGCGATTCCCTTTCGCAGAGCGGAGGACTGGCCCGATGGGACGGCACCACCTGGTCGGCGCTGCCGGGTGTTGGAGGCTTGACGGCGAGCGTCAGAGCTCTCGCTGTGAGCAACGAGGGCAACCTCATCGCCGGTGGCGGGTTCACGATTGCCGGCGGTCAGGTGTCCGCGTCGATCGCCCGCCTTGCCACGACGTGCCCAGCCCTGGTCGCCGCCTACGGTGCCGGCTGTGCGAGCAGCGCTGGACCGATGACCCTCTCGGCGACGAGCCTGCCATGGATCGGCGGCACCTTCCGCGCCATCGCGGGCGGCATGCCGGTGAGTTCGCTGGCGCTCGCGGTGCGCGGCCTCGCTTCGACCAGTGTCGGCCTGCCTTCGATCCTGCCGCAGGGCGTCGCCGGCTGTTCGCTGCTCGCGACGGCCGACCTGATCGATCTGGTCGTCCCCACGGCAGGCAGTGCCCAGGTGCAGTTCGCGGTGCCCGCCGCCCTGGCACTCGTCGGCCAATCGCTCTTCCAACAGGTCGTCGCCGTCGAGTTGGGGCCGACGGGCGCAATCGTCGCGGCGACCAGCACGAACGGTCTCGCGCTGACGTTCGGCAGCTGGTGAGCAGAGCCTGCGGTTACGGCTTCGCCGCGACCGCAGCCGCCGCTTCCGCATCGGCGACCAACCGCTCCAGCGCCACCAGCCGCGGATTGCGCGCGTCGCCGCCGGCGACCATCGCGCGGCGCAGGCTGGCGCGCGCGTTGCCGACCTGACCGCACTTCAGCTCGGCGAACGCGAGGTTGGCGTGCAGCTCCGGCGGCGAGCCGGGATCGGCGATGCCGCGCAGCAGTTCGCGCGCGGGCTCCACTTCGCCGAGCGCCAGCAGCGCCGCCGCGAGGTTGGCCGCGGTCAGCGACGACTGGCCGCGTTCGTGCGCGCGTTCGAGGTACCGCTTCGCGGCGAACGCCGAACCGGAACCCAGCTCGAGCGCGCCGCGCGCGGTCAGCGCCGCGACGTCGTCGCCGCCCTGTTCGATCGCGCGGTCGAGCAGCACCCGGGCGCGCGCCCGGTCGCCGCGCCGTTCGTGCAGCACGCCGCCGACCACCAGCGCCTCGCGCAGCAGGGGCTCGAGCGCGAGCGCGCGTTCGACCTCGGCCAGCGCGAGCCGCGGGTCGCCTTGGGCCAACGCCGCCTCGGCCCGGCCGAGCAGGTGCCCGGCGAGACCCTTGCGCGTGATCGTCGTGCCCTGATCCGGCGGCATCGCCGGCGGCGCCGGTTCGGGCAGCCGCACGCCCGGATCGACCGCGGCCTGCGCCACACCCTGCAGGCTGCCGCCCGACCAGTCCTCGGCGCGGTAGCCGTCGAGCGTGATCGAGTTCCACTGGAAGCCCTGCCGCAGCTGCACCAGCCGGTGCGCGCCGCGCTGGATCTCCTCGCTGATCCAGGTGTCGTCGAGCACGCGCGGCACCAGCAGGATCATCAGCTCGACCTCGTCGCGCTGCTGCACGGTGCTGGAGAACGCCTGGCCGAGCCACGGCACGTCCATCAGGAACGGGATGCCGTTGCGCGTCTCACTCTTGCGCGTGGTGCGCAGGCCGCCGAGCGCGATCGCCTGGCCGTCGGCGACGCGCACGGTGGTCGTCGCCTGCCGTTCGCTGATGATCGGCACGCTGACCAGGCCGTCGGGCGTCACCGCGGTGCCGATCTGCTCGCGCACCGACGGCGTCACCGACACCGACAAGAGGCCGTCCTCGCCGATCAGCGGCTTCACCGACAGCAGCACGCCGGTCTTCGCGAACTCGACGCTGAACTCGGTGCGGGCGATGCCGGCCTCGGTGATCACCTCGCGGGTGATGTACGGGACCTGGTCGGTGACGTTGATCGTCGCGGTCTGGTTGTTGAGCGTCGAGACGCGCGGGCTGGACAGCACGCGCACCTGACCCTGCGTCTCCAGCGCGTCGACGAACACCGAGAAGTCGCCGCCATCGAGGATGCCGAAGGTCATCGCGGTGCCGCCCGACGCGGCGGTCTGCGTGACGACCGAACCACCGCCGGCGAGGCCGGTCTTGCTGCTGTTGAACAGGCCGGGCAGCAGCGCCCAGTTGACGCCGAGGCTGTGTTCGCTCTCGAGCCGCACTTCGAGCACGCGGGCCTCGAGCGAGACCTGCTTGTTGGCGCGGCCCATCGTCGTGCCGACGATCGCGCGCAGCCGGCGCAGACCACTGGGGCGCCCTTGCAGGTGGACGGCCGACGCGGTGCGGTTGATCACGAACGACGAACCTTCGCCGAGCAACGCCGGCAGGTTCTTCTCGAGCTCTTCCCAGAAGCCACCCGCGCCGCCGGACCCGCCCGAACCGCCGCCGGAACCGCCGCCTCCCGAGCCGCCGCCACCGCCGCCACCACCGCCGCCACCACCACTGCCGCCACCGGTCATCAGATCGACGGTCACGGTGTCCTCGACCGTGGTGCGCACACGCAGGAAGTTGCCGTCCCACTGGTAGCCGAGGTCGAGGCTCTCGAGCAGCGCTTCGAATGCCTCTTCGACCGTCGAGCGCTTGATGTCGAACGTGCACTCTGCCCCCTGCACGCTCGGATCGATCACCAGGTTGATGTCGGAGTCCTTGAACAGGGCGAGCAGCACGTCGCCGAGCGGCGTCGCCCGCGCCTGCAACGCCTCCATCGCGCGCCCGGGCGTCGCCGAAGCGCCGCGCAGCGCCGGC
>JBASWX010000475.1:0-4150 GCA_049276695.1 Planctomycetota bacterium
CGCCGACAGCTTCCGCCAGTTCTGCGCCTCGGTGCGGAGGACGCCATGACCGCGACCGCCAGCACGCCGTCGCCTGGTGCCGCCGCCGCGGTCCCGCTGCCGCAATCCGCGGCGCCGTGGGCACTGCTGCTGCGCGGGATCGGGTCGATGCGGCTCGCGGTGGTGATCGTCGTGCTGCTGGCGCTGTTGACCTGGCTCGGCACGCTGGCGCAGAGCGAACGCAGCACGCACGACGTGCAGCGCGAGTACTTCGAGTCATGGTTCGTGCTCGCCGAGCTGCCGCTGTCGGTGTGGGGCAGGCCGCTGATCACGCACGCCGACGGCAGCGTCTGGCCGCTGCGCATCCCGCTGCCGGGCGCCTACCTGCTGCTCGGCCTGCTGTTCGTGAACCTGATCGTCGGCGGGCTCTACCGGCTGCGTTGGTCGATGCGCAACGCCGGCATCCTGATCACGCACTTCGGCATCGCGTTCCTGCTGGCCGCCGGCTTCGTCAAGATGCACTTCTCGTACTCCGGCTCGATGCTGCTGTACGAGACGCCGGGCGACGGCAACAAGCTGCCGGGCCGCAGCTACGAAGCGGCCCGCTTCCAGAGCTTCCACGACTTCGAGCTGGCGCTGCTGATCGACCGCGGCGACGCGATCGAGGAACGCGTGGTGCAAGAGCAGGTGCTGTGGGCGGCGCGCGACGACGGCAGCGTGACGCTGCGCGGCGACGGCTTGCCGTTCACCGTACAGGTGCACCACTGGGTCGACCACGCGCAGCCGCTGCCCAAGGGACCGAACGTGCGCACCACGATGCCGGTCGTCGATGGCGCCTTCCTGCGCGAGCAGACCTGGCCGGCCGGCGTGCAGCCGAAGAGCGAACAGGAGATCGCCGGCTGCTACGTGACGGTGATTGCCGACGGCCAGCCGCGCATCGAGGGCATCCTGTTCGGCATGCCGCGCACGCCGAGTGACGAGAACCGCTACCCGTTCGCGTTCACCGTCCAGGGCCAGCGTTATGGCCTCGATCTGCGGCACGTGATGTACGACCTGCCGTTCGGCCTGCGCCTCGACCGGTTCCAGAAGCTCGACCACCCGGGAACGATCTCGCCGCGCGACTTCCGCAGCTTCGTCTCGGTGCTCGGCGGCGCCGCGCCCCAGGAGGCGCAGGTGTTCATGAACAACCCGCTGCGCAAGGACTCGTTCGTGGTCTACCAGTCGGGCTGGGGACCGCAACCGCGGGGCGGGCCGCCGTGGTACTCCGGCTTCGAGATCGCCTACAACCCGTCCGATGTCTGGCCGGCGGTCGGCTGTTTCGTGATCGCGATCGGCCTGCTCGTGCACTTCGTCCAGAAACTCGTCCGCTTCCTGCAGTCGTCGACGAGGCAGGCGATGCAAGCCTGACCGGGAGCCAACATGAACGCCTGCCACTTCCTGCTCTGGTTCCTGCTGCTGCTGTCCGCGTGCGGCCGGCAGGTGCCGCGTTACCAGGGTGAGCTCGAACGGCGCGACGCGTGGCCCGCCGACTTCGTCCAGGCGTTCGGCGAACTGCCGCTGCAGCACGAGGGGCGCGTGATGCCGTTCTCGACGCTGGCGGCGTCGACGCTGTACGCGGTGCACGGCCGCCGCGACGTGCAGTTCAGCAGCCCGGGCCTCGACGGCGTCGACCGCACGGTCAAGCTGTCGCCGACCGAGTGGTTGCTCGACGTCTGGTGCTTCCCCGACCAGGCCCAGCACTACCCGCTGTTCCGGATCGAGAACGTCGGCGTGCTGTCGGCACTCGGCTTCGAACACCAGGGCCAGAAGCAGGGCTTCGAGTACCTGCCGTACGCGCAGCTCGTCGAGCAGGGAACGAAGCTCGAAGAACTGAGCGACCAGTACGAGATGAAGGCCGCGACGGTGCGCAGCGAGGTCGAGGAGCACGTCGTGCAGTTGTTCCGGCAGCTCGTGGTCTACCACCGGCTGCACACGCAGCTCGCCGCGCTGACGGGCCGGCTGCCGCTGCAGGGCGACGAACTGCGTGCGGTGTTCGGCGGTGCCGAGCGCATCACGCTGGCGACGCTGCTGCAGCAGGCCGCGGGGTTCCGCGCCTTCGTCAAGGAAGCCGGGGCGAACCTGGAGAAGATCGACGAACCGCGGTTCGGCAACCTGGCGCAGCTGCTGCAGTTCGTGAGTGAGGCGGCGAGGGAGAGCCGCGGCCCGGCGCTGTTGCCGCCGGTCAGGCGCGGAGCCTCCGCCGAGACCTGGCACCCGCTGCACGAAGTCGTCGACACGGCGCTGCGCGGCAGCGGCGAGCCGGCTTTGGTCGCGATGGTCGAGCACCTGCAGCAGGGGCTGCTCGCCGAGGCGATGCCGGACCGGGTGCGGCACCTGCAGGCGTACCGCGACGCGGTGGTCGCCGCGGCGCAGGCGCGCGGCGAGTACGGCACCGTCGCGCTGGAGTCGTACTACTACCGCGCGAATTGGCACTTCCACGCGATGATGACGTTCGTCGCGGCGTTCCTCGCCGCCGCGGTCTGCTGCGTGCTGCCGCGCAGCCGGATCCTGTGGTGGGTCGCGATGGGCGGCACCGCGCTGGCGCTCGGCCTCTTGGTCGCCGACATCTGGTTGCGCTGCCTGATCACCGGCCATCCGCCGATCGGGCGCCTGTACGACACCTTCCTGTTCATCGGTGGCGTCGGCGCGCTGGTGCTGCTGCTCGCCGAGTGGGTGTTGCCGCGGCGTATCGCGCTGGTGCTGGCGCCGTTCCTCGGCGCCCTGCTGATCTTCTTCGCGCGGCTGTTCGAGGTCGCCGACGGTCAGGACACGATGAAGCCGCTGCAGGCGGTGCTGCTCAGCAACTTCTGGCTCGGAGTGCACGTGCCGACGATGAACATCGGCTACGCGGCCGGGGCGGCGGCGGCGTTGCTCGGCGGCGCCTGGCTGCTGCTGCGCGTGCTGCGCATCGAACACCCGGACGGGGCACCGGCGAAGGCGCTCGCGCGCATGACCTACGGCGTCACCTGCTTCAGCCTCGCGACGTCGGTGGTCGGCACGATCCTCGGCGGCGTGTGGGCGAACGACTCGTGGGGGCGCTTCTGGGGTTGGGATCCGAAGGAGAACGGCGCCTTGCTGATCTGCCTGTCGCAGATCGCGCTGCTGCACGCGCGCATGAGCGGCATGGTGCGCGACGCCGGTTTCGCGCTGTGGGCGTGCGCGACCGGGATGATCGTCGTGTTCTCCTGGTTCCACACCAACCTGCTCGGCGTCGGTCTGCACGCCTACGGCTTCTCGAGCGAACTGCTGACCGCGGTCTGGGTCAGCTACAGCCTGTTCGCCGCGGTGCTGGTCGCCGGCGGGCTCGACGTGTGGTTGCGGCCGAACCCCGCGCCGCTGCGCGCGCCGCTGCCGGACGCGGCGTTGGCTGCCCGGTAGCCGCGCTCGGGCCGGTGCCGCCGGCGCTGGCCGCCCGACTCCTCCTGGGGGTGGGTCCTGGTCGAAAGGAACGGTGGCGCCGAGCGCGCCGCCGATGAACCACGACGGACCCCGCTTCGCCCTGCCGAGCCTGACGCCGGCGATCAAGGCCCTGGTGCTGGCCAACATCGCGGTCTTCGTCGCCAACATGCTGCTGCTCGGGCGACTCAGCGACGCCGGCGCGGGCAGCGGTGGCTTCTGGTTCGCGTTCTCGTGGCCCGGCCTGCTCGATGGTTGGGGCCTCGGACTGTTGCGCGCGGTCAGCTACCAGTTCACGCACAGCTTCCGCGACCCGCTGCACCTGCTGATGAACCTGCTGGTGCTGTGGTTCTTCGGCCCGATGGCGGAAGCGCGGCTCGGCCGCGCCGGCACGATCCGGCTGTACCTGTGGGGCGGGCTCGCCGGGGCCTTGGGACACCTGGCGATCGCGTCGCTGCAAGGGGCGCTCGCGGTACCGCTGGTCGGTGCCTCCGGCGCCTGTTACGCGTTCCTGCTGTACGCGGCGTGCCTGGCGCCGCAGGCGACCGTGTGGCTCCTGTTCGTGCCGGTGCCGCTGTGGTTGCTCGCCGCTCTGCTGCTCGGCCTCGGCGTCTACCACACCTTCGTCGAACTGGCGACCGGGTTCGCCGGCGGAACCGCGCACGGCGCCCACCTCGGCGGTGCCCTGCTCGGCTTCGTCGCCAGCCGCGCCGGCTGGTTCGCTGCCGCGCGCGAT
>JBASWX010000476.1:0-3450 GCA_049276695.1 Planctomycetota bacterium
ACCCGGGTCAGCGCCGCCACACGGCAGGCACGCGACCTTCAGCCCTTGTCGCGACCGCCGATCCCACGCCAGCATCGTCCACGTCTTGGCGATGTCGGTGCGCGCGTCGGCGAGGCTCGACGGCAGCAACGGGTCGAACACCTCGCTGGCGTCCGGCGCGCTCGCCAGCACCGTTTCGCGGCCCAGGCCGAGCCGCAGCAGGTCGGCGCGGATCCGGACCCGGCCATCGAACAGCGCCCACGCCGCCACCGCCATGAACCCGAGCACCGCGGCGCCGAACGTGAACAGCGCGATGATCTGCATGCGGCTCGGCGTCATGCGCGCCAGCTCGAGCGTGCCGGACTGCATCACCTGGATGCTGCTGAGGTTCAACTGGTCGAGCCGCTGCACCGCGCGCATGTTGGCGAGGCCTTCCGCGAGCCGGTCGGC
Organism: Planctomycetota bacterium; assembly: GCA_049276695.1. Lineage (GTDB taxonomy): Bacteria > Planctomycetota > UBA1135 > UBA1135 > UBA2386 > UBA2386. The sequence goes on from JBASWX010000476.1 coordinate 430, forward strand.
GGTGGCGCGCTTCTGCTTCGCGTCGAGATCGAACGTGCGGAACTCGGGCGCCAGCAGATCCAGGTCCTGCAGTTCCTGGCGCTGCGCCTTGCGCAGCGTCTCGAGCTGCGCGCGCTTCGACTGCTGGCCCTGCAGCGAGATCTCGAGGTCGGCGAGGCGGCGCGCGACGGCCTGGTGCTCGGGGTTGGGTTCGAGGTGGCCGTCGAGCTTGATCTGCATCTTCTCGAGACCGAGGTAGGCGGTGACCACTTCGATCTGCCGGGTCAGGACCGTCTTGCGCTGCTGGTAGGCGGATTCGGACAGGTCGGCGCCGCGCGCCCCCTCGAGGTCGAGTGCCTGCTGCCGCAACGACGCCAGCAGCGTGCTGATCCCGGTGTATTGCGGGTTGGCGATGGAGGTCTGCGAGCCGGGTGCGGTGCGCTGCGGCGGGATCTTCGCCAGGTCCGCAGTCAGCGCCACGCACTCGGCCTTGCCGCGCGCGAGGTCGACGTCGATCGCGTCGATCTGTTCGTCGAGTTCGCGGACATAGGCGAGCAGCCCGTCCTGCTGTGCCTGGTAGTCGTGGATGTGATGCTTGGCGCGGAAGTCGCGCAGCGCGGTCTCGGCGGCGCGCGCCAACGTCTCGTGTGCCGCGTGTTCGGATTCGACCTTCTCGACCCCGGACATGGTCTCGAACACCTTCTGGTGCATGCGCCGCGCGGCATCGAGCACGGCGTTGACGACCTGCCGCGCCCGGTCCGGCGAGCTGGCGAAGTAGTAGACCGAGATCACGTTGGCGCCGATCTCGGGCACGAAGATCACGCGCCGCTGCAGCAGCAGGCTGGCGATGCGCGCGCGATCGAGGTCACCTTCGCCCGGCTCCTCGTCGCCACCTGCCGCGAACCACCAGGTCCGGAAGCGGTGCATCAGCGCCGAGTACCACGCCATCTGCTCCGGCTTGTTGGCGTTCGGGTCGTACTTCGCCAACACCGTGTCGACGCCGACCGTCTGCACGACCATGTCGAACAGTTCCGGCGACGACAGCACGTGCATCTGGTTGGTGACCGCTTCGCGACCGCCGCTGACGCGCGCCGAGCCGCCCAGCGCCCCGGAGAACGCCGCCTCCGGCACGACCACTTCGCGCAGCCCCGGACGGATGAACAGCTTGCCGCCGGACCGGTATTCGCTCGGCGTCACCATCGAGCGGAAGAAGCCGACGCCGACGCCGAGCGCCGTGGCGATGATCACCCACTTGCGCAGCCGCCAGATGCGCACCAGCAGCGCCAGCAGTTGCGAGGTGCCGGTCGACGGCGCCGTTTCGTTGTCGGGTTCCACGGCTGGGCTCACTGGGTCGGCGGCAGCAGGGTCGGGAGCGGGATCATCTGCCGAATGTACTTGTCGACCCAGATGTTGACGCCGTCGATCGCGGTGTTCGGGACGAACACGACGTCGCGCGCCTGCAGCCAGATCGGCGGCAGCTCGCCCCAGCGGTAGATGTCGGCGTCGAGCCGCCACGACTTCATCTCGCCGTTCGGCAGGCGTCGGATCAGGATCGTGTTGCGCAGGTTGGCGCTGGTCTTGCGATGGCCACCCGCCGCCGCGATCGCCTCGATCAGGGTCAGCGGCCGGCCGGTCAACAGCAACGGCCCGGCGCGATCCACTTCGCCGATCACGTACAGCACCGCAGCATCGGTGGCACCGCCGGTCATCGGCGCCCCACCGGGCACCAGGTCCACCGTCACCTGGTCGGCGTTGGTCACGGCGAGCTTCGCGTAGCGTTCGGTCAGCCGCGCATCGAGGTCGGCGATCGACAGCCCCGCGACCGGCAGGTCGTCGAGCAGCCGGAACGAGGCGACCCCGTCCGGACGCACCCGCACGTCCTGGTTCCAGTCGTTGCGGAACGGGAAGGTCACGCGGATCGTGTCGCCGGCTACGACCACGGCGGCCGACAGGTCGCGCGTGCCGTTGATCTCGGCCGCCAGGTCGGCGACCTCGTAGCCGGTCGCCGAACAGGCCGCGAGCGCGAGCACACCGAGTTGGGCGCAGCAGCGACGCACCGCCACTCCGGGCCGGCCGGCCGCGACGAGGAAGGAAGAACTCACGCGCAGAGGATTACCCGCTCGCACCCCGGAAGGGGAATCCCGGCGGCAACGCCGCCGACTATTGACCTCGGTCGCGGACCCCGGTCACGTAGCGAAGTCCTGCCGCGCGCCGCCATGCCGTGGGTCCCACCGACCAGCCGACGATCGAGCGTTGCCATGGCAGCAACGCACACGCAGCTCCCGCTCCCGGCATGAAGATCCTGCTGCTGGCCGAGGCCGCCAACCCGGAGTGGACGAGCGTGCCGCTCGTCGGCTTCCATCAAGCGGCGGCGCTGCGGCAGGTCGCCGCGGTGCACGTGGTCACGCAGGTGCGCAACCGCGACGCGCTGCTGCGGGCGGGCTGGAAGCAAGGCGACGACTTCACCGCGATCGACTCCGAACGGGTCGCGCGCCCGCTGCACCGGCTGGCGACGATCGCCGGGCTCGGTTCCGGCCGCGCCTGGTCGCTCAGCACCGGCCTCGCCTCGCTCGCGTACCTGTACTTCGAGCGCCTGGTGTGGCGACGCTTCGGCGACCGCATCGCCGCCCGTGAGTTCGCGGTCGTGCACCGGATCACGCCGGTCAGCCCGGCCACCCCGAGTCCGCTGGCGCGGCGCTGCGCGCGCGCCGGCGTGCCATTCGTGCTCGGCCCGCTGAACGGCGGCGTGCCGTGGCCGCGCGGCTTCCTGGCCGAACGCTGGCGCGAGGGCGAACTGTGGTCGGCGCTGCGCGGGTTGCGGTGCCTGCTGCCGTTCGCGCGCTCCACGTTCCGCCATGCCGCGGCGATCCTGGTCGGCTCGTCGACCGCGCTGCACGAGGTGCCGCGCGCGTTCCGCGGCAAGGCATCGGCGCTGCCCGAGAACGGCATCCACGGCGCCGACTTCGCGCGGCCGGTGCCGCGTGCGCGCCCGCGGCCGCTGCGGTTTGCCTGGGCGGGACGGCTGGTGCCGTGCAAGGGCGT
>JBASWX010000477.1:0-1558 GCA_049276695.1 Planctomycetota bacterium
CGCTGGCGCCGAGCATCAGGTCGGCGCGCGCGACGATGCCGCCGGGCAGCACCTCGAACGGTCCGTGGCGGCGCAGCACGTCGGCGAGCAGGCCGGGCGTGAGCCAGTCGCCGCCGAGGTCGGAGCGGTCGACGACGGTCTTCAGCGCCGAAGCGTGCGCGTAGCCGGAACGGCTCGCCAGCGTCTCCGCGACCAGCGCCAGCAGCCGCTGCAGCCGTTCGGCGTTGAATGGCCAGTTCGACAGCGTGTCGATGCGGTCGTCGCCGGTCTGCACGAACAGCCGGTTGTGTTGCAGCAGGCGCGCGACCAGACGCCGGTGCTCCGGCGCCTGGTTGGCGAGGAACATGCTGGTGACGACGTCGCCGGCGGCCCTGCGCATCGCCTGCAGCGTCGTCTCCATCACCTGCGAGCGCTGGTGCGTCGCCGCGCAGGCGTCGCCGCGGCCGAGCAGGCGGACCCGCGGATCGGCCCGCAACCGGTCCAACACCAGCCACGTGGTGGGGGCGCCGTCGGGCAGCGCGAGCAGGTTGGCGACGTGGTGGCGGCCGCCCAGGGCGGTCAGCTGCCGAACGACAGCGTCGACCTGGGGCTGCACCGCCGCGAGCGCCTGGTCGTGGCCCGCGCGCAGCGTCCAGCTCTCGGGCCCGATCTGCAGGAACTGCTCGCTCGTCCGCAGGTGACGCAGCAGGCCGGCGCGCGACCCGGCCCGCCAGCGTTCGCGCCACGCGAACACCAGGTCGGTCAGCGCCATCGGTTGGCCGACGGGCAGCAACTCGACCAGCCGTGCGCTCGGCGACGTCGGATCGGCGGCGGCCACCTCGCCGCGCTCCTCGAGTTCGATCGCGATGCGCAGCTCGGTGCGCAGCAGGTGCAGCAGCACGCCGCGCGGCACGTCGATGCCGAGCCGCTGCAGCTCCGCGACCAGCGTGTCGATCGGGACCGGCAGCCGGTGGTTGGGCACGAGGCGCGGCAGTTCGCGCAGCAGGCACCGCAACTGTCGGGGCGGCAGCGCCAGCAGCGCGCGGCGGTGCAGCGCCAGTTCGGCGGGGAACAGGAACGCGGCGAGGCGCAGCCCGAACGACCGGTCGTCGGCGGCGTGGCTCAGCGTGTGCAGCACGCTGCCGACCGCGAGCTGCTCGACCATCACCGCGCCGTCGTTGGCGGCGAGTTCCGCGGCAACGGCGCCCTGCAGCCGCGCGGCCATGCGGTTCGCGTGCTGCAGCAGTGCCGCCCGCAGGCGATCGGCCCGCTCGTCGGCGCCGTTCGTGTCGGCCGTCACCTGCGCCGGCGTGGCCGGCGGTCGTGGCTGCAGCGGACCGACCAGTTGCTGGAACCACGCCCGCTGCTGTTCGGTCAGTGGGCCCAGCAGCTGCGCGCGCAGGGTCGGCCAGTCGTCGGCGGTGGCGAGCTGCGCCAGCCCGGCTTGCAGCGCCGTGTGCAAGGCGCCGCGGCAGGCTGCGAGATCGAGCGCGTGCGCGAGGTCGGGCCCCTCGGTGGCGGCCCGGATCAGGTCGCCGACCGTCGCCAGCCCCGCCGTGGCCGCGGCGCCGGCGGTCTC
>JBASWX010000478.1:0-3185 GCA_049276695.1 Planctomycetota bacterium
TCGACCTGGTCGAACGCGGCGACGCCGAAGCGATACACCGGCTCGGCCCGCGGCGGTGCTGCGCACGCCGCGAGCAGCAGCCAGCCCGCGGCGAACGTCGCCGCCCGGACCACTGCGGTCACAAGACGCCGATCGGCACGTAGGTGCGGCCCGGGAACACGACGGCGGGATCGGTGCCGCCCATGTGCGAGACCAGGATCTCGCGCAGCACGTCGCGGAAGTCGTTGCTCGGCGCCAGGTATCGCCCGTCCTGCAGCGCGCCCGGCGCGAGGCCCGGCCAGACGCCGTGCACCGTGCCGCCGTTCACCGCGCCGCCCTGGACCAGCATCGCGCCGCCGACGCCGTGGTCGGTGCCGAACGAGCCGTTCTCCTGGCACTCGCGGCCGAACTCCGACATCGTGACCAGCACCACGTCGTTGGTCAGCGTTGGCCCGAGGTCGGTGAAGAACGCGGTGATCGACGCGCTGAGGTCGGTCGCCAGCGGCGCGATGCGCACGACCAGGTCGCTGTGGTGGTCCCAGCCGTTGGCGTCGACGGCGTAGAACTCGACGCCGAGGCCGGCCTTGATCACTTCGGCGACTTCCTTGAGCGAGCGACCGAGCGTGCTGTTCGGGTACACGGCGCCGTTCGCCGGCACGTAGTTGACCGGGTCGAGCACCGCGAAGTGGTCGACCAGGTCGAACGTCGCCTGCGCGCTCTGGTAGGCGAGTTGCTGCGGTGCCGGCATGCCGGCGGTCGGCGTCGAGTCGACGATTGCTTCGAGGAACACCCGCACGTCGTTGGTGCCCAGGAAGACCAGCTCCTGCGTACTGGCGACGCCGTAGCACGGATACGCGCCCGCCATCGAGCGCGGCAGCGAGCCGCGGATCGCCAGCGCCCGCACCGGCGCGTTGGTCGGCGAGGTCGTCACCTGCAGGTGGCGGTTGATCCAGCCGTCGCCGGTGGTCAGCACCTGCAGCGCGGTCTCGTAGTTGTCCTGCGCGACGAAGTGCGAGCGGCTGTACGGCTGGTAGCCGACCGCGTGCACGATCGCCAGCTTGCTGGCCGGCGCGGTGTAGGCGGCGTGGATGCCGGCCAGGTTCGGGTGCATCGAGAACGTCGCGTTCATCGGCAATCCGATCACGCCCGACGGCGAGCCGGGCGGCTTGACGGCGATGGTCGGGCGCAGCGTCGCGTAGTGGCTGTCGCCGGTCGGCGCGTAGAGATTGAGGTGGTCGGCGGCGCCGCGTTGGAACACGACGACGGTGACCTTGCCGTTGGCGCCGCGGCGGGCGGTGACGGCGGCGTGGGCGGGACGGGTGATGGCGGCGGCCCCGGCGACGGCCGAAGCCTGCAGGAACGTGCGGCGGGTCGGTTCGCGGTGAGTCATGGGTGGATCCTCGTGAGTGGGGCCGATCAGTGGAGTTGGGATTCCGGCAGCCGGAGGATCATCGACAACAGGGCGCGCGCCGCCGGCCGCACCTGTGTCCACGTCGGGTTCGCTGGCAACCCCTGCAGCCGCGCGTCCATGAACACCGTCAACGCCGTCACCGTCGTCGCCGGCACTTCGCTGTCGCACAGGCGCGCGAGCAGCGGCGTCACGTAGCCAGCACCGGTCGTTGGCGGCGTGACTCCGAGCAAGGTCGACCACGGCACGATGGCGCCGCCGACGGTGTCGTTGGCGAGGTCGTAGGCAAAGTCCCAGCGCGACAGCACGTTGCCGGCCCCCTGCCAGTCCGGCCCCAACTCGGGGTAGCCGGTCGGCACCGGGTTCTGGTGCGGCAGGCAGCGCAAGAGGCCGACGCGGGCACTGAGCTGCGTGTAGTTGAGGGTCGGGAAGCCCAGGCGCCGCGCGACGTTGGCGACCATCTCGAAGCCGTCGTGCACCTTCGCCTTGGCGGTCGCCGTGGTCGCGAACTCGGCGTCGGAGAAGATCGCGCGCACACAGTCCTTCAGGCTGCCGCCGGTCGCGTTGAACACCTGCAGCACGCGGGCGAGCAGCCCGGCCGGCGGCTGGTCGTTGACGAAGTACTTGCACAGCTTGTCGGTGATGCGGGCGGCGGTCGCCGGATGGTTGGCGAGGAAGGTCAGCAGGCTGAGGCCTTCGTTGACGCCGGCGTTGCCGGTGAAGCCGGGCGTCGACCAGCCGAGCGAGATCGACTTCGGGCCGGGTTCGTGGCGCGCCGGGTAGAAGCGGAAGTAGCTGTAGCTGACGACGCCGCTGACGGCGACGTTGACGCGCGACCAGCCGGTGAACACCTTCGCCACCTCGCGCACGTCGATCTCGGTGTAGCCGGCGGTGACGCCGAGCGTGTGCAGTTCCATCAGCTCGCGCGCGTAGTTCTCGTTCGGGCTGCCGGCGATGTTCGACGCCGAGTCGAGGAAGTCGATCATCGCCGGGCTCTTCGCGCTGGCGATCAGCAGCGTGCTGAACCGGTCGAAGCAGCGCTTGGCGAAGAGTTCGGTCTCCAGCGTCTCGCTGATCGCGACGGTGTCGCCGCGGTTGGTCGAGAAGTGGTTGTTGAGGAAGTGGGTCATGCGCGCCGCGAGATGGCGCTTGCTGGCGACCGCACGCGCGAGCAGCCGGATGTCGGCGGCGCTGTTGTTGGTCGGCACCGCGACGGTCGCCTGCAGCGCGTCGAAGGCGCTGTCGTCGATCGCGACCGGATCGAGCTGTTGCTCGAGCCAGGTCTCGAGGCCGTGCGTCTGCAGTTCGGCGAGCGCCGCCGGCGTGGCGCCGAAGGTCGCGCGCGCCAGCACGTGGGCTTCGGCGGACAGGATCGGGCGAGGAGCGGCGATGGCCGGCGGCCGGGTCCTGGCAGCGGGCACGAACAACTCGCGACGAGACAACGTGGGGTGCATGGAACCTCGTGGTCCGCAGGGGCGGCGGGCCGGGATTCTATTGGGTGTCGGGCGCGAGGAAGAGGCCGGGACACTGCGAAACCTGCGGGGCTCGACCTGGCCGACCTGGCCGGGGAGGCTCGACCGCACGGGTGGTCGCCGGCACAGTGCCGCCATGACGATCCGAGTCGCGTTCGCCCCTTGGTCGATGCTGCTGCTGGCCAGTGCCTTCGCGTTGGCGCAGGTTCCGGCCCCGCCGCCGGTTGCTCCCTTCGCAGCTTCTGCCGCCGTCGCCCCGGCCGTGCGCGGCCGCGTCGAACAGCACGGCGGGCTCACCGTGTTGCGGGTGTGGGGCACGCCGCAGG
>JBASWX010000479.1:0-3355 GCA_049276695.1 Planctomycetota bacterium
GTGCAGCGCCGCCTGCGGCAGTGGCGCCGGGCGCCGGCGCGGCCGTTGGCGGTCGCTTCGCTGGCGAGCACGCTGATCGTGCTGGCGGTCGCGTTGCCGTTCGTGGCGCGGCAGCGGGCGGAAGTCCGGCAGCGGGAGAAGGCCGAACTGCTGGCGACGCTGCCGTCCCTGCTCGCCGTGGAAGGCTCGCCCGACGAACGCCTGATCGCCGATCTGCAGGGGGAGCACCGCAGCGGCATCGCGCTGCTCGATCGCATCCTCGATCTCGATCCCGACGACCTGGCGATGCGGCTGTTCCGCGGCTGCCTGCGCCTCGATCTCGGCGAGCCCGCTGCTGCGGCTGCCGATCTCGCCGCGATCTCGGCCCAGCAAGCGAGTCCCTTCCTGCGCGAGCTGGCGGGCCGCTATCGCGATGCCGATGCGGGCCGCGCCGGCGCCAAGGGGATCGACACCGCGGGTCTGCCTGAGCCGGTGAGCGCCATCGAGTGCTACGTCGCGGGCTTCCACGAACTGCGGGCCAGCGACGTGCCCGGGTTCGCGCAACGCGCGGACGACCTGTTGCAGCGGGCGGCGACCAGCTATCTGCCGGCCCGCGACCTGCGCCTCTTGTCGCTGGCGGCGCTGGCCGAGCGGTCCGCCGGCGACGCGCAGCGGCAGCTCGCCCGCCAGCTCTACGACGAGACGGTCGTACTGGAGACGCTCTACGGGCGGGCGACGGCGCGCACGCTGGCGATGCGCGGCGTCGCCCTGCTGCTGCAGAAGGACTATGCCGCCGCGATCGCCCCGCTCGAGCAGTCGGTGGTGCTGCGGCCGGGCCGGCACGGGCCGCACCAGAATCTCGGCGTTGCCTGGCTCAACCTCGGCAGCCACGAACGCTGCGAACCGCACCTGCAGGAAGCGCTGCGCCTGCGGCCGTTCGCGTGGAACACCCGGCACACCATGGCCCAGCTGCAGCGCGACCGCGGCGACTACGCGGCGGCGCGGACGATCGCGGCGACGTTGGCGAAGGAAGGGCAGCGCGGCGAAGCGTGGCGCCAGCCCGAACTCGTCGGCAGCATCGAGCTCGCCGAAGCGGTGGCGCTGCGGTCGACGGCGCCGCTGCAGTCGCGGCAGGCGGCGCAGGCCGCGGTGGCCGCCTACGACGAATCGCTCGCCGCCAGGAAGCGCGCGGAGACCGCCCAGAAGCGCGCCAGCGCCCAGGCACTGCTCGAGGATCGGCCCGGGGTGGCGATCGCCGCGCTCACCGAGGCGATGCTCGACGACCCCGACAACCCGCACCAGCTCGCGAACCTGGCGGCAATGCTGCCCGGCGCGGGCCTCGACGCGGCGCAGACCGCGTGGTTGGGCGCCCTGCTGCGCCAGCTCGCATGGCAAGGGGCGGTCGGCGATGAGCCGCTGCGGGCGCGGCTGCGGGCGGAGATCGAGGCCGGGTTGCGCCCGTACCGGCAAGGCCGCTGACCGCCGGAATCGACCTTGGATCCGCGCCGGCCGCTACGCTGGTCGGATCACCATGCCAGGCCATCACCGCATCGTGTCGTTCGGGGCGCTGCTCGTCGGATCGCTGCTGGTCGGGGCCGCGACCGCCCAGAACGGCCTCAACGAATCGCGCGGGCCGCTGTCGGGGGCGCCGATGGCGGTGCTCGTCGAGGGCGGGGTCGCCGGCGGCCACGACGGCCAGACCCGCGCGCACCGCAACGGCTTCACCGCTGCGCCCACCGTGCCGCTGCCGCCTGGCGGCAAGGACCTCGCCGCGATCCTCAACCTGGCCGGCGCCTTGCCCGGCTTGCGCATCGACGACATCAGCACCGGGCGCGACGAGGTGCTGGTCGCCGGCGACGGTTTCCTGACGCTGCCCCCGAGTTCGTGGGGCGTGTTGTCGTTCTCGCTGCGCCACGCCGCCACCGGCGGCGCCGCTGGCTCGCGCATCGCGCAGGAGGCCGCGCTCGGCAGCCTCGGCTCGGCGGTGTTCTCGTGGGTGCTGGCCGGCAGCAACCTGCCCGCGCAGGTGGTCGCGCGCACGGAGCGCTCGCACTCGCGCAGCGACCTCGGGCTGCCGGCCGGCAGCGAAGTCGATGGGCTGGATCTGCCGCTCGTGCTCGGACTCGCGCAGCCGGCGTTCGGCGCCGTCGAGCCGAACTTCGGGCCGCTGCTGACGCCCGACGACCGGATCTTCTTCACGGTCTCCCACGCCACGCGGTTCCTGGCCCCGGCGACCTGGTGGGGCGCGTTCGTCGCGGTGCAGAACGTGAACCGCAGCGGCGCCACGGTGCTGGTGGTGACCCGGCAATCGCCGACGGCGCCCTGGAGCGCGCCCGCGGTCTACTGCAACTGGCAGGAACTCGGCCTGCTGCAGGACGAGGACATCGACGGGCTGGCGGTGGACCACGTCGACCAGAAAGTGATGTTCTCGCTCGTCGGCACGACGCGCGACCAGTTCCTCTACTCGGACATCGGCACCGACGGCGGCATGGCCGGGCACAGCGTGGTGAAGACGCCGCAGGGCACGCCGATCAGCAGCCCGACCCAGATCGGCACGATCCAGAACGACGACGTCGACGCGATCTGCACGCTCGATCCGATCATCCTGTCCAGCGGGCTGACTCCCGGCGGCGACGACTTCGGCTCGTCGTGCGGCTCGCCGCGGCAGGGCGTGCTCGGGGTGCCGAGCGTGCACGCCGCGGCGTTCCGCCGCTACGACGGCGGCGTCACCCGCTTCGATTCGTGGATGGTCGGTTGGCCGCCGGCGACCGGCATCACCGCTGGCCTCGCGATCCCGTTCCTGACGCTCGGCGACGACCTGACCCTGCTGCAGCTCGGCCCGATCCAGCTGCGCACGACCACCAGCTCGACGCCGGGCAACCCGCTGTACCAGGACCTGGTCGTGCCGCCGCTGATGCGCTTGTCCAACACGCGGGTGACCTTCCGCTGGGTCGCGATCGACGCGAACTTCACCGAGATCGCGGAAGCCTGGCCGGTGCAGGTGTTCCTGTGACCGACTGGCCCGAACTGCAGGCCGCGATCGCCGCGGCGGCGACGGGCGATGCGGTGGCACAGGAACGCGTCGTCGCCGCCTGCCACGCCGACGTCGCCCGTCTGGTGCACCGCGATCTCGAGCGCGACTTCCGGCAGAAGCACCGCTGGATGCTGCCGCTGTTCAGCACCCACGACGTCGTGCAGGAGGTGCTGATTGCCGTCGTGCGCGACCTCGCCGACACGCAGTTCGCCGGCAAGGAGCCGTTCTTCGCCTACCTCGGCACGCTGGTCCGCCACCGGCTGCTCGACGCGGTGCGGTGCCACGAGGCCGCGCGTCGCGACGGCCGCCGCCAGGTCGCCGAACCGACCGCCGGGCTCGCCG
>JBASWX010000480.1:0-21479 GCA_049276695.1 Planctomycetota bacterium
GTCGCATTCGGCCGACGACTTCCTGTACCGGACCGCGAACGGGCGCCCGGGCGTGCTCGCCGGCTTCCCGTGGTTCGGCGAATGGGGCCGCGACACGTTCGTCAGCCTGCCCGGCCTGACGCTGGTGCGCGGGCGCGTCGACCAGTGCGCCGAAGTGCTGCGCGCGGCGGTGCCGTTCCTGCGTGGTGGGTTGCTGCCGAACGTGTACGGCGCCGATCCGGCGTCGAGCCACTACGACAGTTGCGATGCGGCGCTTTGGTTTGCTCTCGCCGTGCAGCGCTTCGCCGACGCCGGCGGCGACGCGGCGCTGCTGCGCGACCAACTCGTGCCGGCACTGGCGGGCATCGCGGCAGCCTACGAAGCGGGCACCGGACTCGGCGTGGGCGCCGAGGCGTCGGGGTTGCTCGCGGCCGGCCGCGCCGACCTGAACGCGACCTGGATGGACGCCCGCATCGCGAGCGGGCCGGTGACGCCGCGGCAGGGCTTTGCGGTCGAGCTGCAGGCACTGTGGTACTCGCTGTTGGCGTTCCTTGCCGAACGGGATCGCGACGTGGCGCGTTGGCGGGTGCTCGCCGAGCGCTGCGGCGTCGCGTTCGCCGGGCAGTTCTGGCTCGCCGATGGCGACTACCTCGCCGATCGCGTGCACGGTGGCCGGCCCGATCGCGCGGTGCGACCGAACATGCTGGTTGCGGCGGCGCTGGCCCGGTCGCCGCTGACGACGGCACAGCGTGCGGGTGTCGTGCACAAGGCGCGCGCCGAACTGGTGACCCCGGTCGGGCTGCGCACGCTGTCGCCGCTCGACCCCGCGTACCGGCCGCGCTACGAGGGCGGCGGGGAAGTGCGCGACGCCGCCTACCACCAGGGCACCGTGTGGCCGTGGCCCGCGGGCTTCTACGTCGAGGCAGCGCTCGCCGCCCTGCCGAAGAAGGGCCGGGCCAAGGAGGCGAAGGCGCTGCGGGCGTGGCTCGACGGCTTCCTGCCGGAACTCGACCGCGCGGGTCTCGACCACGTCAGCGAGGTGTTCGACGGCGATCCGCCGCACCGGCCCGGCGGCACCTTCGCGCAGGCGTGGAACTCCGGCGAGCTGCTGCGCGCGCTCGCGCTGTGCGAGGCGGCGTCGTGATCGACGTCGTCTTCTACTTCCAGTGCCACCAGCCGTACCGGCTGCACAAGTGGAAGCCGCAGGATCGCATCAAGGGTCTCGCGCTGTTCGACGAGCCGTTGAACAAGCTGGTCGCCGAGCGCGTCGCCGAGCGCTGCTACCTGCCGATGAACAAGGTCCTGCTCGACGCGATCGAACGCACCGACGGCCAGTTCCGGTGCGCGTTCTCGCTGTCGGGCACGGTGATCCGGCAGCTGCGCGACTGGGTGCCCGAGGCCCTCGACAGCTTCACGGCGCTGGCCGACACCGGCAACGTCGAGTTCCTGTGCGAGACCAGCCAGCACAGCCTGGCGGCGGTGATCGACCTCGACGAGTTCGCCTCCCAGGTCGAACTGCAGCGCGCGACGATCACCGACCTGTTCGGGGCCCCGACCTCGTTCCGCAACACCGAGCTGGTGCTCGACAACGCGATCTGCAGGAAGGTCGAGGACCTCGGGTTCGAGTGCATGATGGGGGAGGGCGCCGACCGGCTGTTGTCGTGGCGCAGCCCGCACGTGCCGTGGCGGCCCAAGGGCTGCAGGGCGCTCAAGCTGCTGCTGCGCAGCTACTCGCTGTCGGACGACATCGCGTTCCGGTTCTCCAACCGCAAGTGGCCCGGATGGCCCCTGTTTGCCGATACCTACGCCGGCTGGCTGCACGACACTCCGCCGCCGGCCCAGTTCGTGGGGCTGTTCATGGACTACGAGACCTTCGGCGAACACCAGGCGGCCGCGACCGGCATCCTCGAGTTCATGACCCACCTGCCCGAGCAGGTGTTGCAGAAGCCGACGTTCCGGTTCCGCACGCCCGCGCAGGTCGCTGCGGAACGCGACGTCGCCGGCGAACTCGACATCGACAAGCCGGTGTCGTGGGCCGACGTCGAACGCAACCTGTCGGCGTGGCTCGGCAACCCGATGCAGCTCGAGGTGCACCGCGCGATCTACGCGCTGCGCCCGGACGTGCTGGCGGTCGCGGCGCAGCGCCCCGACCTGCTGGCGGCGTGGCGGCAGTTCACCACCAGCGACCACGTCTACTACATCGCGACCAAGCACCACAGCGACGCCGAGGTGCACGAGTACTTCAGTCCGTACGACACGCCGCACGCGGCGTTCGTCACGGTGATGACGGCGTTGGACCACCTGCGCGCCGAGGTCGACAAGGCGGGGCAGAAGGCGGGCCAGACCGCGGGCCAGAAGGCGAAGAAGCAGTGACCATGTCGGATCGATCGTTCCAACTGTTCGAGATCGCCTGGGAGGTCTGCAACAAGGTCGGCGGCATCCACACGGTGCTGACCAGCAAGGCGCTGACCGCGGCCGAACGCTACGGCGACGACTACATCGCGATCGGCCCGCAGCAGCTCGGCGGCACCGGCGCGCAACCGCCGTTCGACGAGGAGCCGGGCTACGAGGAGTTCATCGCCGGCTGTCGGTCCGTCGGCGTGCCGGTGCGCATCGGCCGCTGGCGCATCCCCGGCCGACCGCGCTGCATCCTGGTCGGCTTCTCGGGTCTCTACGAACAGAAGAACGGCATCCTGGCCGGGCTGTGGGAACGCCACAAGGTCGACTCGATCGCCGGCGACTGGGACTACGTCGAGCCGGTGCTGTTCGCGGTCGCCGCGGCGATGGTGATCGAGCGCTGGTGGGAGGAGTTCCTCGCGCCGTTCCACCGCCGCGCGGTGGTGCAGGCGCACGAATGGATGACCGGGGCGGCGCTGCTCTATCTGCAGGAACGCATCCCGAGCATCGGCACGGTGTTCACTACGCACGCGACGATGCTCGGCCGGGCCCTCGCTTCCCTCGGCATCACGCCGGATCCGGCCGCCGCCGACAAGGGGCTCGGCGGTCGTTCGGTCGAGGAGCTGGCGCGCGCGCACGGCGTGCAGGCCAAGCACTCGCTCGAAGGCGTCTGCGCGCGCAAGGCCGACGTGTTCACCACCGTCAGCGCGATCACCGCCGCCGAAGCCGAACTGTTGCACGCGCGCAAGGCCGAGCCGGTGTTGCCGAACGGCATCGATCTCGCGGTGGTCGACGAACTCGCGGCCGGCGACCGCGCCGCGACGCGCGCCGAGCTGGCGAAGGTCGCGAAGGCGATGGTCGGCGAGGACGTCGGCGACGCCGCGTTCGTCGCACTCGCGGGCCGCTACGAGTTCCACAACAAGGGCATCGAGCTGCTGCTCGATGCCCTCGCCCGGATGCAGGGCAACAAGGGCAAGCGCGTGGTCGCGTTCCTGCTGGTGCCGGCCGGCAACTCGGGCGTGCGTGGCGAACTGATGGAGCGGCTGGCCGGCGGCAATGCCAACGGGCCGATCGGGCTGTGCACGCACAACCTGTTCGACGAAGAGCACGACGCGGTGCACGCGCACTGCAAGCGGCTGGGCCTCGACAACCGGGTCGGCAGCCGCGTCAAGGTCGTGCAGGTGCCGATCTACCTGCGGCCCGACGACGGCTTGTTCCGCCGCGAGTACGAAGCGGTGCTGGCGGCGATGGACCTCGGCGCCTACCCGTCGTTCTACGAGCCGTGGGGCTACACGCCGCAGGAGGCGCTCGCGGTCGGCGTGCCGACGATCACCACCGACCTCGCCGGCTTCGGTCGCTGGGCGAACGGTGCCGGGCTCGGTCCTGCCGACGGCATCACGGTGCTGAAGCGGCAGCGCGTGCCGTACCCCGAGGTCACGCAGGCGACCGCCGATGCGATCGAGGCGTTCCTGAAGCTGCCCGCCGACGGCGAGCAGCGGCGGCTGCGTTGCCGCGCCGCCGCTGGCCGCACCGCGTGGAAGGACCTGTTCGCGAACTACCAGAAGGCCTACGAGCAGGCGCTCGCGGCCGTGCAGCAGCGCAGCACCAGCGGTGTCGTGCAGTTCCGGCTGCCGCGGCGCGCGCTGGCGTCGCCGGGTTCGGGCACCAGCCCCAGGCTCTCGCCGTTCGAAGCGTCGGCGACGCTACCGGCGAGCCTGCGCCCGCTGGAGCGGCTGGCGCGCAACTTCTGGTGGGTGTGGAACGGCGGGGTGCGCGGGTTGTTCGAGGACCTGGCGCCCGGCTTCCACGGCTGCAACGAGAACCCGATCGCGTTCCTGCAGAGCGTCGGCCTCGACGCGCTCGAATCGAAGGCGAGGGACCAGGACTACCTGCGGCGGCTGCAGGACGTCGGCAGACGCTTCGACGCCTACATGGCGACCGCGAGTGCGCCGATGCTGCTCGGCGACTCGCCGCAAGGTCCGGCGATCACGCAGCAGCACCCGGTCGCCTACTTCTCGGCCGAGTTCGGCGTGCACCACTCGCTGCCGATCTACAGCGGTGGCCTCGGCATCCTCGCCGGCGACCACCTGAAGTCGGCGAGCGATCTCGGCGTGCCGCTGGTCGCGGTCGGCCTGTTCTACCAGTTCGGCTACATGGGCCAGACGCTGTCGGCCGACGGCCAGCAGATCGCCGCCGACCGCGAGAACCGGCCCGGCAAGCTCGCCATCGAAGTCGTGCGCAGCCCCGACGGCCGGCCGTTGGAACTGACGTTGCCGTTGCCCGGGCGCGAACTGCACTGCAAGGCGTGGCGGGCGATGGTCGGTCGGGTGCCGCTCTACCTGCTCGACACCAACCTGCCGCAGAACCGCCCCGAGGACCGCGGCATCACGCGCAACCTGTACGGCGGCGACGTCGAGATGCGCATCCAGCAGGAGATCGTGCTCGGCCGCGGCGGCGTGCGCCTGCTGCGCGCGCTCGGCATCCGGCCGGCGGTCTACCACATGAACGAGGGCCACGCGGCGTTCCTGACGCTGGAACGCACCAGCCGGCTGGTGCGCGGCGAGGGCCTGCCGTTCGAAGCGGCGCGCGAGTACGTCGCGGCGACGACCCTGTTCACCACGCACACGCCGGTGCCCGCCGGCCACGACCGCTTCGCCGAGGACCTGGTGCGCCGCTACTTCGGCGACGCCGAGGAGTGGGTCGGCCTGCCGTGGGATCGCTTCTTCGCGCTCGGCCAGGCGGGCGGCGGCGCCGCCGAGTTCAACATGACGTACCTGGCGATGAACTTCGCCAGCTTCGTCAACGGCGTCAGCAAGCTGCACGGGCTCGCCTCGCAGAAGCTGCTGCACGCATTCTGGCCCGGCCTGCTCGAGAACGAGGTGCCGGTGGCGTCGATCACCAACGGCGTGCACCTCGCGTCCTGGACGCAGTCGGGCATCCGGCGCCTGCTGCGCGGCGACGACGCGACGGTGCGGCCCGCCGACTTCGGCAGCGCGCCGCGCATCAAGCCGGGCGACCTGTGGACGGTGCACCAGGCCAACAAGGCGAACCTGCTCGAGATCGTGCGCGCGTCGCTGACGCGCACCTTCCACGCCCGCGGCGACAGTCCGGTGATGCTGAGCGCGATGCTCGCCGGGCTCGACGACAAGGCGCTGTGGCTCGGCTTCGCCCGCCGCTTCGCCCCCTACAAGCGCGCGCACCTGCTGTTCTCGGACCCGGTCCGGCTGCAGCGCATCCTGTCCAACAAGGAGCGGCCGGTGCGCATCGTCGTCGCCGGCAAGGCGCACCCGCGCGACAAGATGGGCCAGGACGTGCTGAAGTCGATCGTGCAGACCGCGCGCTCGCCCGACTTCGTCGGCCGCGTGATCTTCGTCGAGGACTACGACATCGCGGTCGCGCGTTCGCTGGTCCAGGGCGTCGACGTGTGGGTCAACACGCCGACCCGCATGGAGGAGGCGAGCGGCACCTCGGGCATGAAGGCCGCCGCCAACGGCGTGCTCAATCTCTCGATCGCCGACGGCTGGTGGCCCGAGGCCGCCGACGGCGGCAACGGCTGGACGATCGGCGGCTCGCAGGTCTACGGCAGCCACGAGCTGCAGAACCAGGCCGACGCGACCGCCCTCTACCGGCTGCTCGAGGAAGAGGTCGCGCCGACGTTCTGGGCGCGCGACGCGGCCGGCGTGCCGACGCAGTGGCTGGCGATGATGAAGCACTGCCTGGAGACGGTGCCGACCGTGTTCAACACCGACCGCATGGTCGGCGACTACGTGGCGCAGGCCTACCGGCCGCTGGCCCGCAACTACTTCGCGCAGCAGGCCGAGAAGAAGGCGCCGGCGCGCGAGCGGGCCAAGGACTACCTGCGGGTGAAGTCCGGCTTCGAGAAGCTGAAGATCACCAGCGCGTCGACGGTCGAGATGGCGGACTTCAAGGTCGGGCAGCACCTCGACGTGCACCTCGAGATCGACCTCGGCGCGCTGTTGCCGGGCGACGTGCTGGTCGAGCTGGTGCTGACGCACGGCGAAGGGGCGGCGCTGGCGACGACCGTGGTGCCGTTGACGCACCGCGGCGTGAAGACCGGCACCGTGCACGCGTTCGACGGCGGCTACCGCGTCGAGCGGGCGGGGCAGTACCAGCACGGCATGCGGGTGCGGGTGCCGGGCAACGGCCGGCACGACGCCAAGGTGCGTGGGCTCGTGCTCTGGGCGTGAAGTGGCGCCGCCTCAGGTGAGTTCGACGATCCGTTGGCCAGAGTCGAACGCAGCGAGGATGTCGGGCAACTCACTGTCGAAGGCTGCGAGCAACGCCGCCTTGCGGCAGTTCCCCAGGCGAACCCAGAGCAGGCGGCCCCGATCGCCGATCCGCTTGGCAAGGTAGAACAGGTCTTCGTCCTTGCTGATCACGACGCGCTCTTGTTGCGCCGCATGCTTCCAGATCGCCACGTCGTCCGCCTCGTCCATTCCGATCTCGAGGACGTGCACGGCGTCGTGCCCGCTCGCCGCCAGATGTCGCGCCAGCTGCAACGGGAGCTGGTTGTCGATGAAGAACTTCACGCCACCCGGAAGACCGGATGGTCGGTCTGGTGTGCGGCGTAGGCGATGGCCGCGAGCACGTCTTCACGCTCGAGCCCCGGGTAGTCGGCGACGATCTCTTCGATCGTCGCATCGTTGGCGAGCAGTTCGAGGATGTCGGTGACCCGGATGCGCTTGCCGCGGATGCACGGCCGGCCGCCGCACTTGCCCGGTTCGATCGTGATGCGGTTCAAGAGGGACGTGCTCATGACAACCAGAGAGTAGTGTGCCGGCATCGCTCGGCAACGGGTGAAGGGGCGATCGGGTCGCCGAGACGCCTCGCCATCGGGGCGTAGGCTGTGTTGACCGGCGTCCAGAATGGCCAACGGATGCTGTCGGTGGGAGTGCCTGGCAACGGGCTGTTTCGCTCAGCTGCGCCGCGTCGTCGGCGCGCCCTCGACCGGCACGGGAATCCCGACCTCCCGGCGGCGACAATGTCTGGAATGCGCCTGCCGTTCGTCGTCGCGGTCACCCTGCTCTGCGCGTGCGCGAGCCCGCGCGTCGACACGCAACGCGATGGCGACGCAGTGCACGTATGGATCGATGGCCAACCGTTCGGGACCGTGCACTGCGGGGCCTCGCCGCGGCCGTTCGTGTTCCCGGTAATCGGGCCCGGCGGCGTGGCGATGACGCGCAGCTTCCCGATGGCGGACGTGGCGGGGGAGACGAAGGACCATCCGCACCATGTGTCGCTGTGGTTCGCGCACGGCGACGTCAATGGCTTCGACTTCTGGGCGGGGAAGCGCGGCGAACGGATCGAGTGGGACGGCCGCTGCGAAGTGGCGTCGGGAGAAGCGGGCCGCGTCGTCTGCGGCTACCGCTGGCTCGCCGGTGACACGCTGGTGTGCACCGAGGAACGCGAACTGCGGTTCGCGGCGTTCGGCGACGACGCGCGCACGATCGACGTGATCGTCACGCTGCGACCGGCGGTGACGGCGCTGGTGCTGGGGGACACCAAGGAGGGCACGTTCGCGGTGCGGGTGCGCGAGGAACTGCGCGTCGATGGCAGCGGCGGCAAGGCGCGGCTCATCGACAGCGAGGGCCGGCGCGATGGCGCCGCGTGGGGCAAGCGCGCGCGCTGGATCGACGACACCGGGATCGTCGACGGCCGCGAGGTCGGCATGGCGCTGTTCGACCATCCCGGCAACCATGCGCATCCGACTTGGTGGCACGCGCGCACGTACGGCCTGCTCGCCGCGAATCCGTTCGGTGTGCACGACTTCGAGAGGAAGCCAGCGGGGACGGGTTCGCTCACGGTGCCGGTCGGCGGTTCGCTGCGCCTGCACTACCGCGTGTTGCTGCACGGCGCGGGCTGGGATCGCGCGCGTCTCGATGCAGCATTCGCGGCATGGCTGGGAACGGAGCCCTCGCGATGAGGCATGCGCGCTTGGTGATCCTCGCGTGCGTCGCGGCATGCCAAGCCATGCCGCGGTCTGCACCACACCGGATTGTCTGGTCGTCCATGACGTCGCTCGGTGAGGAGATGGCGTCGGTGCGGACGATCCATCCAGAAGAGAGACCGCTCGCGATCGAACTTCTGCTGCCGAAGGACGATGCCACCATGCGGGACACGGTCCGTGGCGCGCTGCAGTCCGCGGGCTACGAGCTGTTCGGGAGCGTGCCGAGTGTCGTCAGTGAGGGCACTGGGTGGCGGCTCGAGCTCGCACTCCTGGATCCAGTCGAGGTTGCCGAGGTGATCGGGAACCGGCTCGATGCGCCGCTGGCCCGCCTGTGGGCGCGCCGCATTCCATACGCGCTGTACTTCGGCAACTACGTCACGATCCTCGTCCCCAGGCGCCTGTCCGAGCTTGCGCGACAGTTGCTGGGGAAGTGACCGAGGGAGGTCACACTTCGGCCGGCACCGCGAAGCCCGCGCGGTACTCGCGAGTCGCGAGTGCGTTCGCCTTCGCGTCGGCGAAGCGCTCCGTCGCCGGGTCCATCGCCAGCGACGCGCCGAGGCAGAGCCGTGACTGGTCGACGTCGACGCCGTTGGCGCCGAGGTGCTCGGACAGCCGCATCCACGCCTCGTTCGCGTCCGGGTGCTTGTCGACCGCGGCCTGGATCTCCCGCTTGCCTACCGCCGAGCCGAGCCGGTGCGAGACGTTGCCCATGTGGCACAGCGCACTCGAGATGTGGCCCTCGCGCACCGGCCCGTTCAGGTCGCTCTCCTTGCGGCTGCGCACGGCATCGAGCCAGTTGGCGTAGTGGTCGCCGCCCGGCTCGAACTTCTTGATCTCCTTGCCCGCGGCGTCGAACGCGACCGCGCGCGCCGAGTCGGTGATGCGCAGTTCGCCGCCTTCGCAGTGCACCACGACGCCGATGCGCAGCCCGTGGAACGCGTCCATGCCCTTGCCCCAGTCCGCCGCCTGCGCCTTCGCATCGCGCGGCAGCCCGCGCACCTCGAACACCAGCGGCGCCTTCTCGTACTCGTGGATCACGATCTGCGAGTTCGGCGTCTCGCCGTCGTCGTCGTAGCCGACGCGGCCGCCGATGCTCAGCACGCGCTTGCTCAACCCGCTCTCGCCGAGCGCCCAGCGCGCGACGTCCATCTGGTGGATGCCCTGGTTGCCGACGTCGCCGTTGCCGGTGTCGAACACCCAGTGCCAGTCGTAGTGCAGGCTCTTGCGGTGCAGGTCCTTCAGCGGGGCTGGCCCGGTCCACAGGTCGAAGTCGATGTGCGCGGGAACGGCCTGCGGCCCACTGACCTTGCCGATCGACTGCCGCGGCTTGTAGCACAGCCCGCGCGCGACGCGGATCTTGCCGAGGTTGCCGGCGTGCAGCCACGCGATCGCTTCGCGCAGCCCCGCGCTCGAGCGCGACTGCGTGCCGGCCTGCACGATGCGCCGGTACTTCTGCGCGGCGGCGACCAGCTGGCCGCCTTCCCAGACGTTGTGCGAGACCGGCTTCTCGACGTAGACGTCCTTGCCGGCCTGACAGGCCCAGATCGCCTGCAGCGAGTGCCAGTGGTTGGGCGTCGCGATGGTGATCGCGTCGACGTCCTTGCGATCGAGCACCGTGCGCAGGTCCTTGCAGGTGTCGATCACCTCGCCGCGGTCGGCGAACCTCTTCGCCTCGCGCGCCAGCACGTCGCTGTCGACGTCGACGAGGGCGACCACGCGCACGCCGGCGAGCTTGCGCAGCCCTTCGACGTGGTCGCGGCCGCGGCCGCGCAGACCGACCACGGCGATCCGGATCTCGTCGCATGGACGCCAGTGCTGACCGGCAGCGAGCGGGGCGGGAACGGCGGCGGCGAACAGGGAAGCGCCGCTGGCGCGCACGAAGTCACGGCGGGAGAGCGCGGGCATGTGAGGGCCTCCGGGGACGAACGTGCGCACAGTACGGAGCGGACGCGGCGCCGCCCAGGGGGCAGCGGGTATCGTCGCGCCGATGGTGCGCCCGCCGTCGTTCGTGGTGACCGTTCTCGTGCTCGCCGGGGCCGTCGCCCAGGATCCCGCCGCCGATCCGCGACCACCGGTCTCGGTGCGGGAAGTGCCGGTGTTCGACGGCCGCCGGCCACCGGTCGACGTCGGGCCGTGCGCGGTGTCGTCGCGAGCACCGTTCACGCTGCGCTGCCGGCTGCGCACCACCAACGCGGATTTCGCGACCCCGCTGATGGCGCGCGACGGCGAGGCGGTCGGCTTGTCGCTGGTCATGGGGCGGGCGCCCGGGCGCATCTCGTTCGAAGCGTGGTCGTGGCGCGACGTGCGCGTGCAGTCGCTGGTCCGCGTCGACGACGGCAACTGGCACACGATCGAAGTCCCGTACGATCCGGCGAGCAACGTCGCCGTGCTGCTGGTCGATGGCGCAGTCCAGGGCTCGGCCGAACTGGGAGCGGGGGCGAGCGAGACTGCGATGCTGCGCCTGGGCAACAACATCGGCACCGACCAGCCCTTCGTCGGCGAACTCGCCGAGGTCGAGGTGAAGCGGGCGACCGACCACCTCGCCGCGGTGCGTGCCGCAGCACCGGTGCTGCCGCTGGCGACCCGCGAGGCGGCGCTGCGGGCACTGCGCGAGCGCATCCTGCCGAAGGTGACGCCGAGCCTCGCCGAGTCGGCGAAGGCGGCGTGGCCGGCGCGCCGTGCTGCGGTGAAGGCGCACGTCGCCGACGCGCTCGGTCTGTCGCCGCCGCCTGCGGACGTGCCGCTCGACTTCCAGGTGCACGGCGAAGTGGTGCGCGACGGCGTGCGGCTGCAGCGCGTGAGCTGGATCGGCTTCCCCGGCCACCGCGCGACCGGCTGGTTGTGGCTGCCGGCGAGCCCGCAGCCCGGCCGCCATCCGGCGATGCTGTGTCCGCACGGCCACTGGCAGTACGGCGCGCGCGATCCGGTGGTGCAGGCGCGCTGTGCCGCGTTCGCGCAGTTCGGCTGGACCACGCTGGCGGTCGACTCGGTGCACGTCGAACACGTCGCCAGCGGCGTCAACTCGGTGGGGGCGATGACCTGGCACAACCAGAGGGCACTCGCAGTGCTGCGGACCCGCGCCGACGTCGATCCCGAGCGCATCGGTGTCACCGGTGCGTCCGGCGGCGCGCAGCAGACCTACTACCTGATGGCGCTCGACGAACGCTTCGCCGCCGCCGCTCCGATGGTGATGGCCTGCTACGTCGCCGAGATCGTCGACGACACGACGGCGCACTGCGGCTGCAACCACGTGCCGCGCCTTGCCGCTGGCACCGACGTGCCGGAGATGTGCGCAGTGTGGGCGCCGCGGCCGGTGGTCTTCGGCAGCGTCAGCGGCGACTGGACGAAGAACTTCCCGCAGCAGGGCCTGCCCGAACTGACCGCGCACTGGCAGCGCCTCGGTGGCCAGGCGCCGCGCTCGCGCTTCGCCGACGAGGGCCACAACTACGACCGGCCGATGCGCGAAGTGGTCTACGGCTTCCTGCACGACGTTCTGGTGGGGCCGCGCCCCGATGGCGTCGCGCGGGAACGCCACCCAGAGCCGCCGTTCACGCCGTTCACCCAGGATGCGCTGCAAGCCGTCGCCAAGGACTGTCCGAACGTCGCGCTGGTGCCAGCGCGGATGGCGACGGAACACCTCGCGCGCCGGCCGCGCGTCACCACCTTCGCGGCGCTGGCGCCCGGCCTCGACCTGAACGCCGTGCGCGCGGAGATCGCCTGGCGCGGTGCGCCGGACGAGCCGTGGCGTGCTGGCAGCGTGAGCGGCGCCGACGGCGTGCCGATCGCGTTCCGCCTGCGTGCCGGCGGTGCTGCGGCCGAACCGTTCACGCTGGTGATCGAACCGCGCGGCATGGCGAACGTAGTCGCCGCGCCGCCCGCGTGGATCGCGGCGTGCGCACGGCCGGTTGCGATCGATCCGCGGCCGTACGGCGAATGGGCGCGCTTCCGTTCGGCCTGGCAGCGCAACGGTGTGTTCCTCGGGCGCGGCGAGGGTTACCAGGCGGCGGTCGACGTCGCGCTGGTCGCCGCGAGCCTGCCCGGCGACGCCCCGGTGCACGTGGTCGGGCTCGGCGAAGCCGGCGTCGTCGCCTTGCTCGCCGCGCACCTCTGCCCGCGCATCGTGCAGGCCACCGCCGACGAGCTCGGGCCCGCGTACGCCGAAGACGGCAATCGTCAGCCGCTGTGCCCCGAACTGCTGCGCTTGCACGATCTGCCCGAACTCGTGCGCACCCTGCCGGCGCGCAGCCGGTGGCGCGCGGGACCGATGCGTTGATCTGGTGAGCGCCTCGCGGCGTTCAGCCGCCGGGCGGCCGGGAGTTGGCGCGTTCGACTTCGCTGCGCACCCACTCGCGCAACGGTGCTTCCAGGGTCTCGACCTTGCGGCCGAGTTGACGGTCGAGCTCGACACTGCTGTCGCCCTTGGCGCTGCGCAGGGCGAGGCGCAGGTAGTCGAGGAACCCCTGGGCGAGACCGGACGCCGGGGGGCTCGTCAGCATGCAGGTGACGAACAGGTGCACGGTCGCCCAGTCGGTCGCGACTTCGTCGGTGACGGTGAAGTGCAGCTGCCGCGTCGAGCGATGCGTCAGGCTGAACAGCCGCCGTTCCTTGTCGGCCAGCACCAGGGCCGCCTCGTCCACCGGCACGCGCCACGGCACCGCCGCCAGCCGGCCGGGCGGGCCGGCGAGGCAACGTTCGGCGTAGCGCGCGAGCCCGACTTCGCCCCAGCCACACAGGCGGTGCCTGCTGCTCAGGGCAGGATCGTCGGCGAGCGTGCGGTAGAGCAGCGCCTGCACCGCGACCTCGGCCAGGCGGACGGGGCGGCCGGCGGACGGACCGTCGAAGTACGTGCGCACCAGGGGTGGCTGCGTCTCCTCGATGCGGTGCTGGAAGAACGGGTGCTCGAGCTTGTTGAGCCCGGGGAACGACTCGCGGTCGCGCCACACCTCGAACAGCACCTTCTCGCCGACGAGCTCGTACAGGCGCAGCGACTCGCCGAAGCGCTCGTGCCACCACAGGTACACCCGCTCGAGGTCGAGCAGCGTGTCGACCGCCTGGCGCACCGTCGCGTTGGTGCGCACCCGGAAGTGTTCGCTGTCGACGACGAGTGCATCGCCCCAGCTGGCGTGATCGCGCTCCAGGTCCGCCAGCGTGCGCCATTCGTCGCCGTCCGGCCACAGCCAGTCCCTGCCGCGCCGCCGGTGGCCGAGGAACTCGTGCGCGGCATCGTGGTCGGGTTGCCGCAGCACCAGGTCGGTAGCCAGCAGTCGCGCCAAGGTCGCCAGTTCGTGGCTCTGCGCCCAGGTCACCAGGAACCACAGGTGCCGCGCGTTGTCCGGCAGGCGGTCGAGCAGGCGGAAACACTCGCGCGTCCGATCCCGCACCGTGTCCATGCTGGCGATCTCGCGGCGATCGAGGCGCTCCTTGTGCGTGCCCTGACGCAGGATGATCTCGTCGCCATCGCGGCGGGAGAACACGCGGCCGCGCAGTTCGCGGCCGTTGGTCAGTACCACGCGGTCGCGCAGATCGTCCTGCCCGCGCGCCAACGGCGGCAGGGCGGCGATGGCGAGGGCGACCAGGGCGGGCAGGCGCAGCGGCATGGTGGTAGTAGTCGCCGGGCAACGCGCGGTCACGCGTGCCACCCGGCGCGGGTAAGGTTGCGATGGTGAACGCGCCTTCGCCCATCCTGCACGTCGGCACCAGCGGCTTCTCGTACGACGAGTGGCGGCCGGCCTTCTACCCCGACGACCTGAAGAAGGACGCGATGCTGTCGTTCTACGGCGAACGGCTGCCCGCGGTCGAACTCAACAACACCTTCTACCGGCTGCCGAATGCGAAGATGACGGCGAAGTGGCGCGCGCAGGTGCCGGCGACGTTCCGCTTCGCGGTGAAGGCGAGCCAGCGGCTGACCTGGACGCAGAAGCTGAAGGACTGCGGCGAACTGCTCGGCGTCTTGTTCGCGGCGATCGAGCCGCTCGCCGACACGCTCGGCTGCGTCTTCTACCAGGTGCCGAAGTGGGTGCGGAAGGACACCAACCTGCTGCGCGAGTTCCTGCAGCAGCAGCGCCCGGGGCTGCGCGTCGCGTTCGAGTTCGCGCACGCGAGCTGGAACGACGACGACGCGCTGGCGGTGCTGCGCGAGTTCGCCGTGGCGCTGGTCGCCAGCGACAAGGACGAAGCGCCGCCGCCGGCCCTCGTCGACACCGCGCCGTGGTGCTACCTGCGGCTGCGGCGTTCCGCCTACAGCGACGACGACCTGCGGGGCTGGCGCGACCGGGTCCACGCGGCGTATCCGGCCGGCGGCTTCGTGTTCTTCAAGCACGAGGACAGCTGCGCGGGGCCGGCGCTGGCGCGGCGGTTCCTCGATCTCGGCGCGGGCTAGCACGACGACCGCCGCCCGTTCGGCGGCGCACTGGTCGCCGGAAGAAATGCGGGTTGCCGGCCTTGGCGGGTCGACGCGGCCGGCGATGATCACCGGATGCGCCGCTCCGCGAAGTTCCTCGTCGCGCTGCTGCTCGGGCTCGGCGTGCTCGCGCTGACCGGCTGGTTCGTGCTCGACCGCACGACTTCCGGTTGGTTCGAACGCGACCTGCACCTGCGCTGCAACCTCGCGGCCGGCGCCGCGCGCCGCAGCCTGGTGCGCAACTGGAACGAGTCGGCCGGGCTGGCCGCGGTGCTCGAGGACATCACCCGCGACGAACGCATCCTCGCCGCCGCCGCGTGTTCGCCCGGGGGGGACGTGCTGGCGTCGACCCAGGCGTTTCCGCGCGAACTGGCGCTGCGCGAACTGTTGGTGGCCGGCCTCGACCCGGCCGAGCGTTCGACCACCGCCGAACTCGCGCGCGGCCGGGTGCACCTCGCTGCGGTGGAGGTCGCCGGCCCGGCCGGGCCGCTCGGCTTCGTCGTGTTGGTACACGACCTGAGCTTTGTCGCCCGCCGGGAGACCACGACCCGCAACCTGCTGCTGACGGCGTTCTTCGTGCTGGCGGTCGCGGCCGCGGTGGTGACCTGGTTCGCGGCACGGCTGGCGTGGCGGCGGTGGACGGCCGAGTTCCGCCAGGCGCTGTCCGGCGGCCCGGCGGGGCAGTTCCAGCCGCTGCTGCGCGATGTGCGTTCGCTCGCGGTCCGGCTGGCGCGCGAACGCAGCGCCGACAGCGAGGCCGGGCCGTGGAGTGCGCGCCGCCTGCGCACCACGTTGCGCCAGCACCTGCAGGGGGAACGGGTGGTGATCCTCGCCAACCGCGAGCCGTACATCCACGAACGCACCGCCGACGGCATCCGCGTGCTGCACCCGGCCAGCGGTCTGGTCACCGCGCTGGAGCCGGTGATGAAGGCATGCTCGGGCACCTGGGTCGCGCACGGCAGCGGCAGCGCCGACCGCGACGTCGTCGACGCCAACGACCGCGTGCGGGTGCCGCCGGGGGAAGAGTCCTACGTGGTGCGGCGCGTCTGGCTCGGCGAGGACGAGGAGCGCGGCTACTACTACGGCTTCGCCAACGAGGGGCTGTGGCCGCTGTGCCATCTCGCGCACCACCGGCCGGTGTTCCGGGCCGAGGACCTCGAACACTACCGCGCCGTCAACCGCCGCTTCGCCGACGCGGTTTGCGCCGAGGTCGACAGCGACGACCCGATCGTCCTGGTCCAGGACTACCACTTCGCGCTGGCGCCCCGGATGATCCGCGAGCGGCTGCCGCGCGCGACGATCCTCACGTTCTGGCACATCCCATGGCCCAACGCCGAGACCTTCGGCATCTGTCCGTGGCGCGAGGAACTGATCGCCGGGCTGCTCGGCTCGAGCATCCTCGGCTTCCACACCCAGCAGCACTGCGCCAATTTCATCGACGCCGTCGACGCCTACGTCGAGAGCCGCATCGACCGCGAGGCCAACGCGGTGATCCAGGCCTCCCGGCGCACGCTGGTACGTTCGTACCCGATCTCGATCGAATGGCCGGTGCACTGGCTCGAGCGCACGCCGCCGGTCGAGCAGTGCCGGACCTCGGTGCGCGAAGCGCTCGGCATCGCCCCCGACGTCAAGCTCGGCGTCGGCATCGACCGCCTCGACTACACCAAGGGCATCGAGGAGCGCCTGCACGCGGTCGACCGGTTGTTCACCAACCACCCGGAGTGGCGGGGCCGGTTCACCTTCGTGCAACTCGCCGCCCCGAGCCGCACCAAGATCCCCGAGTACCGCGCGCTGAACGAACGCGTCGAGGCGCTCGCGGCGAAGATCAACGAACGGTGGGCGGGTGCCGGCTGGCGCCCGATCGTGCTGCTGCGCGACCACCACGAACCGCCGTCGGTGTTCCGGCACTACCGCGCCGCCGACCTGTGCTACGTCAGCAGCCTGCACGACGGCATGAACCTGGTCGCCAAGGAATTCGTCGCGGCGCGCGACGACGACCAGGGCGTGCTGGTGCTGAGCCAGTTCACCGGCGCCGCGCGCGACCTGACCGAGGCGCTGATCGTCAATCCGTACGACCTCGAACAGGCGAGCGCCGCGCTGGCGGCGGCGCTGCAGATGCCGGCCGGCGAGCAGCGCGAGCGCATGCAGGCGATGCGGCGGCTGGTCGCCGAGTTCAACGTCTATCGCTGGGCCGGGCGCATGCTGGTCGATGCCGCGGAACTGCGCCGACGCGAACGGCTCTACGGCCGCTGGACCTCGCCGGTCCCCGACCGCCCGGTCGAAGCGTCGTGAGCAGCGGTGGTCCACGGCGGTCCGGTGTCGCGATGACCTGCCTGCGGCTCGCGGGCGTGTGCCTGTTGATCGCGGCCTGCGCTGGTCCCGCACCGGCGCCGCGGATCGACGTGCAGGTTGCAGCGGACGAGTTCCCCGACGCCTGGCCGCCGCCGCTGGTGCACCATCCACGGATCGTCAAGGCGTGGCTTGGCGAGGTGGTGGCGGCGGGAATCTGGACCGTGTACTTCGAGTTCGCGGCGGCGGACGCGGCATGGCTCGCGGATCTGCGGCGGCAGCATCGCGAATGGCGCATCACCATGGCGGGCCATGAGCTGAACACCGATGGCCGGATCGGCTACGTGATGCACTTGGGCGGCAAGGCGAACGCGCAGGCGCTGCTCGATCGACTCGGCGTCGGCGGCCGCTGATCAGAGCGCGCCGATCGTCAGCGTCAGCCGGTTGGTCGCCGTCACCGTCGCGATCGTGCCGAGCGCCGAGATCTCGAACGGCACGACCTGGTGGTGGAACGACTGGCCGATCAGCGTCGGCGTGTTCGGGATTGCGGTCGCTGTCGTCAACGTCGCCGCGGTCGTCGCGTACAGCAGCAGCAGGTCGGGAGTCACCAGCAACATGCAGCCCGGCGCGCCCTGCGGCAGGATGTTCGCCAGCGGCGTCGACTGCGTGCTGAAGCCGTAGATCGCCACCGCGAGGGCGTTCGCTGGCATCCCGGTCGCGGTCGTGGTGGACGTCGTGCCGAGCCACGGCAGGGCCGTCACGGCGAGCTGGTTCGAGCCGCCGCTGCCGGTGCAGCCGCTGCCGCTCGCGGCCGCGGTCGCCGGGCAGGTGGCGACGGCGCGCGCCAGGTAGGCGGAGATCACATTGCCAGCGAACAGGAAGCTGCCCGCCGCCGCGATCTCACCGCGGGCATCGACGGCGAGGCTCGACGACGCCAAGGGCCCGCCGACCAAAGGTGCCCAGGTGCTGCCATTCCAACGGTGGAGAGTGGCTGGGAAACCGCGGCCGGCGATGACGTCGCCGTTCGGCAGGCGGACGAGCGACTGCACCACCGAGTTCGGGAAGCCGCTGCCGAGCGCGTGCCAGCTGCCGGCCGACCATCGCGCGACGGCGCCGAACGGCAGCCAGTCGATGCTGGTGAACTCGCCGCAGGCCAGCAGGTCGCCATCAGGCAACGCCAGCAGCGTGAGGACCCGGCCAGCGGAGAACGGCGAGTTCCTGGGCTGTCCAATCACCTGCCACGAGGCGCCATCCCACGACATCACGTAGCAGTCGTACGGGTTCGACTTCCCGGCCACGACGTTGCCGTTCGGCAGGACGGCGATCGCGTCGACCGTGAAGCCCGGCAGGCCGGCGCCGAGTGCCGACCAGCCCGAACCGTTCCACCGCGCGAGGTTGCCGCATGCGACTCCCCCGGCGGTCTGGAAGTCGCCGCCGGCGAGCACGTCTCCATTGGGTGCAACGGCCAGGCAGCGAACCGTCGGCCGCACGCCCGCTCCACCGGCGACGCCCGCGCCGAGAGGCTGCCAGGCGGTGCCGGTCCACATGGCGATGCTGTTCGCGGCGATTCCGCCCGCGGTCGAGAAGTCGCCGCCGACGACGATCGAGCCGTCTGCCAACGCGAGGACCGCACGCGCGACCGGGGTGATCCCGGGGGTCAGGTGGCCGAGTCCGCTGCCGAAAGTGTGCCAGCTCGCACCGTCCCAGCGACCGATACCGTGCGTCGGCACGCCGTCGATGTCGCGGAAGGCGCCGCCGAGGATCAGGTCCCCGTTCGCCGCGTAGGCGACCGCGTGCGCCACGTTGCCGATGCCGCGCGGGTCCAGCGGGCGCCACGTCGCGCCGTCGAAGCGGGCTACGCCGGGTGCGTCGCGCCCGCTCGCGGTCTGGAAGTACCCGCCGGCGACGACTTCGCCGGTGGGTGATTCCAGCAGGGTGTACACGGCGATCGACGAGGCCGAGGTCGGCGGCGGCGGGTCAGCCTCGATGCCGCCACCCAGGGCACTCCAGGCGGTCCCATTCCAGTGCGCGACCTTGTAGCAGGTCGTGCCGCCCGCCACGGTGAAGAAGCCGCCGGCGATCAGGTCGCCATTGGGTCGCGGCAACAGCGCGAGCACGGCGCCGCTGCCATTGATGCCGCCAGCTGTGCCGGAGCCGAACGGCGACCAAGTTGCACCGTTCCAACGCGCGGTATTGGCGGCCGCGACCCCGCCAACCGAGGTGAAGAAACCGCCGGCAACCACGTCGCCGTTGGCCAGACGCGCCAAGGCGTGTACCGACTCGAGCGTTCCCGTGCCCAGCGGCGCCCACACCGTGCCGTTCCAGCGTGCGACACCCGCCGCCGCCACGCCTTGGATCGCGTTGAAGCGACCGCCGACGAGCAGGTCGCCGTTGGGTAGCGCCAGCACTGCATTCAGCTCCGGGTAGAAGAAGCCAGTGGGGGTGCCGAGCGCCACCCAGGTACCACCGACGAAGCGATACGCCGTGGAGACGTTCGCGCCGAGCACTGACGAGTAGTGGCGCGCCAGTGCAACCAGGTCGCCGTTCGCCGCGAGGGTCAAGGCGTGCACCGCGCCGCGTGGGTAGCCGCCGACGAATGGCACCCACGCGTTGCCGTTCCACTGCCGCAGCGACTCGTAGCTGCCGAAGGCGCCGGCGACCGGGAAGCTGCCGCCGACGACCAGGGTGCCGTTCGGCAGTACGGCAATCGCCGCCGGCCGCCAATCGAGGGGAGCCAATGGCAGCCAGCGCGCGGTCGCGGAGTCGTACGTGACGATGTAGGAGACCGCCTGGTCACCGGCGACGCTGAAGTCGCCGCCCAACACGAGCCGCGACGCCAACGGACCGCCACCATCCGGGTCCCACAGGGTCGAGCAGGTCACGGCGTAGTAGACCCCGGGGATGCCCTGCCCGGTTGGAGCGAGCTGCCAACCGCACTGCGCAGTGGCGACGCGAGCGAGCAGCACCGCGAGCAGGAGGGGTCGCATGGTTGTTCCACCTCGTCGAGACCGGCGCGATGGTATCCTGCCGCGCCTCTCTCGTCCCTGCACCACCATGGCCGCACCGTCCCGCACGTCCTGGAAAGGGTTCCTCAAGCTCTCGCTGATCTCGGTGCCGGTGAAGGCGTTCACCGCCAACGACACCGCCGGCGAGATCCACCTGAACCAGCTGCACAAGGAGTGCAACGCGCGGGTCAAGTACCAGAAGATCTGCCCCGAGCACGGCGAGCTGAAGAGCGAGGCGATCGTCAGCGGCTACGAGCACGTGAAGGACCAGTACGTCGTCGTCGATCCCGACGAGCTCGACAAGCTGCGCACCAAGACCGACCGCGCGGTCAGCATCGACGGTTTCGTGCCGCTCGACGCGATCGACGGCATGTACTTCGCGGGCAAGGCGCACTACCTGCTGCCCGACGGCATCGCCGGCGCGCGCCCGTACGCGCTCCTGCGCGACGGCATGGTGAAGAACGGCGTCTGCGCGATCGCGCAGGTGGTGATGACCGGCCGTGAACAGCTCGTCTTGCTGCGGCCGCACGGCAAGCTGCTGGTGATGACCGGGCTGCACTACCCGGCGCGCGTGCGCAAGGCGAAGGAGTTCGAGGGCGAGGTCGAGGACATCGCGTTCAAGAAGGAAGAGATCGCGTTGACCGACACGCTGATCGCCGCGTCCAAGGTCGAGGACTTCGATCTCGACAAGTACCAGGACCAATACGTCAGCAAGCTGAAGAAGCTGATCGAGTTGAAGGTCGCCGGCAAGGAAGTGGTGCAGGCGCCCGACCACGAGGAGCCGAAGATCCTCAACCTGATGGACGCGCTGAAGAAGAGCGTCGCCGAGGCGCAGGCGCGGCAGGCGGGAGTGGGCGACGAAGCGCCGGATGCCAAGCTGGCACCGAGCACGGGCAAGAAGAGGAGCGCGCGCAAGGTCGAAGGCTGAACCGGCCGTGGTCGCGATGCAGACGCTGCCGCAGCACCTCGAACCGATGCTCGCCCGCATCGGCTCGGCGTTCGATTCGCCAGCGCACCTGTTCGAGATCAAGTGGGACGGCGTGCGCGCGCTGACCTACGTCGAAGCCGGCGCGCACCGCATGCACGGGCGCAAACGGCGCGATCTCGCCGGCCGCTATCCGGAGCTGGCGTTCCTGGCGTCGCTGCCGGCCGGTTGCGTGCTCGATGGCGAACTGGTCGCGCTGCGGCCCGATGGCAAGCCGGACTTCCGGGCGATCCTGCGGCGCGAGAACGCGAGCCCGGGCCGCGTTGCGCAGATCGTGCGCGAGCACCCGGTCGTCTACGTGGTGTTCGACCTGCTGTACGCGGGCTTCGAACCGCTGCTCGCGGCACCGCTGCGGCAACGGCGCGCGGCGCTGCAGCAACTGGTCGGCGCCGCTGGCAACCCGCGGCTGATGCTGTCCGAAGGCGTCGCCGGCACCGGGCTCGCCCTGTTCGCGGC
>JBASWX010000481.1:0-9894 GCA_049276695.1 Planctomycetota bacterium
GGCCGGGCTGGAAGGCGCGGAACTCGATCGCGGCCGGATCCTTGGTCTCGTTCTCGGCGTACAGCCCGAAGGTGCCCGTGAGCTTGCCGAGCATCTTGCGGGCGATCTTGATCTCGCTGCTGCCGCAGCGCGCAACGACGCCGGCCTCGGTGGCCTCGACGGTGAGCTGGTGCCATGCCTCGAGCCGCCACGCATCCAACGGGACGTGGCGCTGCGCCAGCGGCACCCACTTGCCGGCGAGCCGGGCCCAGGCGTTGAACTGCAGTCCATTGGCCTGGCGGTGCAGCGTGACGAGCCCGAACTGGGTCTGGTCGACGACGTCGAAGTACAGCCCGCCCTCGGTGCCCCGCGCCGGCAGCCGGACGTGGATGCTCGCCTTGCCGTGCGTCTTCGCCAGCGGGTGCGGCAGCCAGGTGGCGAAGCTGCTGCCGCCGATCTCCGCGCGCGCGACCGCACCGTCGACGACGATGCCGGGCCAGCTGGTGTCGAGCTTGCGCCCCTTGCCGAACCACTCGCGCAGCTGGGTGCCGTCGTCAGTTGGCGGCTGCAGTTCGGCGGCGCGGGCGACGGCCTGCGCGGCGTTCCACTGTGCGACCTTCTCGCGCATCGCTGCGACGCGCGCAGCCTGGCCGTCGGGGTCGAAGCCGGCGGCGTGCAAGGCCAGCACCAGCGCCGCGCGCACCTGGCCGGCGCCGGCGTAGAGGTCGGCGAGCGCACCGAGTTCGCCGGCGCACGACTGCGCGCCCTTCTGCCGCTTGGGCATCAACGGATCGGCCTGCGCCAACATCGTCTCGATCGACTTGCGCAGATTGTCGCGCAACATGCCGGCGGGCAGGTCGTCGACGCGGCGCAACGCGTCGCGCAGGCGCAGCGACGCGGCTTCGCCCTGCTTCTTCGCGAGCAGATCCTTGGCGTCGTCGACCGCCTTGGTGATCGCGTTCTGGTTGTCGGCCGCAGCCTTCGCGCGCAACTCGTCGTCGCTCGGCTGGTCGGCCGGCAGCGGATCGATGCGGAAGTTGCGCCAGCGGATCGCGCCCGAGGGGCGGCTGGCGTCGCCGAGCAGCAGCCCGACCTTGCCGCGCACCGCGTTCGGCGTCGCGGCCTCGACCGGCGGCCGGTCGTCGATCTGCGCGCGCAGCCGGTTGCCGCGCACCTGGACGGCGAGGCGATACCAGCCGTTGGCCGTCGCCTGGCGCGGGATCAGCGGGCCGTCGGCGAGGTGCTTCGTCTCCTGGCCATCGATGCGCCAGAGGTCGATCGTGTGGCCCTTGTGTTCCGGCCAGTAGATCACGACGACGCGGTAGCCGCTGCCGGCCGAAGCACCGGCCGTGAATCCGACCCACAGGCCGGTGTTGTAGTCCTTGTCGGGTTCCGCCGGCTTCCACTCGACGACGACCTCGTGGTCGGCGTGCTCGGCGTTCACCACCCAGTCGCAGAACGTGCCGCCGCCCTTGCCCGACGGGTGCGGCGCCGACTCCAGTTCGCCGTCGACTTCCTTCCAGGTGCCGCTCACCTGCGTGGTGTAGGCGCGCTGCAGGAACGGGTTGCCCTTCGGCGCCGCTGGTGCTGCGGGTGGTGGAGCGGCGACCTTCGGCTTGCTCGCCGCGAGCGCCGCGCGTTCCTTGCTGCCGGCGTCGCGGTCGTAGCGGCCGGCGACCGCCAGCCGCGACTCGGCGGTCTCGAACCACTTCCTGGTCCGGTAGGCCGTCGCCAGTTCGACCTGCTGCCGGGCGACCGACGCGAACGCGGCGCGCCGCTGCGCCTCGCGCGGGTCGTGTTGCAGCAGCAGGGCCCGCGCCGACAGCGCCGTCGCCACCTGCACCGGGTTCTCCGGCAGCGCCGCCAGCAGGTCGAGCGCCTGCCACAAGCCGAGCACCGCGTCCTCTGCATCGCCGCCCTTCTGCAACAGCTTCTCGGCCTGGGCGACGAGTGCCACGGGATCGGGCGGCGCCGTGGGTGCGGCTTGGGCGCCGAGCCCGACGGCGACCAGCGCGGTGACGAGGACACGGGCGGAACGAGGCATGCGTGGCGGAGCGGCATGCTACCGCGGCCCTGCGGTTCGCGACGACTGCCGAGGCGGCGCCTTCCCAGCCCGCGCGCTACCCGGCGCCCGCGGACTCGGGTAGACACTGTGCGCCCGCCACGACGCCCCGATGCGAAGACTGCTGCTGCGACTGACCCTCTCGGTGATCGTCACCCTGCTGCTCGTGCTGGCCATCGAGGGTGGCGCGAGCATCTGGGCGAAGTGGCCCGCCACCGGCGCGCTGCCGCCGGTGCGCGAGGTCTCGCACTGCGAGTACGACCCCGAGCTCGGCTGGCGCCACGTCGCCAACAAGCACGTGCCGGACCTCTACGGGCCCGGCGTCGGGCTGCGCACCAATGGGCAGCACCTGCGCGGAACCCGCGACCACGCGGTCGCGGACAGCGACGCCGAGTACCGGATCCTGTGCCTCGGCGATTCGTTCACGATGGGCTACGGCGTCGCCGACGACGAGACGTACCCGGCGCTGCTGGCGCAGCAGCACCCGGCCATCGCGACGATCAACATGGGCCTCGGCGGCTACGGCATCGACCAGTGCTGGCTGTGGTACGAACGCGATGGCACGAAGTTCGACGTCGACGTGTTGCTGTTCGCGATCATCGTCGGCGACTTCTTCCGGATGAACCCGACCGGCAACGTCGCCAACATCGCGAAGCCGGTGCTCGAACTGCGCGACGGCAACCCGGTCGCAGTCAACGTGCCGGTCACCAACATCCTGACCGCTCCGGGGTTCGGCGTCCGGCTCACCCGGCTGTGGCAGGCCAGTTCCCTGGCCGCGTTGCTGCCGACGACGCTGGCGGCGCCGGCGGTGGCCCCGGCCACGGTCGGCGAGCAGTACTTCGCGCCGATCGCGCTGCGCATCTTCGAGCTTCTGCGCGATCGCTCGCGCGAGCGCGGGCAGCTGTTCGTGCTCGCGCTGCTGCCGGTCTTCGAAGAAGTCGGCCAGGCGCGGTCGGAGATCATCGACGGTTGGCTGCGCCCGGCGTTGGCGGAGCGGGGCATCCACTTCCTCGACCTGCGACCCGCCTTCCAGCAGGTGCCGAAGTCGGATCTGCCGGAGTACTTCACGCAAGGCCACTACAGCAAGCGCGGCAACCTGGTCGCGGCGCAGGCGCTGCTGGCAGGCATCCGCGCGCTGGATCCGAAGTCGCCGCGGTAGCGAATCGGGCGCAGCGGCGACGGCTGGTGCCGAACCGGCACCGGGCCACCGGCGGCTGATTGCCCGGCGGCATCGGGAGGCCCCGACCCGGCGCGGCATCACCGCGATGGGCTGTGCGGGCCAGCGACTCCGCGGCAGAATCCACGCACCTCCTCCCGGCCCGAGCCGGGCCTCGTTCCTCGTCCCTCCTCCCGAGGTGCCATGCAGTCGCGCTCCCCGCTGTTCGCCAGCACGCTGGCGTTTTCGCTGCTCGCTTCCGCGCAGGATCCGACCGCCACGGACGTGCGCACGTTCACCGCACTCGATGGCACGGTCGTCGCCCGCCAGTGGATCCAGGACGGCCAGACCTGGGCCAGCCTGTCGACCGATGGCCGGACCTTCACGCCGGCGCGCCTGCTCGACTTCACGCTGAAGCTGCGTTACCGCGAGTTCGACCCGGCCGCCGGCGAGCCGCCGATGCCGACGAACTTGCGCGCGCCCGACGCCGGGCTGTGGATCGTGCAGTACCAGACGCCCGGTTTGCAGCCGTGGCGCGAAGCGATCGCGCTGCTCGGCGGTGAGAACCTGCTGTTCCTCGCGCACCAGGCGAACGTGTGGGCGCTCGGCCCCGGCGTGCGCGAACAGGTGGCGGCGCTGCCGTTCGTGCGCGCGGTGGTGCCGTTCCATCCGGCGTACAAGCTCGAGGCAGCGCTGCTCGCGGCGATCGCCGCCGGCGTCGGCGACGACCTGCGCGTCAACGTGCTGACGATGCACCGCGGCGCGCCGTCGAAGAAGACCGTCGGCGAGCTGGTGCGCACGCTCGGCGGCGACGTGCACGAAGTGTCGGTCGAGACCCACCTGATGAGTGTCACGGTGCCCATCCACCGGCTGCCCGACCTCGCCGCGCACCCCGAAGTGCAGTGGATCGACCGTTGGAGTGCCTCGTCGCACGACATGGACATCGCGCGCAACTTCCACGGCGCCAACTACGTCGAGGGCCTGACCGGCGTCAGCGGCCAAGGCGTGCGGGTCGAGGTGATGGACGGTGGCTGCGACCAGGCGCATCCCGACATCACCAACTTCGCGGTGCACGGCAGCACCAACGGCAGTTCGGCGCATGGCACCTGCACGTCGGGCATCGTCGTCGGCACGGGCGCCGGCAACGCCGCGGCGCGCGGTGGTGTGCCGAGCGCGTTCCTGGCGATCGCCGACTACGAGTCGGGGTTCGCCGGCGGCAGCCGGTATGCGCACACCGGCGAACTGGTCAACCCGTCGCTGTCGTGGCAGTGCGTGCTGCAGAGCAACAGCTGGGGCAGCGCGCAGACGACCGCCTACAACTCGGTGAGCCAGGACCTCGACCTGATCCTGTTCGACCATTCCCGGATCTCGATCCTGCAGTCGCAGAGCAACCTCGGCACGCAGAGCAGCCGGCCGCAGGCGTGGGCCAAGAACATCATCGCGGTCGGCGGCATCAAGCACGCCAACACGCTGAGCAAGAGCGACGACAGCTGGACCGGCGGCGCCTCGATCGGCCCGGCCGCCGACGGCCGCATCAAGCCCGACCTCGCCAGCTTCTACGACTCGACGCTGTGCACCGACCAGGTCGGCAGCGCCGGCTACACCACGAGCAACTACTACAGCTCGTTCGGCGGCACGTCGGGCGCGACGCCGATCTGCGCCGGCATGCTGGCGACGTTCTACCAGCTCTGGCACCAGGGCACGTTCGGCAACCCGACCTCGACGTCGGTGTTCGCTTCGGCGCCGCAGAACACGACCGCGAAGGCGGTGCTGATCAACAGCGCGAGCCAGTGGACCTTCTCCGGCACCGGGCACGATCTGACCCGAACGCACCAGGGTTGGGGCCACCCCGACCTGCAGCGCCTCTACGACCTGCGCAACCAGCTGCTGGTCATCGACGAGAACGTCGTGCTGGCGCCGCTGCAGGTATCGACGCACGTCGTCAGCGTCACGGCCGGCACGCCGGAGCTGAAGGTCACGATGGTCTTCCGCGATCCGCCGGGCACCACGTCGTCGACGTTGCACCGCATCAACAACCTCGACCTGAAGGTCACGGCGCCCGGCGGCACGATCTACCACGGCAACGCCGGTCTCTCGGCCGGCAACTTCAGCACGTCCGGCGGTTCGCCGAACACCATCGACACCGTCGAGAACGTGTTCGTACAGAACCCGGCGGCCGGCAGCTGGACGGTCGAGGTCACCGCGGCCGAGCTCAACCAGGACAACCACGTCGAGACCGGGGCGCTCGACGCCGACTTCGCGCTCGTCGTCAGCGGCATCAACGCCGCCCCGCCCGCGCCACCCGCGGCGCCGACCGGCCTCGTCGCGACGGCCGCCGGTGCTTCGCAGATCAACCTGTCGTGGACCGACAACGCCAGCGACGAGGCGGGCTTCACGATCGAGCGTTCGACCGACGGCACCAACTTCGCCACCGCGGCCAGCGTCGGCGCCAACGTCACGTCCTACGCGGACACCGGGCGCAGCCCCGGCACGACCTACTGGTACCGCGTGTTCGCCAGCAACGGCGGCGGCAACTCGGCCTACAGCAACGTCGCCAGCGCGACGACCGCGACCAGCGTCGACTACGTGGCGACCGGGCAGACCGCGAACCATGGCACCGTGACGGGCGCCTTCTCGTTGACGCAGACCGACGACGGCAGCCGCCAGCAGATCACCGAGGTCACGACGTCGGGCAACCGCAACAGCCTCGAGCACGAGTGGCAGATCGCGAACGTGCCGGCGACCGGCACGCGGACGCTGATGCTGCAGGCGCACCGCACGGTGTCGGCCGACAACGACACGTTCACGTTCCAGGTGCGCAGCGGCAGCTCGTGGGTCACCGCGATCTCGGTCACCAAGACCGCCGACGACAACGTCTACCAGACGTACGTGCTGCCGGGCGCGGTGTCGGGCACGGTGCGCGTCCGGGTGATCGACTCCGACAACCGGCGCAACGTCTCCGGCCTCGACTCGGTGTTCGTCGACCACCTGCTCGTGCGCGCGCAGTGACGCGCGCCGGTGGGGCGCGAGGCGCCGGGTCGAAGGTGATCCGGCGCCTCAGCCTGCCTGACTTCGCGCGATCGCGCGGCGCTGTCGCCAGGCGAGCAGGTGCAGCGCGGCGATCAGCACGAGCGGCCCGCTGATCAACAGGATCCACGAGGGGTGACCCCACGCCCAGACTGCGTACGCCACCGCCAGTGCCGCGAAGTACGGCCCGCCGAGCCACTCCCGCCGCCATGCCAGGACAACGCCGGCGAGGCACAGCCAGGTCGGCGTCAGGTGGATGGCGAAGTCGACCACCTTGCGGCCGATGCCGGCGTCGCCTTCGAACGCGTCGAAGGCGAACAGGCCGAGGAACAGGGCCATCGCGATCGCCACTGCGCGCGTGGCCCAGGACCACCCAGGCGCTGGCAGTGATCGGTCCGGTGGCACCGCGACAGCATCGCCGGCCAAGCGGTGTGCGACGAGTGGCTCGATGGCGGATGGCGGGGCGGGCGGTGGGCGACCCGCAGCGCCGCTACGGCGGGGCCGGTGCCGGCTCGGCATCGACCGGAACGACCTGCTCGCCGAACTTCGCGCCGAGCGCCTTCAGGTACTCGTCGATCGTCGCGGTGTGGCCGAACACGAAGCGGGCGAGTGCCCGGAAGAAGACGTTGTAGACCTCGCCGTTCTCGGTGATCGCGACCTCGGTGCCGCCGTCCTTCGGCGACAGCCGGAACGTCCAGGTGCCGCCGAAGGGCGAGCCTTCGGTGACGATGCGCGTCACCAGCTCGCGCTCGGGCACTTCGCGTTCGACCATCAGGTCCATCGGCCCGAAGCCGGAGACCTCGCGCCAGCAGCGCTTGCCGTTCCGCGCCGGCAGCTCGGTCACCGACTTCAGGTCCCGGCGCCACTGCGGCATCGTGGCGTGGTCGGCGAGGGCGGCGAAGATGGCGGCCGCGGGTTGGCGCAGCGTGATGCGGCGCGCCGCGGCGTGGGCGACGGGCAGCAGGGCGCCGACGATCGCGACCAGCACGACGACGGCGGCGAGCACGGCGAGAGCGATCCACAGCCACTTCATGGTTGGCACTCCTGGTTGGCGAGGCAGCGGGCGCCGCGCGCGAGCAGGCGCAAGCCGGCGACGGCGGCGTCGCGTTCGCGCACGGTGAGGTGTCCGAGCAGCGCGGTGAGGCGCTCCGTGTCCAGCACCGAAGTCACCTGCAGCGCCTCCTGGCCGGTTCCGGTGAGCCGCAGCGGGCGGGCCGGCGAACGCCCGGCGCGCGGTGCGCGGGCGACGTAGCCGAGCCGTTCGAGCCGCTGCAGCGCCGCCGACAACGTCGGCGCGCCGATGCCGAGGTGGCGGCCGAGGTCGCGCGCGGTGACGGTCCACTCGGCGCCGAGGTGCGCGAGGATCGCGCTGTCGCGCTCCGACAACCGGAACGCGTTCGAACGGCGGCGCTGGTGGCGCACGTGGCAGGCGTGGAAGACCTGCGGGAAAAGCTGCTGGATCGCGACGACCGTGGCGTCCATGGCCACGGGTTCTAGTGAGGCGGCGCGAAGTTCGTCAAATCGAACCAGCGCTTCGCACCCGGTCGCGATCGTCGACGCCGGCACGCGCACCAGGCGCCACGTCGCGGCGGCGGAGCGTGCGTGGCTTCTGGCCCGGAGCGGCGGTCAGTACGCGCCGGTCACGCCCGCGATCGCGTTCGACAGCACGCCACCGAGCGGGTTGGCGCCCGGTTCGAGCACCAGCGCTTGCGCGAAGAACGGCAGGCCCACGAGCGTCGGCGACGACGGCAGCGTCCACGGCACGACGCCGGTGCCGCTGACGAGCGCGACTGCGCCGAGCCAGTCGGTGCTGGTGCGCAGCGTGCAGCCGGGTGCACCGAACGCGGCCAGATCCTGTGGCAACGTCCCGCCAAACCACGCGGTGTTCGAGGTGCCGACGGCCAGCGCGGCGATGCCGTTGCCGGCGCCGTAGGTGAGCTGAAGCGTCCAGATGGAACCGAGCACCGGCGGCAGGCCGAACTGCGGGGCGAGTGTTGGCGTGCCCGCAGCGCCGGCGCAACCGCCGCCAGCGATCGACCAGTTCGCAGGCGTACTGGCTTCGTACTCCCAGGTGTCGACGGCCATCCCGGCCTGGGAGTAACCGCCGAACATCACGGTGCGGCCGCGCGCGAGGTCGTAGGCCAACGCGGTCGCCCAGCGCGCCGGCGGCGCCGGTGGGCGCGGATCGAGCCGCCAGTCGGCGCCGTTCCACACCCAGGTGCCCGCGTTCGCGACTCCTGCGGTGAGCATGCCGCCCCAGGTCACGACCAGGCTGCGCTGCACGTCGTACGCAGCCCCGCCGTAGCGGCGTGCGGTCGGCGTGGTCAGCGGCGAGCGCTGCTGCCAGCTGGTGCCGTTCCAGGTCCAGGTGTCGTCGAACGTCTGGTTCGTCGCGGTGCCGACGCCGCCGCCGAACATCACGACGTGCCCATTGGCCCAGTCGCCGACCAGGAAGCAGTTCCAGCGCGCCGGCGGCCGCACTGCGGGGTTGGCCTGCGTCCACGTGCTGCCGTTCCACTCCCAGGTGTCGTCGTAGACCGTCGAGCCGAACGCGGTGAGGCCGCCGCCGAACAGCACGCAGACGCCGCGCGTCACGTCGAAGGTCATGTCGACGCCGCGGCGCGGCGATGGCCGGATCGCCGGCGTCAGCTGCTGCCAGTTGGTACCGTCGTACTCCCACGTCTCGTCGTCGTCGGTGCCGGCGCCGGTGCCGATGGCACCGCCGAACAGCACGACGCGGGCGCGCGCGACGTCGTAGGCCATCGCGTAGGCGAGGCGCGGCGACGGCGCGTTCGCCGGCGTGCGCTGCAACCACGTCGTGCCGTTCCACTCCCAGGTGTCGCCGAGGTAGCTGCCGTCCCAGCCACCGAACAGCACGGTGACGCCGCGGCCGAGGTCGTGCACGAGGTTGTGGAAGCCGCGCAGCGATGGCGACACCGTGGGCGTGCGCAGCGTCCAACCGGATTGCGCGCCGACGCCCGCGGTCAGCGCGAGGGCGAACGTGGACGCGAGCACGACGTTCGGCATGTTGAGCATGATCTCGTACAAGCACGAATCGTCAACCCGGGCCGCTCACGCCCTCACGCCCCGATCGGCCGATCGAC
Source organism: Planctomycetota bacterium (assembly GCA_049276695.1). Taxonomy (GTDB): domain Bacteria; phylum Planctomycetota; class UBA1135; order UBA1135; family UBA2386; genus UBA2386. Next base: position 9,329 of record JBASWX010000481.1, read on the forward strand.
TCAATACAGGCCGACGGCGCTGGCGAACGCGTTCGACAGGATGGCGCCCAACGGATTCGCGCCGGCTTCGAAGACCAGCGCCTGCGCGAAGCACGGCAGCCCCGCGAGTGCTGGCGACGACGGCAGCGTCCAAGACACCGCGCCGGTGCCGCTGACCAGTGCCAACCCACCGAGCCAGTCGGTGCTGGTGTGCAGCGAGCAGCCCGGCGCTCCGAACGCGGCCAGGTTCTGCGGCAGCGCACCGCCGATCCAGGCCTGGTTCGAGGCGCCGAGGGCCAGCGTCGCGAGGCCGTTCGCGTTGCCGTAGGTGAGCCCGAGCGTCCACGTCGTGCCGAGCACCGGCGGCAGGTTCAGCTGCGGTGCCAGCGCTGGTGTTCCCGCCGAGCCGGCGCAGCCGGTGCCGGCGAACGACCACGTCGCCGGCGGGCTCGCTTCGTACTCCCATCTCAGGCTCGGCTGCGCCTCGCCCGAAACCCAACCTGGCAGCGTGATCGCGTGAGTTGAGCGATGGAGTCGCCATCGACGTCGCGGAAGGAGGAACACGGCGTCGTCCGCGGGTACACAGG
>JBASWX010000482.1:0-2909 GCA_049276695.1 Planctomycetota bacterium
GTTCTGCTACAGGAGCATGACCCGCCCGCGCACGCCGCGGGTTGACGCGTACGCGAGGGTGGAGCTTGCCACGGATGGTACGTCACGCCAGGCCGTCTGAGTCCGGTTAATACCCGTCCCCACCGAGCACCGATAAGAGTCGGAACGGACACATGGCGCTGCCTGTCACAGGCAGTACCGGGTTGTGACACGAGAACAAGAAACCATGTCGTCGCGCGTCGCAAAAAGCCTGCAAAATCAGGCCCGGCCCGGACTCCGGGCTCATCGCTGTCACAACATTTGTCACAACTTGGTGTGACACGGGGGCTGTGACAGGGTACGCATCCGGTGAAGGCCGCTTTGATAGGCGTTGATGGGTCGAGCCGGATCTGATCGGAGAGTTTAGGCAGCGGCTTTCTGCTGGTGCAGCTGATTCTTCCAGGCCCAGGGCAGCAGTTCGGCGATCCGCCTAGCCGGGTGATCCTGCAGGCGCGCGAGCACGTCGGCCAGCCAGGCCTGTGGATCGACGTCGTTGAGCTTGGCGGTCTCGATCAGCGTATAGATCGCCGCGGCGCGACGGCCCCCGGCATCGGAACCGGCGAAGGTCCAGTTGCGGCGCCCGACGGCGATGCCGCGTACGGCCCGCTCGGCGGCGTTGTTGCTGAGACACAGCCGACCGTCGTCGAGGAAGCGGACCAGGCTGTCCCAGCAGTTGAGACTGTAGGCGATCGCCTGGGCGACCTTGCCGGCGGAAGAGAGCCTGGCGTACTGCTCGCGCAGCCACGCTCCCAGCGCCTCGACCCTTGGCCGGCTGCGCTGCTGTCGCACCTTCCAGCGCTCGACCGGCGGCAGTCCGTTGATCTCACGCTCTATGGCGAACAGAACATCGATGCGAGCGACCGCCTCGATGGCGATCGGCGCCTTGTTGAGCCGCGCCAGATCGAAGAACTTGCGCCGCGCATGGGCCCAGCACGCTACCTCGACGATCGGCCCGGGCTGACGGCCGGCTTCGTAGAGCCGGTTGAAGCCGGCATAGGCGTCGGCCTGCATGAGCCCCGTGTAGGACGCCAGGTGTGCTTCGGGATGCTCGCGCGTCCGGTCGGGCGAGTAGAAGTACACCACTGCCGGCGGATCGGCGCCGGCGAAGGGTCGGTCGTCGCGCACGTAAGCCCACAGCCGCCCGGTGCGGGTTCGGCCGATGTCGAGCACCGGCACGGTAGTGTCGTCGGCATGGATGCGCTCGGCCGCCAACACGTGGCCGCGGATCTCCTCGACCAGCGGCATCAATGTCGCCGCCGTCGCGCCGACCCAGTCGGCCAGGGTCGACACGTCGAGTTCGATGCCCTCGCGGGCATAGGTCGTGCTCTGGCGGTTGAGCGGCAGATGCAGGCCGTACTTGCCGAACAGCACGTGCGCCAGCAGGCCCGGTCCGGCACGCCCGCGCGCGATCGGATGCGACGGTGCCGGCGGCTGGGTGATCGTCTCGCAGGTCCGGCAGGAGTACTTCTCGCGCACATGCTGGATCACCTTCCACTGGCGCGGCACCAGCTCCAGCGTCTCGGTCACGTCCTCCCCCAGCTTGCGCAACCCACCGCCGCAGCATGGGCAGGCCGTCGGCACCGGGTAGACCATGCGCTCGCGCGGCAGGTGCTCGGGCAGCGGCCGGCGCGCCGGCTTGCGCCGCTGGAACGGCTGCACCGTCACTTGCTCTTGTACCGACTGCGCGGCCGTCTCGGCCTGCGCCGCATCTTCCTCCAGCTCGAACAGCTGCAGCTCGAGCTGGTCCAGCAGCGCGCCGCGCTCGGCCGACTGACCGAACCGGTCGTGCCGCAGCTTGGCGATGGTGTGCTTCAGCTTCTCGATCAGCAGCGCCCGCTCCCGCGCATCCGCCTCCGCTGCCCGGCGCGCTGACCGCTCGGTCAGCAGCATCGCCTTCAGCGTCTCTACGTCATCGGGAAGCGGGGCATCGTCCGGCGAGGTCACATCGCCATTGTGGGAACGTCGGCGTGTGTTGCAACGGCTACCCGATGCCCGAGTCGCGATGTCGCATCAGCCCGCCGCTTCAGGCCGCCAGGACCGCTGCGGCAACCGCCAGTCGATCCCTTCCAGCAGATAACCAAGCTGCGCCGCCGTGATCGTCACTGCCTCGCCCTCGGTGCGAGGCCACACGAAGCGCCCGCGCTCCAGGCGCTTGGCCAACAGACACATGCCCTGGCCGTCGTGCCACAGCACCTTGATCAGCCCGCCGCGCTTGCCTCGGAACACGAACAGGTGCCCGCAGTGCGGATCGCGCTTCAGCGTCTCCTGCACCAGCAGCGCCAGACCGTCGAAGCCGCGACGCATGTCCGTCGCGCCGCTCGCCAGCCATACCCGCGTCTCCGCCGGCAGGCCGATCATCGGCCCAGCGCCCGCAATACCCGCTTCAGCGCTTCCTCATCGACCGCCGCATCGACACGCACCTGGACGCCTCCGTCCAGCTCGATCTCAATCGCTCCACCGGGCCGCCTCTCCGGCGCCACCGTCACCGGCGTAAAGCGCACCGTCGCACCGAGCACCGCCACCGCTTCCTGCCGGCGCCAGTTGTGGATCAGGCTCCGGCCCACGCCGTACTGCCGCGACACTTCCGACACCGTCGACCCAGGCTCCGCTGCCGCCTTCAGGATCGTCTGCTTCTCTTCGAGGCGGTAGCGTCGACGGCGCTTCGGCGGCGCCAGCTCCGACAATGCACGCCTGTCACGTACAGGCGTGACACCTGTCGCTTCCGGTTTGTCCATCCTGAGACAGTGTCAAACCTATCGCCGCCAACAAGGCGGCCTTCACCGGATGCGTACTCTTCTTGTGCTGCCACGTGGCAGGTCTGCGAGGTGACGACGGCGTCCCGGTCATCACCGGTCCGCGGTCAACAATTCCAAAGGAGACTTGCTATGGAT
>JBASWX010000483.1:0-7330 GCA_049276695.1 Planctomycetota bacterium
CACGCCGACCGAGGCGCCGTGCACGCGGTTCTTGCCGGTGTCGTGCAGCAGCAGCCGGTTGCCGGCGAGCGAGATCGCCTCGCCGACGGCTTCCGGAGCGAAGCCCTCCGCGAGCGCCTTCGCGACCGCTTCGGCGGCGCGTTCGCGCGACTCGCCGAACACGATGGCCACCAGCTCGTCGAACCGCGCACCCGCGAGTTCGCGTTCGCCCGGCGTGCGCGTGGCGAGGCCGTGGGCGTCGAGCAGCTTCGGCACGACCGCGCGCACTTCCGGAACCGGCGAGCCGCGCGTGACGCGGTGCTGCTCCTCGTCGACGCAGAAGCGCACGAACTGGCGCAGCAGCGGTTCGGCGTGCGCGTCGCCGGCGAGGCGGGCCATGTCCCACGCGCGCATCGCCAGCACGATGCGGTGCACGTTGAGGTCGTCGTGCAGCAGCGGCTGCAGGTCGGCGTTGGCGGTCGCGGGGCTCTGCGCGCAGCGCTGCGCGAGCAGCGCCTCCGCCGCGGGCAGATCGCAGTTGCGGGCTAAGTTGCGCAGCGCCTTGCCCGGATCGCCGGCCACCTCGGCGGCCGGCGTCACTGGCGCGAGGCCCTTGCGGCCGGCACCGGCCTTCTGGATGCGGGCGGAGTTGCGGTGCAGCACCTTCAGCACCGGCAGGGCGGCGAGGCCCGTCGGCATGCGCGCGGCCATCGCGTGCGCGGGCAGCAGCGCCATGAACGCGTGGTAGCCCTCGTAGTCGGTGCCGCCGAACACGCGCACGTTGGCGAGCGCGCCGGCAACCACGAGGCGGTCGAGCGGCGTGCCGGCCCTGAGTGCGGTCACGAGGTGCGGCATCAGTTCGCCCGGCGCCAGTTCGACCATGAGCTGCACCAGCGGCTCGAGTTCCTCGGGCAGCGGCAGCGGCGCAAGGTCGAACGCGAACCCGCCGCGGCCGCGCGCGGCGGCCGCACTTCCCCGTGCGAGCGACAGGCCACAGGTCGCGAACAACATGCCCTGGCCGAGCCGGCCGAGAAACTGACGCCGAGTACCCGCTTGCATGGGAACCTCCGCTGCCGGGGATGGCGCAGGCACGGGCTCGCGCCGAAGCGGGCACGATACCGCGTGCCGGGGCACGCCGGGGAATCGAGTTGACAGGCTGCGCTGGGCGGCGGACCCTTCGACCCTGGCTGGGCCCGTCGCCCGCGATGACTGCACCTGACCGCAACCTCCGCCGCCACGACGGCCCCGTGACCCGCACCGACCGCGAACGCCTGCTCGGCCAGCGCGGCGCCGTGCTGTGGTTCACCGGCCTGTCGGGCTCCGGCAAGTCCTCCGTGGCGCGCGCCGTGGAGGAACGCCTCGCGGCGCGCGGTCGGCTCGCCTACGTGCTCGATGGCGACAACATCCGCCACGGGCTGTGCAGCGATCTCGGCTTCGCGGCCGCGGATCGCAGCGAGAACATCCGCCGCATCGGCCACGTCGCGGCCCTGCTCGCCGACGCCGGCGTCCTGGTGCTGACCGCGTTCATCTCACCGTTCCGCGCCGACCGCGCCGCGGCGCGGGCGCTGCTCGGCGGGGACTTCGTCGAGGTGTTCATCGACGCACCGCTGGCCGCGTGCGAGGCGCGCGATCCGAAGGGCCTGTACAAGAAAGCGCGGGCCGGGCAGATCCCCGACTTCACCGGCATCAGTTCGCCGTACGAACCGCCCGAACGACCTGAACTGCACCTGCGCACCGCCGAACGCAGCCTCGCACAATCGGCCGACGAGGTGCTGGCGTTCCTCGCCGCCCGTTCGCTGCTCGCACCGCCCGGCACGCCGGCCCGCCCATGACCAAGTACGCGCTCACCCACCTGGAGCAGCTCGAGCACGAGAGCATCCAGATCATCCGCGAGGTCGCGGCCGAGTTCGAACGGCCGGTGATGCTCTACTCGATCGGCAAGGACAGCGGCGTGATGCTGCGGCTGGCGCAGAAGGCGTTCGCGCCGGCGCGCATCCCGTTCAAGGTGCTGCACGTCAACACGCGCTGGAAGTTCAAGGAGATGATCACGTTCCGCGACTGGATCGTGAAGGAGCTCGATCTCGACTTCCAGGAGTGGATCAACCCGGACGGCATCCGCGACGACATCAATCCGTTCACCCACGGCACGCAGCGGCACACGCACGTGATGAAGACCGAGGCGCTGAAGCAGGCGCTGAGCGCCGGCCAGTTCGACGCCGCGTTCGGCGGCGCGCGCCGCGACGAGGAGAAGAGCCGCGCCAAGGAGCGCGTGTTCAGCTTCCGCGACCGCTTCCACCAGTGGGACCCGAAGAACCAGCGGCCCGAGCTGTGGAACCTCTACAATTGCCGGATCGCCAAGGGCGAGTCGATCCGGGTGTTCCCGCTCAGCAACTGGACCGAGCTCGACGTCTGGCTGTACGTGCACCAGGAGCAGCTGCCGATGGTGCCGCTGTACTTCGCCAAGGAGCGGCCGGTGGTGAAGCGCGGCGGCACCTGGATCATGGTCGACGACGAGCGCATGCCGCTCGAACCCGGCGAGCAGCCGCAGCGCAAGATGGTCCGCTTCCGCACGCTCGGCTGCTACCCACTGACCGGCGCAATCGAGAGCACGGCCGACACGGTGCCGAAGATCATCGAAGAGATGCTGCGCAGCCGCGATTCGGAGCGGCAGGGGCGCGTGATCGACTTCGACGAAGGCGGCTCGATGGAACAGAAAAAGAGAGAGGGGTACTTCTAGTGGCAACGACCATTGCCCGCCGTAGGAGCCGACGCCCGCAGCGGGCGCGGCTCAACGTCGACTACGCAGGAGCGAAGCAGCGATGACCTTCACGCGGCAGCTCGACCAGCTGGGCATCGCGGGGTACCTCGACCGGTACGGCAAGCGCGAGATGCTGCGGTTGTTGACCTGCGGCAGCGTCGACGACGGCAAGTCGACGTTGATCGGGCGGCTGCTGTACGACTCGCAGACGGTGCACGACGACGTGCTGGCGGCGACGCGGAAGGCGTCGGCGCGGTATGGCACGACCGGGGAGGAAGTGGATCTCGCGCTGTTGGTGGACGGGCTGCAGGCCGAACGGGAGCAGGGCATCACGATCGACGTCGCGCACCGCTACTTCGCGACCGAACGGAGGAAGTTCATCATCGCCGACACGCCGGGGCACGTGCAGTACACGCGCAACATGGCGACCGGTGCTTCGAACTGCGAACTGGCGGTGATCCTGATCGACGCGCGGCACGGCGTGCTCGAACAGACACGGCGGCACTCCTTCATCTGCTCGCTGCTCGGCATCCAGCACTTCGTCGTCGCGGTCAACAAGATGGACCTCGTCGACTGGCGCGAGGAACGGTTTCTCGAGATCCGGCGGGACTACTCGGAGTTCGCGACGCGGCTGGCGGTCCGCGACATCCACTTCATCCCGCTGTCGGCGTTGAAGGGCGAGAACGTGGTGTTCCGCGGCGCGTCGATGCCGTGGTTCCAGGGCTCGCCGCTGCTCGACCACCTGGAGACCGTGCACGTCGCCAGCGACCGCAACCTGGTCGACCTGCGCTTCCCGGTGCAGCACGTGCTGCGACCCGACCTCGACTTCCGCGGCTTCTGCGGCACGATCGCGTCGGGCGTGATCCGCAAGGGCGACACCGTCGCGGTGCTGCCGAGCGGCAAGCAGACCAAGGTCAAGGCGATCCACACCTTCGCCGGAACGATCGACGAGGCGTGGGCCGGCATGTCGGTCACCGTGACGCTGGCCGACGAAGTCGACTGCAGCCGCGGCGACATGCTGGTGGCGCCCAACAACGCGCCATCGCTCGACAACACGCTCGAGGCGATGGTCGTGTGGTTCCACGAGCAGCCGCTGCAGGCGGGCCGGCAGTACCTGATCAAGCACACGACGCAGCAGACCGCGGCTTCGGTCGCCGAGCTGCGCTACCGGATCAACGTCGGCACGATGCACCGCGAGCCGGCGAGTTCGCTGCAGATGAACGAGGTCGGCCGCATCCGCCTCGAGACCGCGCGGCCGCTCGCCGCCGACGACTACGGCAAGAACCGCGCGACCGGCTCGTTCATCCTGATCGACCGCATGCACAACGCCACCGTCGGCGCCGGCATGATCGTCGAACGCAAGATCGCCGGCGACACGACGCGCCGCCGCCGCGAGTCCGCTGACGCCGGCAGCAACGTGCGCGCCCGCGGCAGGAGCCTGGTGACGCCGGCGGAGCGCCGCGCCCGGCTCGGCCAGCAGCCGTTCGTGCTGTGGATCACCGGCCTGCCGCGCAGCGGCAAGTCGACGCTGGCGCACGGCGTCGAGAAGGCGCTGTTCGACCTGCAGCACCACGTGCACGTGCTCGACGGCGAGGTGTTGCGCGGCGGCCTGTCCAGCGACCTCGGCTTCAGCGGCGCCGACCGCTGGGAGAACCAGCGCCGCGCCGCCGAACTGGCGAAGCTCAACCTCGACTTCGGCATCAGCACGATCATTGCACTGGTGTCGCCGCTGCAGTTCGAACGCGACCAGGTGCGCGCGATCGTCGGCGAACAACACTTCGTCAAGGTGTTCTGCGACGCCCCGCTCGCGGCCTGCGAGGCGCGCGACCAGGAAGGCCTGTACGCGCGCGCCCGCGCCGGCGAGATCGCCAACGTGACCGGGGTCGATGCTCCGTACGAGCCGCCGAAGGCCCCGGCGCTGGTGCTCGACACCGTGACGACCGCCGCGGCCGACAACGTCGGCAAGGTGCTGGCCCTGCTGCGCAGCAAGGGATTCCTGCGATGAGCGACACCCCCGAACCGGTGATCGAGGCCCGCGACCTCAGCAAGACCTACCGCCTCTACGGCAACGCCTACCACCAGCTGCTCGAGAAGATGCCATGGAACAAGCGGCCGCGGCACCGCGAGGTCCAGGCGCTGCAGGACATCTCGTTCGCGGTCGACCACGGCGAGTGCATGGGCCTGGTCGGCAGCAATGGCGCCGGCAAGTCGACGCTGCTGAAGGTGCTGAGCGGCACGACCTTCCCGACCGCCGGCAGCTACACGGTGCGCGGCCGCGTCACCAGCCTGCTCGAACTCGGCGCCGGCTTCCACCAGGGCTTCACCGGCCGCGAGAACATCTTCATGAACGCGGCGATGATGGGCTTCTCGCGCAAGGAGGCGCAGAAGAAGTACCAGCAGATCGTCGACTTCAGCGAACTGGCGGAGTTCATCAACGCGCCGGTGCGCACCTACTCGTCGGGCATGGCCGCGCGGCTGGGTTTCTCGGTCGCGGTCGCGACCGAACCCGACCTGCTGATCATCGACGAGATCTTCGCCGTCGGCGACATGAACTTCCGGCGCAAGTGCGTCGACAAGATCTTCGGCTACAAGAAGCAGGGCAAGTCGATGTTCTTCTGCTCGCACTCGCTCTACGACGTGCGGCAGATCTGCGATCGCGCGATCTGGCTGCGCCAGGGCCGCATGCAGCTGCTCGGCGATGCGGTGACGGTCACCAACGAGTACGCGACCTGGGAGAACAAGATCGCCGCTGGTGCTGGCGATCCGGTGCCGTTCCGTGACGCGCCGCCGGTGCCGGACCAGGGCAGCGAGCACCCGCACGTCGTCGAGGGCCTGGTGATCGACCCGGCGACCGGGCAACCGCGCAACACCTTCGCGCCCGGCGACAACGCCGCGGTGCGCGTGCACATCAAGAACCCGGCTCGCGAGAAGCTGGTCGTCGCGATCGGCGCGATGCGCACCGACGGCACGCTGTGTTTCGCGCAGACCACGCAGTTCGCCGGCGTCACGGTCGACTTCGCCGAGGGCCACGTGACGATGTTCCTCGACGGCCTGCGCCTCTTGTCGGGCGAGTTCACGGTGCCGATCTGGTTGTTCGACGCGACCGGCGTGCACCGTTTCACCGAACGCCCGGCGAAGCAGAACCTGGTGGTCGTCAACCGCACCAAGGACGTCGGGCTGTTCCTGCAGGAGAGCCGCTGGGCGGTCGAAGCGATCCGGAAGTGACGCCGCCGGCGCCCTGGCGCGCCGTCACACCAGGTCGGCGTAGCGGTGCTTGCGGCTCATGAACACCGAGTAGCCGACCAGCAGGAACCCGCTCGCCCACGCCGCGGCGACGCCCAGTTGCGGCCAGAACGGGCCGAGCACCGCCTCCGGACCACCCAGCACGAGCCGGTGCACCTGCAGCAATGGGTACGCCGGGTTCAGGTTGATGAACCACGGCAGCAGCGCCGGCGGCATCTTCGGCTCGATCGTCGTGGTCTGCCAGAACACCGGCGACAGGAACATCCACGCCATCGACACGATGCGCCACAGCTGGGCGACGTCGCGCAGGAACACGTAGAGGTTCGCCAGCAGCAGGCCGATGCCGAGCGTCAGCGCGAACTGCACCAGCAGCACCAGCGGCCACGCCAGCAACAGCCACCCGGGCTGCGCGACGCCGAGCAGGGCACCCGCCAGCAGGCACACCAGGGCACCGACCAGGTAGATCACGATCGACACCGCGGCGGTGTGCACCAGCAGCGCTTCCGACGGGAACGCGACCTTCTTGACCAGGTTGCCGTTGTCGACGATCGCGACGCACGACTGCGTCGTCGCCTCGGTCAGCGCGTGGAACACGATCACGCCCGAGAACAGGTAGATCGCGAAGTTCAGGTCCGGCCCCTCGCCGGTCTTCGGGCCGAGGAACAGCCCGAACACGAGGTAGTAGACCGCGAACAGGAACAGCGGCTGCAGCAGGATCCAGCCGACCCCGAGCACGCTGCCGTTGACGCGGCTCAGCAGATCGCGGCGCAGGAAATTCTGCACCATGAAGCGGTTGTGCCACACCAGCCCGGGGAAGCGCCAGATCGTCGCAGCGTGCACGAACGCGCTGCGGTTGGAACTGCTGGCGTCGAAGGTGCGGACGGTCATGCGCGGCGGCGCGGCACGTTACGGCCCGGGCCCGGCGTCGCCAAGCTCGCGGTCGCGGGTCACTTCGCGCCGCGAGCGAGGCCGGCGAGCACGCGCTCGCGCAGCCACGGCCGGCACACCACGATCTCGTCGTTGCGCGGGTCGGGCCGGTTGTAGGTCTGGGCGCTGCCATCGAGCCGGCAGACCACGAAGCCGCACGCCCGCGCCACCGCTTCCGGCGCGCAGGTGTCCCATTCGTTCAGGCCACGCTTGTGCACGTAGCAGTCGGCGCGGCCGAACAGCAGCATCGCGACCTTGAAGCCGACGCTGCCGCACGGAATCTGCTCGGCGTCGCCGAGTTCGCGCGCGAGGTTCGCCACCAGTTCCGGCGTGTGGCTGCGGCTGACCACGATGCGCAGGCGCCGGCCCGGCACCGGGCCCTCGTCGCGCGCGAACGCTGTCGGCCATTCGCCGCCCGTGCCC
>JBASWX010000484.1:0-4645 GCA_049276695.1 Planctomycetota bacterium
GGCCAGTTGCGCGCGGTGCTGCTGACCGGCGGCGCCAGCCGCGGCGCCGGCATCCGCGACATGCTGGCGGCGGTGTTCGGCGTCGAGGTGCGCGAACTCGACCTGTTCGCCCGCCTGCAGCACGACCTGTCGCCGGAAGACGTCGCCGAGCACGGACCGCGCCTGGCGACCGCACTCGGTCTCGCGTTGGCGCGGCTCGGCGGGCCGGAGGGCTTCGAACTGCGCCAGGAGGACCTGGTGGTGACGCGCGGTTTCGAGCGCATCAAGTTCCCGCTGGCGATCGCGTGCATGGCGGCGCTGCTGGCGGTGTTCGTGGCCTGGAACACCAGGTCGATGGAGCTGCGCAACCTCGAACTCGAGCTCGGCAGCACCTACACCGGCGGCGCCGATGCGAAGGGCAACCCGCAGTTCTTCGGCATGCTGAACTCGGTGTTCGCTTCGCAGTGGTTCCAGAACCCGGCGCACTTCCGGATGGAGCAGGTGCGGGGCAAGGACTACACGCTGAAGGAACTGTACGCGGAGGTCGTGCAACAGCCGGTGCACAAGCGGCTGACCTTCGTGCGCGACAAGCTGAAACTGGTCGCCGACCAGAAGCAGAAGGAGTCGGGCATCTACGAGGACGTGTCGCTCGAGTCCGGCCTCGCGGTGCTGGTGCGCTGGGCGGAGATGATGCGGACCGCCGAGAGCCAGCTCGGGCGGTTCCTGGTCACGTCGATCGGGCTGAACATGAAGACGCGCAAGCTCGACTTCACGATCGCGTTCCGCGAGAACGACTTCCGCAAGCGCCGCTCCGAGCTGGACCGCGCGATCGAGGCGGAGCTGGCGCGCCCCGACTCGCCGTTCGAGAAGCCCGACCGGCCCGACGCCGGCAAGGACGGCGAGGCGTTCCGTGACACCGAGGCCAGCGGCGTCCCGGGCGCCTACTTCAAGGTCACGATGCACATCAAGGAAGTGTTCGCGCCGTTCGGGCCCGGTGGCGGTGCCGCACTGGGACTTGGCCCCGCCCGCGCCGAACCGGCCGCCACTTCCCGCGACCTGCTGGCCACCACCGGAGGCCGCTGATGAACTTCCTCCGCACCCTCGATCTCTACAAGGCGATCGTGCTGCTGTCGCTGGTGCTGCTGCCGGTGGGCGGCTGGATGATCAAGACCGTCGACGACACGATCGTCGCCACCAAGAAGGCGATCGCCGATGCAAGCCGCCAGGGCGGCGTGCTCGAGCAGATCGGCACGCTGCAGAAGAAGGTCGAGGTGGTCGTGAAGGATAGTCGCGGCACCAAGGACGCGATCCGCGATGCGCGCGGCTATTTCGAGGGCCAGATCCTGGTCGCCGGCGGCGCCAACCTGAAGCCCAACGACTTCGCGTTCGCCGAACCGCCGGCCGAGAGCGGCACGATGCCCAGCAGCAAACAGCGGTACACCGATTCGATCGTCGACGTGACCTGGACGCGCAAGGACCCGGTGCAGATGGACTTCGTCTACGCGGTGATGTTCAACTGCGAGTCGGGTTCGCGCGCCGCGGGCGATGAAGTGCAGCAGTCGGTGTGGAAGCTGCGCGAGCTGCAGCTGGTCAACGCCACCGACGACCGTCTGTTCAGCAGCGTCAAGACGCCGCCGCCCGAGCTGTCCGACAAGTGGGCGATCAAGCAGATGAAGTTCGCGCGGCGGGAACCGCGCAAGGGCAACTGAGCTTCTGGTGCCGCGAATCGTGAACGACGTTCAAGATTCGCGGCACCAGAAGCCCACATGGGTTCCGGGCAAGCCCGGGTTGGGCGTGTCGGACCGCGGGCGGCCTCGCCGGGCGCTGGCGGCGCTCGCCATTGCGTTCGCCGCCACCGGCTGCACGCCGTTCGTGCGGTACACCGAGGAACTGGTCGACGCCGACTACGGCCGCACGCCGTTCACGCGCTACCCGGCGGCGGTCGGCGGTACGGTCGGCTTCGCGGTCGGCATCCCGATCGACGTCGCCGCGTTCATCCCGGCCTGGATCGTCTACCGCTCGCAGCCGCGCGAGACCCGCGACGCGGTGTCGATCTTCCTGTTCCCGTCGTTCGTCGCGTGGCGGGTCGGGCTGCTGTTCGGCGCGCCCTTCGACCTGGTCGAGTGGTGCACGTGGCGCGCCTGGCAGGCACCGCGCGAACTGACCGCGGCCGAACGCGACGCGGTCGAACGCGAGTGGGACCTGCGCGGCAACTACCCGGAGTACCCGGTGACGCCGATCTATCCGCCGCCACCGCCACCGGCGCCGCCGAAACCGGCGCCTGCTCCCGCGCCGGGTGGACGCACCGGCGACTGACGCGGTGGTGACGGGCGCCGTCGGGCCGCTAGATTGTGTCCGGCCATGCACGACGCGGCGGTTGCCAAGAAGAAGCTGACCGAGCGCGTGCTCGCCAAGGGCGGCGACCTGCCGTTGGCGCTGCTGCTCGAGCTGCTGGTGCCGGTGAAGTTGCTGCGCGCGACCGCGACGGACCTCGGGCTCACGCCGAAGGGCGGTTTCCGGCTCGAGAAGGCGCCGGCCCACGTGCTCGCCCAGCTGCTGGCCGAACAGCGCGACGCGCAGCACCTCGACACGATCGTGCGGTTGTTGTTGCCCGCGCCGGCCAGCCCGCCCGCGGCCGCGACACCGCCAGCACCAGCCGGCGACGCCGCCACCGACAGCGCGGCCGAACCACCGCCGCCGACGATCGAACGGTTGCACCGGGCGGAGCTGCAGCGGGCTCGCGACGAACTCGAACGCGCGCGCGAGGCCGCGGCGCGCGGCCGCGACCGCGAGGCGGAACTGACCCGCAAGCTGCAGCAGGCGGAGCAGGAGGTGCTGCTGTTGCGCCGCGAGCTCGCCCATCGGCAGGCGCCAGGAGCGAGGGAGGCAGCCCCTCGCGACGGCAAGGACCTGGCCAAGGCGGTGCACGAGCTCGAAGGCGAGCGCCAGGCACTGCTCGCCGGCGACGCAGCATTGCGCCGGCAGTTCGCCGAGAGCCAGTCGCGCGTGCGTGAGCTCGAAGCCAACGTCGCCGGACTCGAAGCGCTGCTGCCCAAGGGCAAGCGTCGCTACAAGCCGCAGCCCGAACCGCCGCCGCCGCCCGACGGCAAGCGCTTCCTGCTGCCGCGCTTCCTGCCGTCGTTCTACAAGTCGCTCGAGGGCAAGGAACGCAAGGCGGTCGAGCGCGCGTTCGCCGCGATCCACACGCTGTGCACCGAGGGCCACTCGTACCCCGGGCTCGAGGTCAAGCAGCTCGGCGGCCAGGACCTGTGGAGCCTGCGCGCGTCGCTCGGCCTGCGCGTCTACTTCCGGCCGCTGCCCGACGGCGACGTCGAACTGCTCGAACTCGGCGACCGCGAAGCCCAGAACACGACGCTGCGGCGGCTGAAGGACCGCTGATGCGCGGGCGGCCGCGCGCTCCGGTGGTGCTGCCGGCCGATGGGCCGGTGCGCTTTCCCGATCCGTCGCTCTACGACGCGCAGGGGCTGGTCGCGATCGGCGGCGACCTGCGCACCGAGACACTGCTCGCCGCGTACCGCGCCGGCATCTTCCCGTGGTACGGCGAAGGCTACGTGCCGATGTGGTGGAGCCCCGATCCGCGGGCCCTGCTCGACCCCGAGCACCTGCACGTTGCGCGCAGCCTGCTGCGCACGTTCCGCCGCGGCGGCTTCGAGCTGACGTGGAACCGCTGCTTCCCGCGGGTGATGCGGGAGTGCGGGCGGCTGCGGCGCGAGGGCACGTGGATCATCCCGGAGATGGTCGATGCGTACACGCGGCTGCACCGGCTCGGGCACGTGCACAGTCTTGAGGTGTGGGTGGTCGGCGAGCTGGCCGCGGGGGTGTACGGGGTGCAGGTCGGCGGGCTGTTCGCCGCCGAGTCGATGTTCCACCGCGCGACCGACATGTCGAAGGTGGCGCTCACAGCACTCGTGCGCTCGTTGTTCGCGGCCGGGGTGCGGCTGTTCGACGTGCAGTTCGCGACGGCGCACCTCGCGAGCCTCGGCGCGTTCGAAGTGCCGCGGGCGGAATACCTGCGCCGCGTCGCCGTCGCAGCCGAACTGCCGGTCGACCTGCGCGGGCTGGTGCCCGGGGTCGTGGCGTCGGGGCGTTGACTCCAGCCCCGGGCAACGGCACCAGCCCCTCGCCGCCGGGCGACGTCGTGCTACCCTTTGCGCCCCTCCGAGGAGACCCCGATGCGCTGTTGGCTCGCCTGCTCGCTGCTGTTCGCTGCCTGCCCGTCGTTGCCGTCGTTCGCTCTGCTGGCGCAAGTTCCGCCGCCTGCGCCGACACCAGCACCGGCATCCTCGACACCGGCCGTGCGCATCCGTGCCGCGACCACGACGGTGCCCGGGACCGAGGTTCCGCCGCCGGCGACCGCGGCGCAGGATCCTGCGAAGCCCGCCGCCGCTCCTGCAGCGCCAGACCCGGCCGCCGCCGCGGCCGCGGCTGCCGCGACCGCGCGCGTGCAGAAGTGGAAGACGCTGCAGTTCGACCGCCGACCGTCGACGATCCTGCAGGCGTGGTCGGCGCCGGAGCTGAAGCCGTACGACCCGGCGGAGGAGAAGGCGAAGGAGGAGAAGGAGAAGGGAACGGCGGGCGCGAACCCGGCAACGCCGGCGGCGCCGCCGGCCGTTGCGAGCGCACCGGCGGCGGGCCAGAGCAAGGC
>JBASWX010000485.1:0-29333 GCA_049276695.1 Planctomycetota bacterium
GCCCCCGACCCCGCCGCGACGCCGGCGCTGCCGGCGCGCTCGACCCAGGCGGCCGTCGATGCCGGGATCCTGCTCGGCTACTGCGGCCTGGTCGAGCGCCTGGTTGCGGACAGTGTGCGTGTGGCCAGCGGTCCGGCGGTCGTCGTCGTCACCGGGGGCAACGCGCCGATCCTGCTCCGTCACTCCCGTCTCGCCGCCAGGCACGAGCCCGATCTCGTGCACGACGGCCTGGCATTGCTCGCGATGGGTGCGACGTGGAGCTGCTGACGCCGCGCGGCATCGCCGGAGTCGCGATCGTGCGCGTTGTGGCGGGGGAGCGGGCGGCGGTGCTGGGTTCGCTCGCCCCGGCACCGCGGGGGCAGGCACCATCGGTTCGGCGCGCTCGCCTCTGCCTCGACGGCGCCGCGCTCGACGACGTCCTGGTTGTCGATCGGGGTTGGGCGGACCTGGAACTGCACTTGCACGGCGCACCGGCGGTGCTCGACGCGCTGCACGCGCGCTTCGGCCTGTCCGTGCCGTCGCCAGCGTCATCGGCCGACCGCTTGCTGCAGCAGGCGTTGGGGGAGGCGCAACTCGAGCTCGCGCTCGAGCAGCGCCAGTACGACTTCTCCGCTTGCATCGCCGGGTTGCGCGGACTGTCCGGGGTCACGCGCGAACCGGCCGTGGCGGCCGCGCTCGACCGCTCGCGCGTGGCACTGGCGATGGTCACGTCGCACCGCGTGGCGCTCGTCGGGCGCCAGAACGCCGGCAAGTCGACGTTGTTCAACCGTCTGCTCGCCCGCGACCGGGCAGTTGTGGGGCCGACGCCCGGTCTGACCCGCGATCCGGTGATCGAGACCACCGTGCTCGCGGGTTTCCCGTACGAATTCGTCGACACCGCGGGCGAAGGCCCGGCGGCGACCGGGCTGGATCGCGCAGCAATCGAACGTGGCCGCGCGCAGCGCGTCGGTGCCGTCGCGGTGCTGGTGGTGGACGGCAGCTCGGGCCCGCAGCAGGCCGACCACGAACTGCTCGCGGCCAGCGACCTGGTGATCGCCAACAAGTGCGATCTGCCGGGGCCGCAGTGGCCGGCGGGGTGGCCCTGCAGTGCCCGGGTGTCGGCGCTGACCGGCGCCACCGCGGCGCTGCGTGGGCAGTTCGGCGAGTTGCTGCGGACGCACCGCGGCCTGCCGCCCGCTGGGCGGGTCGGCGGTTTCGCCGCGCTCGATGCCGGCCAGTGGGCGGCGCTCGCCGCAGTCGCCCGGGTCGTCTGAATCCGCACTTCGGCGGCACCGCAGCGCGATTGTCGCCGTCACCGGACGCCGGCATGATCGGGCCTGCGATGGCCGACCATGACAAGCGCGACCTGGTCTCGATCGAGGACCTCAGCACCGCCGAGATCCTCGAGCTGTTCCATCACGCCGACGAGTTCCGCGCCAACCTGCGCGAGTGGTCGGAGTCCTGCCGCGGCGCGATCATGGCGACGCTGTTCTTCGAACCGAGCACGCGCACCCGGCTGTCGTTCGAGTCGGCGATGCTGCGCCTGGGCGGGGGCGTGATCACCGCCGCCGACGAGAAGAACACCAGCCGCAGCAAGGGCGAATCGCTCGCCGATACCGTGCGCGTGGTCGGCGGCGGCTACGCCGACATCCTGGTCGTGCGCCACCCCGAGGACGGTGCGGCGCGCGTCGCCGCGCGCTACGCACGCGTACCGGTGATCAACGGTGGCGACGGAGCGCACGAGCATCCGACCCAGACGTTGTGCGACCTCTACACGCTGTGGAAGGAGAAAGGCCGGCTCGAGGGACTCGAGGTCGTGCTGTGCGGCGACCTGCGCTATTCGCGGACGATCCACTCGTTCTGCTACGCGCTGGCGCGTTTCGGCGCGAACATCGTGACGATGCCGTACCCTGGTTTCGAGCTGCCGGACTACGTGCTGCACCGGCTGCGGCGCGATTTCTCGGTGCAGGCCTCCGCGGCGTCGGTCGCCGACCTGCCGGGCATCGCCGGCAGCAGCAACGCCGCGGCGTACCTGACGGCGAGCAAGCCGCACCAGCTCGCGTTGTTCACCAACCTGACCAACGTCGAGGTCAACCGCATCGACGCGATCTACATGACGCGCGCCCAGCGCGAACGCCACACCGGCCAGGACACCACCAACTACCCGCGGCTGACGCGATCGACGCTCGGCGCCGAGGCGGCGAAGGATGCGCGGGTGATGCACCCGCTGCCGCGCGTCGACGAGATCGACTACGACGTCGACGACGATCCGCGCTCGATCTACTTCCGTCAGGCCGAACTCGGCGTGCCGATGCGCATGGCGCTGATGTCGTTCCTGCTCGGCAAGATCCAACTGCGGGCGGCCCCGCCAGCGGTGTTGTCGACGACGCCGGGCGTGATCGCGGGGGCTGGCCTGCGCTGCAGCAACGAGCGCTGCATCACCAACAACGAAGGGGTGCGTTACCTGGTCCGCGACTTCCGGCTGCGCGAGGCCGAGACGCCGCCGGTGCTGTCGTGCGCCTACTGCGAACGGGAGATCGAGGCGCGCTTCGTCGGTCACGCCGGCAGCCGCATCGTGCACCGCTACAACGCTGCCGAGGCGCGGCGCATCAAGCCGGAGAACCGCGTCTACTTCGAGTCCGAAGCCCAGGCCCAGGCGGCGGGCTTCCAATGCCATGGCGGTTGACTGCCCGCCGGCGGCAATCGCCCCCGGAGCGACCGCTGCCGGGGAGCGATATCGCACCCGAGGACCGCGCAAGCGCGGCCGGTCGCCGTTCGCCGTGGGGGCAGGCCTCGGGCCTAAGCCGCGGGTGGAAAGATGGTTGCGGGAGCTTGCGGTCGGCCAGCCCACCGGCATGATGTTTGTTGCTCCGCCCTTTCGATCGAGCTTGGGTCGGTGCTGCTCACCCCGGCGCACCGCCCTTCCCGATGTAGCATCCGAGGTTGCGTCTCGCCTGGTTTGCGTCGTCCGTACCCTCGGGTGCGGCCGCCGTGCGCCGGAGGGCGGCCTCGAACCGTAGTCCACATTCCCGTCAGGTCCCCCTGTCGGTGTCCGCAATCCGGTTTGCCCAAGACTCCCATGGCTGACAACCGCCGCGCACGTTCCGCTCCGCGCGTTCGCTCTGGCTTCGCGTCCCGGCTGCCCTCGCCCTTCGCCTCGTGTTCCCTCACTGCGCTCGTGGGCCTGGTCGCTGCGGGCTGCGGCGGCGGTGGCGGTCGCAGCAGTCCGGTGACCCCTGGTGGGGGCACCAGCAAGCCCGAAGTAGTTGCCGTCGAGTTCGGCCGGCTGGCCGACGTCTACGGTCTGCAGGCCAGCGCCGAGGGTTCGTCGATCGCGTTGTTCCAGCGCGATGTGGTGGTGGGTGGCAACATCCAGGACCAGCGCGCGACCAATTCGGCGCTGCGCGACGACGAGGTCACCTACGACTTCATCGGCTCGGACCCGGACACGCTGCAGCCTCGCCTGTTCATCCCGCGCGATGTGACCAGCGACGCATTCAAGACCGCGTTCGAAGCGCTCGACGACCAGTTGCGCGAAGTCAGCCCGATGTTGGTCGGGCAGGGCGGGCCAGGGTTGCCGTACAGCGTGGTGCCGCGCAATGCCGCCATCCGGGTCCGTTTCTCGGCGCCGATCGGTGTCGACGATGGTTTCTTCGTCGAGCGCGATGCCCAGGGGCAGGTGGTCGGCCTGCGCAACACCGAAGCGGTGCAGCTGCTGAAGATCGTCGGCGATCCGAATGCGGCCGATGGCTTCGTGCCGATGCCGGTGCGCGTCGTCGTGCAGGACCGCAACCTGGTGCTCGATCCGGTGCTGCTTGGCACCGAAGGTCTGCAGTACCAGACCATCAACAACGCCGCCGGCTTGCCCGAGTCGCCGGACCAGCTCGGCGCCAACCTGCGCATTGCGCTGGCGCTCGAGGGGCCGCTGGCGATGCCGCAGTTGAGCACTCCCGACAACGAGCTGACGGGCCTCAACAACAGCGGCAAGCAGTCGGTCGTGCGCGACTTCCGTTCCGGCAACGCCAACGACAGCTCGGCCGATCTGGCGCGCGGTTTCGTGCGCGACCCGCTGCCGCTGCGCGTGGTCGGCGAGATCGTGATGTACCTCGAGCAGGTCGAGAACGTGAACGCCTTCACCCAGGAAGTGACGGTGTTCAAGAACAGCATCTCGCACGAGATCGACCGCGGCGACGTGATGCGCTTCATCGCCGACAGTTCGGGTGTGCCGTTCGGCTCCGCCGAAGTGGTGGTCGACCCGGTCGACGACTTCGGCAGCCCGACGACGCAGCACGTGCGCGTGCGCATCCGCCGCATCGACGGCCTGCAGAACATCGATCCGCGCAATCTGCCGGGCTACCCCTCGACGCTCGCGGAGCGCGAGCCGTGGTTGGTCGCCAACGCGCCGCGCGCGATCTGTGTCGCCGAGTTCACCGCTGGCGATGCCGCCGGGCGCGATGATCCGCGCAACTTCCTGGCCTTCTCGCCGGGGCCGTTGCCGCTCAACGGCGTGCAGCCAGCGCCGAACGAGTTCGTGTCGCCGTTCGCCGGCGCAGTCGTGCGCTTCACCAAGCCCGTCGATCTGGCGACCGTGCGCTGGGCCGACACCTTCTTCTTCGCGATGCGCGACCTGACGACCAACGCCAGCATCGACGACTTCATCGCCAACCGGCCGAACGGCACCGCGACGCCGGGCATGAGTCCCACGAGCTTCAACGTCGCCAAGTACCGCACGCCGTTCCTGATCACCGCGCGCGTGTTCGACGAGACCGGGTCGCAGACGTCGCTGCGGCTGCAGCCGACGACCGGGTTCTACCTCGACGACACGATGCGCAATCCGCCGGCCGGGGCGGACTACCGCTACTTCCTGCACCTGCTGTCCGACTCCCCCGACGGCGGCATCAAGGACCTCGCCGGCAACCCGCTCGACCTGCAGGGCACGACCGCCGACCGCAGCAACAGTGTGGTCATCCCGTTCACGGTCGACACCCGCGTCAACGGCAACGAGCCGCTGTTCCCGGACAACCTCGCAGTTTCGATCGTGCGCCGCTTCGCTTCGCGCGACGAAGATGCCAACCCGAGCTACTTCCTGCCGAACGAGGTGCAGCCGCCGAACCTCGGTTCGCGCGCCGCCGCCTACCCGCTCGAGGACATGTTCGGCGGGTTCATCTACCTCGACAACAAGCTGCAGGCGCGACCCACGACCCGCACCCGCGTCGTTGCCGACAACCTGAACCAGTCGCCGGTCGTGCAGCAGCCGCCGCCGCCGGCGCTGCCGAACCCGCTCGGCTGGTGCCCGCAGACGGTCAGTTCGGAGGGCCAGATCGCCACCAACACGTCGACCAACCTGCTCAACGCCGGCATCCAGAATCCACTGAACCCGTACGGTTGCCGCCTGCAGACGCTGTGGCGCGAGATCGACCTCAGCCTGTCGCGCACCGACGCGTTCGACTTCAACCTCGACATCGAGCAGGCGTACTGGGCGCCGTTCACTGGCACCAACCTGCAGTTCGACGAGTTCGATCGCACCAGCCTGTTCCTCGGCCACTCGGAGTACCGGCCGATGCCGTGCGTCGGCGACTTCAGCTCGCTGCCGTCGTTGCCGAACTCCGGGCTGCAGACGATCTTCGAGAAGAACTTCGCCTGGAACCCGGCGCCCACGGGCGGCGGCCAGACGATCCAGACGCAGTCGCCGCGGCGCGGCGTCTACGTCGACGCGCCGTTGACGATCGATCCGGCGACGGTTGTGCTCGAGCCAAACCAGGTCAACCGCTTCCTGCCGCTGCCGCCGTTCGAGAGGCCGTACTTCGTGTTCCGTGACGAGACGGTGATCGAGCAAGGTGGCAACTCGGGCCTCGCTGGCGACCTGAACGCGGGCTCGACCTACCCGCCGCACTTGTTGTCGCCGTTCAGCATGGGTCAAGGACGGCGCTGGGTCGACCGCAACGGCGTGCCGGGCGACGTCGCGTTCGTCAGCTCGTTCTGGAACGACGGCATCAACCAGAGCCTGTCGAGCGGTGGCGACACCTTCACCGGCGGTCTGTGTGGCAACATCTCGCTGCCGCTGCTGGCCGACTTCTGGACCTACTGCGACTCGTCGGAACTGCCGGTTGGCGGCGGCTACATCGCGCTCGGCACCAACGGCTGGCAGATCTCGGTCACCGTGCAGTCCGGGGCGAATCCGAACTTCCGCGTGCTGAGTGCCGGCCGTCCGGCGACGCCGGGCGGAGCGCCGCCAATCTGCCGCTCGCCGAGCGAGCCGGCGTGGAGCAGTGCGGCCGGCGGTTATGCCCTCGGTCCGCCTCCGACGACCACGCCGCCGGGCGACAACTCCTTCTATTGGATCATGCTCGACGTGCTGAAGCGCCAGAGCGTGATCACTGCCGGGTTCGTCGACCTGAACAACCCGCACCGGGTGCCCGAGGGTTTCGCCGATCCGCGGCTGGGTCCGTTCTATCTGCAGAACGGGGCCAGCACGCTGCCGACCAACGTGCGGCCGTCGTTCGCGTACGAATTCGATCCGCCGCTGTCGCAACTGCCGCCTGGCACGTCGTTGGTGCCGCAGTTCCGCGGGGCCAGCATCGTCGACCCGACGCCGTGGTACTGGAACTCGTGGATCTCGGTGACGTCGACGATCTACCCGACCGGTGCGTTCGACCAGTTCATGCGCGACCAGCTCAAGCCGACGGCCGCGAACTTCCCACTCGATCCATACAAGGCCGGCGATGCCCACATGCGCAAGTGGGACACCCGCGCGATCCCGGGCACTGGGACGGCGCGCAACTGGTGGACGTACCTCTACAACCGGACGGTGACCCGCTACGTCGAGGACCCGAACGAACTGGTGTCGCCGGCCTTCACGACCCAGTTCGCCGGCCCCAACGAGGCGTTCACGCCGCGCGACGTGCGCTACGTCAACTGGCGTTTCGTCACCAGCAACAACGCCGACGCGGTGCCGCCGGTCGCACCGACGATCGAGACCTTCGCCCTCTCCTACCGGTTCCAGAAGCTGTAGGGCGGCTTGCCGCCCTGCGCCCCATTCCCCTGTTCCCCGTCTCCCTCCCGTCTTGCCAGAACGCTCCCGAGTCAGGATCCCATGACAAGGGGGCGGTCCCGTCCGGTGTTGCGCCGCCGCGGCGCAGCGAAGACCGGAGGGTAGACTCCGTCGATTCGTACTGCGGCCCCTTCTCCCTCAGCAACGCCCCTCTCGTGGTCCGGTGATCCTCGCCGAACCACACTGAATCTCGCCATGAACCGTGTGCAGCAATCCGCCCGGCTGTTCCCCCTGGCCATCCTCGTCGCCGTCACCGCATGTTCGGGCGGCGGCGGCCAGACTGCTGGCGTGAAGACCGGCGGTGACTTCATCGTGCTGAAGACCGAGCCGAGCGACAACGCGACGTTGTTCCTCAACGACTCGATCGCCATCGACTTCAGCAACCCGGTCGACCTCGGCTCAGTCGATCTGACGACCTTCAGTTTCGAGGTGCGCGACCAGATCGGCAACGTCGCCGCCGAACCCGTGGCCGGCGGCTTCGCGCTTGGCACCAGTCCCGGTGACTCGGCGCCAGGCCGCCGCCTGCTGTTCCAACCAAGGCTGCCGACCAACGACCTGTTCACCAACGGCGGCTTCCGCCCCGGGCGCACCTACGTCGTGCAACTCGTCGGTGGCGAACGCACCAACGGCACCGTGATCCGCGACCAGGGCGGCAAGGGCCTGACCCAGCCGATCAGCTTCCAGTTCGCGACCGCCGACGGCACCACGCCGGGCCAGTTGTTCCGCAACACGGTCCCGGGCGGTCCGCGGCGCACCGCGTTCGAGATCGGGCCGACGCCGGATGCAACCGGAGTCGTGCTCAACAAGCTGGGCACTGCCGCGGTCGAATTGCGGCTGCGTTTCGACCAGCCCTTGAACCCGACCAGCGGCAACGTGCCGGTGAACGTGGTGACCGACCCGTTGCTGCGCAATGCCAACAATCGCGGCCGCGTGTTCCTCGAATACGACGACCTGGTGTTCGGCAACAACTACTGGATCCCCGCCGACGTCGAACTCGAGGAGAACGCGGTCGATCGGGCGACGATCCTGCTGCGGCCGATCGGCGTGCTGCCGAACAACGCCACGATCCGGGTGATCGTCGAGCGCACCTTGGAGGACATCTCCGGCGAGTCCAACGTGTCGAACGCTGCCTACGAGCGCATCTTCGGGACGTTCCGGACCAAGCGCGCCTACGAACAGCAGTTCGATGCGATCGTCGACGACTTCCTGGCGAGTTCGGCCGTCGACGTCACTGCGGCGTTCGCCGAGCCGACCGCACAGGTCGGCCCGGGCTTCCTCAAGGCCGGGTTCGCATTCGAAGGCACGACCACCGGCGCCGAGTTCGAGCCGACTGCGCCCGAGACGATCCTCAACACCAACTTCACCCAGGTGCAGCCGAAGAACGGCGCTGCCTACAACGTGTCGGGCGGCGTCTTCAACTTCAAGAACGTCAAGATCCCGCAGGGCAAGACGGTGAAGGGCCAGGGCTCCAACCCGATGGTCTGGCTGGTGACTGGCAGCTTCGAGGTCGTCGGCACGCTGTCGGTGCGCGGCGGCGACGGCGCCAAGGTGACGACTTCGAGCAACGCCAACGTGATCAAGCCTGGCGGCGCGGGAGTCTGCGGTGGCGGCGATGGCGGCGACGGTTCGCCCAGCAGCACGCAGCGCGACCAGTTCGGCGGCACCGGCAGGGGGCCGTTGCAGGTCGCCGGCACGGGTGGACTGGGCGGTGAACTCTCCTGCACGACCGGTTGCAACCGCGGCGCAGGTGGTGGCGGCGGGTCGCTCGCGACCCAAGGTGACCCGAACTTCAAGATCAAGACCGTGGCTCCGAATCCGCCGGCAACCACGTTCGCGGTGTTCCAGCAGCAGCAGGGCCTCGGCGGCAACGGCTGCACCGGGACCGCCGGCAACGTCACCCGCGCACTCGCGGGTGCGGCTCCCGGCCCGACGGTGTTCGTCGATGCCCGCAACGACAACAACTACTGGGGCACGGGCGTGCGGTTCGACGGCACGCCGCTGCGCATCACCGGCGAACTCGCAGTGCCGATCGGCGGCGGCGGCGGTGGCGGCGGCGGCGACCTGTCCTACAACAACTGCGATCTCGACGACATCAACTTCGAGAACGACAGTTCCGGTGGTGGTGGTGGCGGTGGCGGTGGCGTGCTCATCGTCAAGGCGCTCGGCCCGATCATCATCTCGGAAGGCGGCATCATCACCGCCGATGGCGGCAGCGGTGGCGGCGGCGAGCAGTCGGCGTCGTGCAGTCGCGGTGGCGGTGGCGGCGGCGGCGCCGGCGGCATGGTCATCCTGATGTCCGCCACGCGGATCGACATCAACGCTCGTGGCACCAACGGCCGGTTCCGCTACGGCGCGCCGTCGGGCACCGACACCAATGACTTCGCGTTCTCGATCTCGGCGGATGGCGGTTCGTGCGTCACCAGCACCTTCCAGGCGCCGGTGGTGCTGAGGAAGTACGTGACCAACGCCGCTGGCGCGGTCGATCCTGCGTACGCAACTCTCTACGACAGCGCGCCGCTCGGCGGCTTCGGCGGCATGGGCATCGTCCAGCTGATGGCTCCGCCCGGGCCGGCTGCCGTTGCCGATCTCACCAACACGATCCTCGACGACAACATCAACGTCTATCGCGCAGGCGTCCTGCAACAGGGTGCTGGCAAGCGGGACCTGTTGGCCTGGCGGGGGTTCCCCAACCTGGTCGGGCAGGGGGTCGATGATGCGGGCAACGTGATCAACATCGGCGACAACGAGGGCGACATCCGTCCGTCGCCGACGTTGCTGCCGACGCCGTTCGCGGCAGTGTCGCGGCTGCGGTCGTCGTGGATCGACACCGGCCTGACGGCGCGCCGTGGTCTCGCCGTCGACGACAACCTGCCGCGCGGCATCGTCGAGCAGGCAGGTGCCCAGCGCGGTCCCCGCTACGAGTTCGATGGCGTCAACCCGAACACCGGTTATGCGACGTTCACCGTCGCCGGCAGTTCGGCATTCCAGACCAGCCCGATCGTGGTCGGCGCGACTGGCATCCTGACCGTCAACAGCAACTCGTCGCTGCTCGGAAAGCCGGCCTACCGGGTCGAACTCGTGGCTGCGGCTTTGGGCGGCACGGTCGATCGCTACACCCAGTACGAAGCCGAGGTTCTCAACTCCTCGGGTGCGGTGGTTGGCTCGTTCCGGATCCTCTCGCACACCGACCGTGAACTCGTGCTCGCGACGGAAGCGGGCGCGTTCCCGGCTGCTGCGAGCCAGGTCCAGGTGCGCGCGAAGCTGTTCGAGCTGCAGACCGGCGGCAACGCCGGACTCGGTGCGACCTACCCCGGCTCGTCGGGGGATCGGCTGCCGATCGCCAACGTGCGCATCGGCTTCGCCTTCCACCAGAATCCGGGCGATCCCACCAAGCAGCGGTTCCCACCGCTGGTGGCCGGCACCCCGCCGCAGTTCGCCTACAACCTGTCCGATCCCCTGGTCCAGGAGCAGATCCGGGCGTTGGGCGCCGCCTTCGTGCAGTGGGACATCCTGTTCGACACTGCCTTCAAGACGGTGTCGACGGATGCGCCGCCTGCTTTGTCCCCGGACACGCCGCGGCCGCAGGTGAACTAC
The DNA here is from genome assembly GCA_049276695.1 of Planctomycetota bacterium. Taxonomy (GTDB): domain Bacteria; phylum Planctomycetota; class UBA1135; order UBA1135; family UBA2386; genus UBA2386. Next base: position 10,625 of record JBASWX010000485.1, read on the forward strand.
CTGCGTCTGCCGTTCCGGTTCTGAGTCCATGACCGCCACCGCCAGAACACCGGCCGCGACTGCGCAGCCTGGCGTGGCTGCACAGCGGTCTCGTCCCTTTCCTCCACCTCCCGATACCTTCGCCGTGGCCTGGAATACAGCCGACGGCACGTCGACCCAGATCTGTGCGGACGCCGCGTCCGCGCCCCAATTGAAGGCTAGAGACATGAAGCACGCGATGAACCGTCACCGTCCCTGCGCACTGCGGAAGATGGATGCACTGCGGAAGATGGGTGCGCTGACGACCATGCTGACGCTCGCCGCCCTGGCTGCCTGCGATGGCAGCAGCAAGGTGGGCAACGTCGGCAGCGATGCGAACCGCCCCGAGCTGCTGAGCGTGGAGATCGGCCGGATGGTCGATGTCTACGCCTACCGCCGGATCGACCGGACCCAGGGTGACCGCCGCCTGCGCGCGAACCGCCGGATCGAGCTGGTGCAGAGCAACGTGATGGTCAACGCCGGGATCGAGAGCCAGCCGCTGTTCGACGCGGCCGGTCAGCCCGTCGCGACTGCCGACTTCGAGTTCCTGCCGTTCAACAAGGACGTCGGCCACGAAGAGCTGGTGATCCTGTGGGACGACTCGGGCACTACCAACGGCAGCGGCGACAGCGAGGCCCAGTCCTTCGCCGCGGCCCTGGCGAAGGCGCAGTCGGGTCTCGGTGAGGTGGCGCCGTCCTACCGCGGCCAGAACACGACGACCCGGCCGATCCCGATCGTGCCGCGCAATGCGGCGATCAAGCTGAAGTTCTCTGGTCAGCTCGACGCGGCGGCCGCGTTCTTCGCGCAGAATCCGGCCGCGATCCAGTTGTTGGAGTTCAAGGGCGACCCCAAGGTCGTCTCGCCGGCCGACGCCTTCCGGGTGCTGCCGTACCGGGTCATCCCCACCGGTGATTCGATCGTGCTGGACACGACGATCCTGGGCGGCGAAGCGGCGGCTTCGCCAAACAGCCCCGGCCTGCCGGTGTCGGCGGACAGCGTGACTGCGAACATCCGCATCGCGATCCCGGCGCGCGGCACCGTGGTGCCGAGCTTCTACGTCAAGGAGGACCCGGTCCTGGCGTTGAACGATGTCGACAGTGCCGGCCGTGCGGCTGTGATCCGTGACTTCCGCTCGGGCAACCTCGCCGACGGCACCGCCGGGCGCCTGCGTGAGCCCGAGGCGCCTGCCATCGTCGGTTCGCTGTCGATGGGCATCAAGGACGTCGACGTCGCGAACAACATCGTCACGCTCAACAAGCGGCTGCAGCTCGTGCCCGTGCGCGGTCGTTATCCGTTCGTCGACGGCCCGCTGAACGCCAACGGCCTCCCGCTCGGCCCGCTCGCGGCGCCGATCCAGCGCCCGCTGCAGAGCGGCGATGTGCTGACGCAGGTGGTGCAGGTCGAGACCAGCCCCGGTGTGTTCCAGGCCGTGACCCTGCGCGCGGAGGTGCTCGAGAACCTCGAAATCGGCACGCGGGTCACCGACCCGGCGATCGGCCAGGCCACCAGCCCGCTGCCGGGTGACACCGGACAGGGCGAGCTGTTCACGGAAGTGCGGGTGCGCGTGGCCTCGGTCTTCGCCGATCGCAGCCAGACCCGGGACAAGAACGGCAATCTGGTGCGCTTCCAGGGCAACAGCCTGCCGCTTGGCCAGGATTGCGTGCTGCGCGCGCGCTACCACGAAGAGATCGCGTTCACCGGGTCCTCGGTCGTGCTGACCGACCGCGCCTGGCGCAGCCTGTTCGTGCGCATCGAACCGAAGCCGACGCTGGGCACTGCCGATGTGCAGCCGAACTCGTCGATCGCGATCGAGTTCACGAAGCCGATGGACCTCGACCAGGTCGACAACACGGCGAACCTGCTGGTCACCAGCCGGCCGGTCAGCGCGGAGACATTCGCGCAGCAGATGACCGATCCGAAGCGGGCCATCACGCGCGTCGTGCCGACGCGGTTGTCGGACGTCGGTGGTGACGGCACCATCCTGCGCCTGCAGCCGCCGATGGGCTTCTTCCACGCGGCGGGCCAGGCCGAAGCCTACAGCGTGCACGTGAGGACCGGCACCACGGGTGTCACCGACCTCGCCGGCAACACGCTGAACATCTTCGACAGCGCCGCCAACCCGCAGGGCAGTTGGTCGGTCGATTTCTCGCTCGCCGCCGGCGCTGCCGAGAACAAGGTCGGGTGGCACAGCTGGCTGTTCGAGGCCGAGGACGAAGACGGCACGCTGCCGGGCTCGGTGGACGTGTTCGGTCAGTTCCGGCTGCAGGACGGCCGTCTGATCGGCGCCGCCGGTGTGCGGTTCGGGCGCTCCGCCGACCAGCAGAACCTGGCGACCATCAGCCGCATCAACCGCGGCGAGTGCTGGGATGCGGCCGCCAACGTGCTGGTGCTGCCGACGCTGCCCGTCGACCAGGCCGGCTTCCCGCATCCGGGCAACCTGTACTGGAACCCGCGCATGAGCGACTCCATTGCGCCGCCGTTCGTGCCGCAGGTCTACGAGTACTGGCAGCAGGTGCCGCAGCCGGTCGGTCGCGTGGTAGAGCCGCTGAAGCCGCAGGGCTCGCGCATGCAGATGCGCTACATCGAGGACGACTTCTCGTTGAGCTATCGCCAGCCGCTCGACTTCGGGCTGGACGTCGAGCAGCTCTACTGGTCGCCGTTCAACGACGAGACGGTGCTCTACGACGTCTTCGACCGCTTCACGATGTCGCTCGGCCACTCGCCGCGGCGCCCGGACGAGTTCTGGTTCCTGTTCCAGCCGCCGCCGCCGGCACCGATCGAGTGCCGGCTCGCCTGCGCGAGCATGAACAGTGCCTTGTCGGAGTTGTTCTCCGACAACGTGCTGCCCGGCAGTTCGCTGGTGCCGGTGTTCGAGGACAAGGTCTACACGATCAACCCGAACGAGGCGTTCCGGACCGCCGAGGCCGTCAAATACGTGCCGTTCCCGCGGTTCGACCGGACCTATACCTGGCGCGATTCGCGCCTCATCACGGTCGACGCCAGCGGCAACATCCTCGGTCTCGGCGGTGCCCAGCAACCGACCGCGCTGGCGCCGAACGACGACTTCACCGCGAACATCGACTCGCCGTGGATCCAGAGCACGCCCGACGTCGACTTCGTCAATGCCGGCGGTTCGACGTGGGTGCTGGACGCTGCCGACTTCGTCGGTACCAACCAGCGTGACCACGACCCGATCGCGCTGCCGCTGCTGGTCGACTTCAAGGTGTTCGCGGACGACCCGCTGAACGGCATCGTCAACGGCAACAACGGCTTCCAGGTCGCCATGCTGGGCCCGCCTAGCTACGGCTTCCCGGCTGCACCTGGCGGTTACTACGACCGCGTGGGAGCTGGCTGTGGCGCCGCGCGGCCGCGTTGGCCGAGCACCCGCGCGCAGGCGTCGGGCGGTTTCGACCTGATCACCGGCAACCCGGTCCTGATCGATCCGGCCAATACGCTGTCAGCGCAGGCGAGCGTCGTCAAGGACGCCGGTCTGGGCGATGCGGTCCGGGCGCTGTTCACCGCGCCGGCGCGCGATGGCATGATGAACTGGGCGCGCGCGGACTTCGTGCGCAAGGTGTCGACGGCGACGTTCGGGTTCTTCGATACCCTGCAGCCGCAGCGCGCGCTGCTGGTCGACCCCAACAACGTGGTGACGGCGGAGACGGGTACCCCCAACCTGCTGGCGGTCGACCCCAACCTGCGCATCACCGAGCTGGCAGTGCAGATGGACCCGCCGCAGACCCGGCAGCCGGCAGGCACGACGGTGGTGGTCGAGATGCGCGGCGCCGACACCTTCGGCAACGCCGGCCTGCTCTACAACCCGTCGTTCAGCCTGTCGGGCCAGACCGCGAGCGACGCGTTCGATACGCGCGGCAACCTGCTGAACGCCAACTATGCCTGCGAGGCGTACCGCTACTCGACCGCCAACACGGCGGCCGGCGCTGCGCGCGTCACCGCTGACGGGCTCACGCGCTACGTGACCGAAGATCAGCTCGCGCTGATCCGCGACCCGGCGACCCAGTTGCTGCCCCGCTACATGAACCTGCGCGTGGTGATGACCAACAACGTCGATGTGTCGCCGGCCTTGTCGCCGTCGTTGCGCAGCATGAGCGTCGTCTACCGGATGCTGCCGAACCAGTAGACACGGGACGCGGCGGCGCCCGGGAACGACGAAACCCGGGTTGCCTTGCCGTTCCTGTTGTCGCCTACCGACGCCGCGTTGGGCCCGCCGACGCGGCGTTCGTGTTTCCAGGAGGGACCCGGCGCGGGCTTCGTCGGCGAACCCGCACGTGCGGTTGCGGCTACGACCACCTACCATTCGATAGCAAGGCATGGCCCGGTTCCGGCGACTCCGATGGACGCTGCTCGCCTGCGTGGGGGCAGCGTGCTCGCACAAGGCGTCGCCTGCGGCGTTCACGATCACGCACTGCTCGCCGGCGCTCGGCGCGGACCAGCCGCCGCTGTTGCTGAACGACGCGATCACGGTCTACTTCTCGGGGCCGGTGCTGCCGGTCAGCGTCACCACCGATTCGTTCACACTCGTCGACGAGGACGGCCGGCAGGTGCCGGGACAGTTGCGCGTTGGCGCCAACTGGATCACGTTCCAGCCCGAGCCGCCGTTGGCCCCGGAACTCGACGATGGCTCCTATCGGCTCGGTGCCACCTACCACCTGCTGGTCGCCGGCTCGCCGCGAGCCGACGCCGTGCGTTCGGCCGATGGCCGGCGGCTCGCCAGCGCCTGTTCGTACCAGGTGCGCATCGCTCGCGCCGACGAGAAGCCGCCAGACCTGCCAGCACCACTGCGGCCGTCCGCCAGCGACCTGCCGTTCGTGCTGCGGCCGTCGGACCTGCAGCCGGTGGCGGCCGACGCGCCGCGACTGCAACTGCACTTCACGCAGCCCCTGCTGCCGGCGTCGGTGGTGCCCGCCGCGTTCACGGTGACGCTGTTGTCGACGCGTCCGGTCGAACTGATCCCGCGCAGCGTCCGGGTGATCACTTCGCGCCTCGATGCGCAGCCTGGTTGCTCGATCGAGATCGACCTCGGCGCGCTGCCGCGCGGCGGCCCCGGTGGGGCCGCGGCGGCGCTGCGGGAGGGGGAGTGGATCTGCGTTGCGGTGGGCACCGGCGCCACCGCGGTGCGCGACTACGCCGGCAATCCGCCGCTTCCTGCTCCGGTGCAGTCCTGGAGTGTCGTCGCCGGCAACCGGCTTGCGCTCGTCGAATGGCCGGAGGCGGGTGAGGCGCAGATGCCGCCCGAGGACGACCTGTTGCCCGGCTTCGAGGCTCGCGGCGACTGGCTGCGGCCGGCCGTGCGCGTCGAAGCGGGCAACGGCTCGCTCGGTGTGTTCCGGCCGAAGGTGGACACCGTGTTGCGGCCAGGGCTCCCGTTCGATCGCGGCGATGGCGAACAGGTCGTCAGCCGCGATGGTGAGTTCGCGTTCCAGGCGGTCGACATCCCCGCCGGTGTCCGCGTGCTGGTCGACGCGGACGCGGTGCCGGTCCGGTTGCTGGTCTGCGGCTCGGCGCGCATCGCCGGGGTGCTCGATGTCGCCGGTCGGCCGCAACCGATCCCGGCCCGGCGCACGACCTTGCCGATCGACGAACTCGCGGCGGCGGTCCCGGTCGCTCTGGTCGCCGCCGGCAGCATCGAGGTGACCGGCACGATCCTCGGACGCACCCCGGCGACCGACGCGACCAGCGGATTGCTGCTCGCCAGTGCTTCCTCGATCGGGATCTTCGGCACCATTCCGTTCCACACGCTGATCGCGTGCGAAAGCGGCGGCGACGGCGCCTCACCCGCGATCCGCGGCGTGCGCGGCCAGAGCGTGGTGTTCCCAGGTGTGCTGTTCACCCATGGCCTTGCGGCCGGCGCCGAGTTCGTCGTGCGCGGGTTGACGCCCTGGCGGGCGATGCCCCTGGACCGCGATGGTGGCGTCGTGCAACTGGTGGACAAGTCCGCGGAGCTCCAGGTTGCCTGGCAGGCCGCGCCCGCGGATCCGGTGCGCCGGACCGAGCCGGATGTCGGCATCGGCCGCGTCGGCCGCCTGCAACCGGTTGCGGACGGCGACACGATCGTGGTCGCGGCGGGGGGATTCGTGCGGTTCGCGCTGACGGCCCCGGTGCGGGCCGGGCGCCCGCTGCCCCGCCTGCGCGCCCTGCGCGTCTTCGACCGGTAGGCGTCTGCCCGGGAGCTGGCGTCCGCAGTCGCGGTGCGGCCACAGCGGCGTGGAATCCATCCGGCTCGGTCGTATGCTCCAGGCTCGCTCGGAAGTTCGGGCCGTGTGGGTCAGCACGCGGCGCGGCGGCCATCGGGGCCGCAGTCCGCAGCGCGAAAGTGGCATCAGCGGGTCCGTCGGCAGCGACGGCGTTTCGTGGTTTCCATGGGCACGATGTTCGCGGTGGGGGCAGCCCTGCTCGGAGCCTGCGTCGGCTCCTTCCTGAACGTCGTCATCTGGCGGCTGCCACAGGAGGATCCGCGGCGCCGCTCGCTCGGCGGCCGCTCGCACTGCCCGCACTGTGGCGCCTTGATCCGCTGGTACCACAACGTGCCGGTGCTGGCGTGGGTGTGGCTGCGCGCGCGAGCAGCATGCTGCAAGCAGCCGATCTCGGTGCGGTACCCGCTGGTCGAGGCGCTGACCGCCGGCTTGTTCGTCGCGCTCTGGCAGTGGCCGCCCGCCGGTCCGGTGGTTGCGGCCACGGCTGACGGCGGCGCGCGCGTCGACGTCGAAGCAGCGGCCGCGTTCGGGTTCCACGCGCTGTTCCTGGCGTTCCTGGTCGCGCTGTCGTTCATCGACTTCGACACCCAGCTGCTGCCGGACGCACTGACCAAGCCCGGCATGGTGGTCGGCTTGCTCGCCGGTTTGTGGCCGGGGCTCGCCGGCGCCATTGCCGACGACGGCACGACGCCGCTGGCACTGCGCACCCTGCTCGCGAGCGGGCTCGGGCTGCTGGCCGGCGGCGGGGTGACCTGGGCGATCCGTTGGCTCGGCTCGCTCGCCTTCCGCAAGGAGGCGATGGGGTTCGGCGACGTCAAACTGATGGCGATGATCGGCGCGTTCCTCGGCTGGCAGGGCGCGTTGCTCACCATGTTCCTCGGCTGCGTCTCCGGCGCCGTCTGCGGCGGCATCGGCGCGCTGTTCGGCGGTGCCACCAGGATCCCATTCGGCCCGTACCTGGCGCTCGGTGCAGTCGTGGCGCTGTTTGCGCGCGACGACATCGTCACCTTCTTGTTCACGACCTGGCCGGAATGGCAGCGCGCGAGTCCGAACGCGCCATGGCTGCTCGCCGGCGCTGCGGCCGTGTCCCTCGTTCTCCTGTTCCTGCTCGTGCGCCGCGGTCGGCGCGCGAGCTGACCCGTCCACGTTCCCAGACATCCATGCAACCGGTCCGAGTCCGTCTGATCCATCAGGGAGGCACCATGTCGATCCGCAAGTCGCTCCTTCTTCTCTCGCTCGTGGTCTCGTCGTTGGCGACGGGGTGCACCACGCGCTACCAGGACATGCTGCGCGAGCGCGACGAGCGCATCCGCGAACTCAGCGGCGAGGTCGCCACGCTGCGCGGCGAGAACGCAGACCTGCAGGCCCGTCCCACCGCGCCGGCACCTGCCAACGCCGCCGCGGCGAGGCCCGAGTCGCCGAGCATGATCAACGAACTGCAGAACGCAGTCGGTGACGACGCGTCGGTCCGTTACGTGCGCGGTCGCGTCAGCATCGGCGTCGAGGACTCGGTCACCTTCGACTCCGGCAGCACTGCGCTGAAGGACAGCTCGCACAAGGTGCTGCGCAACGTTGCCTCCTTGCTGAAGGGCAAGTTCGCCGGCAAGCGCTTCTACGTCGAGGGCCACACCGACAGCGATCCGATCGACAAGACCAAGGACAAGTACCGCAGCAACCGGCACCTGTCGTGTGAGCGCGCCGACGCGGTGGCGCGCTGGCTGATCCAGCAGGGAGTGTCGGAGTCCGCGATCGTAGTGGTCGGTTTCGGGCAGCACGATCCGCGCGACAGCAAGCAGAAGGCCCGCAACCGGCGGGTCGAGATCGTGGTCGGCGAGTCGATGTGACCGACCGGCCAGGCCGGCGGCTCCGACCCGGGCCAGTCGGGGCACGCCGCCGCTTCCCCTGCCGGGACACCGGGATATAACCGGGCGCGTCCCTGGTGCCTGGGTCGTCCCGGCAGCGCAAGCCGCCGGGTGGGCCGGTCTCGGGGCGTCACCGGCGCCGGCGCCCCCGGCGCGTACCCCACGGAAGTGACCCAATGGCTCATGCATCGGAAGACATCCGCAACGTCGCCCTGATCGGGCACGGACACTCGGGCAAGACGGCGCTCGTCGACGCGATCGCGCACCACTGCAAGCTGACGACGAGGCTCGGCACGACTGCCGACGGCTCCAGCATCAGCAACACCGAGCCGGAGGAAAAGGAACGCAAGCAGACGCTGGCTTCGCACCTGTTCCGGATGCCGCTCGGGGCGCAACGCCTCAACCTGTTCGACACGCCCGGCCACGCCGACTTCGCGGCGGATGCGATCGCCGCGGTCGACGTGATCGAGACTGCGGTGCTGTGCGTGAACGCGACCAACCCGCTGACCTTTCACGCGCGTCAGCTGTGGATGGCGGCGAACGCGGCGGGCGTCGGCCGGGCGATCGTGGTCACCCACCTGGACCAGGACAAGACCAGCTTCGACAACGTCGTCGCCGAACTGCGAGCCGCGTTCGGCCACGCGGTGGTGCCGATCACCTACCCGAATGGTGCCGGCGCGGCGTTCACGGCCGTGCACATGGTGACCCACGACGAAGGTCCGGAGGCAACCAAGTACCACGACATGATCGAGGAGGACGAGGCCGAGGTCGACGACACGCTGATGGAGCACTACCTGGCGAGTGGCCACCTCGACCCGAACGAGTTCGAGCAGAACCTGCGGCGCGCGATCGCAAAGGGCAAGCTGGTGCCGGTGTTCGCGATCTGTCCGCAGCGTGGGCTCGGCGTCGCGCAGTTCCTCGAGGTCGTGCAGCAGCACTTCCCGTCGCCGGTCTGCTTCGGCGCGCGCGCCGCCGGCAAGCCCGGCGCCGATGCGTTCCCGGACCTGGTCGAACCGGGCGACGGACCGTTCGCGGCCAAGGTGTGGAAGACCGTCTCCGATCCCTACGTCGGCCGGCTGACGTTCCTGCGCTGCTTCCGCGGCAAGCTGCAGAAGGACCAGATGGTGATCGACGTGCGTTCCGGCAAGTCGCACAAGGCCGCGCACCTGCTCGACGTGCACGGCAAGGACACCAAGGAGATTGCCGCGGTGAATGCCGGCGAGTTGTTCGCGATCAGCAAGATCGAGGACTTCGCGCACGGCGACTCGGTGACCGCGGAGAACGCGCAGCTCGTGTTTCCGCGGCCGAAGTACCCGGAGCCGACCTACTCGCGCCATATCTGGCCGAAGACGCGCGGTGACGAACAGAAGATCGGGCACGCGATCGAGAAGCTCGCGGCCGAGGACCCGATGCTGCACCACCACCGCGACAAGGAGACCGGCGAGTTCCTGGTGACGGGCATGAGCCCGCTGCACCTCGAGATCACGTTCCATCGGCTGCACCGCCGCCACCAGGTCGACGTCGACCACGGTACGCCGACGATCCCATACCGCGAGACGATCACGGCGCGGGCCGAAGGGCACCATCGGCACAAGAAGCAGACCGGTGGCCGCGGCCAGTTCGCCGAGGTCTACCTGCGCATCGCGCCCAAGCAGCATGGCGAGGGTTTCGAGTTCGTCGACTCGGTAGTGGGCGGGTCCATCCCGCGCCAGTTCATCCCCGAGGTCGAGAAGGGCGCCCGCAAGTTCCTGGTCAAGGGGGCCTTGGCCGGCTTCCCGGTCGTCGACATGCAGGTCGAAGTGCACGACGGCAAGTACCACGACGTCGACAGTGACCAGCTCAGCTTCCAGATCGCCGGCGAGCGGGCCGTGCACGACGGCTACCAGAAGGCGCGGCCGATCCTGCTCGAGCCGATCATGGATGTCGTGATCCACGTGCCGGATCGCTTCACCGGCGACGTCGCCGGCAACCTCAGCAGCCACCGCGGCCGCATGTCGGGCATGGAAACCGAGCAGGGCATCCAGACGATCAAGGCGCAGTGCCCGCTGTCGGTGATGCTCGACTACTCGACGCTGCTGCGCTCGATGACGGCCGGCGAGGGCACCTTCACGATGAAGTTCTCGCACTACGAGGCGGTGCCGCCGCACCTGCAGGCCGAGATCGTTCAGCGGCGCAAGGCAATCGTCGAAGCGCACCAGGCCGAGCACCATTAGCTGGCTGGAAGGTACCGGCGGGACACCACGGGCAACGCAGCCCTCGCCGGTCGCAGCAGCCGACGCGCCGCAGCCGGCGCCGGCCGAGGTCGCCATCGGCGTAAGGCCCGCAGCAGCCGCCGCGCCGCCGCCGGCGCGCGGCTGAGCGGGCGCAACCGAACATCGAAGCGACCGCCGATCGGTCCAGCCATCGGCGAAGGGCTGTTGTGTTCGTGTACAGGGCTGCCGACCGCGAGCGTTCGCGCCCCGTCCCTGCTCCGCCTCAATCCCTGCCACCGCGCGGACCGATACAGGCTGACAACCAGCCTGGCCGGCTGGCTGTGCACAGGAGCTCGTTGTCATGGTCTCGATGGAAGAACTGCTGAACCTGATGGTTCAGCGCGGTGGTTCGGACCTGCATCTCTCGGTCGGCGCACCGCCGAAGATCCGCATCGACGGCAAGCTCGTCGATACCGAGTACGAGCCGCTGATGCCGGAGGCGACGAAGAAGCTCGTGTACTCGGTGCTGGGGGCCGACCAGGTGGCCAAGTTCGAGAAGAACCTCGAGCTCGACTTCTCGTTCGGCGTCTCCAACCTCGGCCGCTTCCGCACCAACGCGTTCCTGCAGCGCGGCACCGTCGCCGCGGTGTTGCGCGTGATCCCGTTCGAGGTGTTCGACTTCCAGACGATCGGACTACCGGTCAAGGTCTGCGAGTGGATCTGCAACCTGCCGCGCGGGCTCGTGCTGTGCACCGGTTCGACCGGCTCCGGCAAGTCGACGACGCTGGCGTCGATGGTCAACTTCATCAACGAGGGGCGGCAGAACCACATCGTCACGATCGAGGACCCGATCGAGTTCCTGCACCGCAACAAGAACTGCCTGGTCAACCAGCGTGAGGTCGGCGGCGACACGCACGGCTTCGAGAAGGCCCTGAAGTCGGTGCTGCGCCAGGATCCCGACGTCGTGCTGGTCGGCGAAATGCGCGACCTGGAGACCATCGAAGCGGCGCTGACGCTGGCGGAGACCGGCCACCTGACGTTCGCGACGCTGCACACGTCCGACGTGCAACAGACCGTCAACCGCATCGTCGACGTGTTCCCGGCGCACCAGCAGCAGCAGATCCGCACGATGCTGTCGTTCACGCTGCAGGCGGTCGTCTGCCAGCAGCTGGTGCCGCGCGCGCACGGCAAGGGCCGGGCGCTCGCCGCCGAGGTGATGATCGTCAACCCGGCGATCCGGGCGCTGATCCGCGACAACAAGGCGCACCAGATCATGTCGATCATCCAGACCGGTGGAGCGGCCGGGATGAAGACGATGAACCAGTCGCTGTACGAGCTGTACCGGGCCGGCACGATCAGCTACGAGGACGCGATCGACCACACCGCCGACGAGGCCGACTTCCAGCGGCTGATGGAGCGGGCAGGCGCCGGCGGCACTGCCGGCGCGCGGCGGCCGGTGCGCTGATCATGTCGCAGTTCCAGAAGAAGCTGCGCGGCATCCTCGAGAAGGCCGGCAAGCTCGACGGCCCGACCGGCGACACGCTGGTCGCCGAAGCCCAGAGCCAGAAGCGGCCGTTCACCGAGGTGCTGGTCAAGAAGGGCATCGCGACCGAGCACGAACTGGTCGCGCTGATCGCCAAGGCCGCCAACATCCCGCCGATCGACCTGTCGAAGCTGAACGTCAACAAGGAAGTGCTCGAGTCGGTACCGGAGGCCGTGGCCCGCGAGTACAGCATCTTCCCGGTCGACAAGATCGGCTCGATCATCACCGTCGCGGTCGCCAATCCGTTCGACGTGCTGAAGCTCGACGACATCCGGATCATCACCGGCTGTCAGCTGCGGCTCGTCGTCAGCACCGCCGAGGAGATCGAGAAGTGCCGTGGCAAGGGCTACCAGAAGGAGACCGAGAGCGTCGACGGCATCCTCGGTTCGTTCGACGACGCCGACGTCGAGCTGAAGGAGACCGACGTCGAGGATGAGGGCGCCGACCTCTCGGCGATCAGTGACGAGGACTCGCCGATCGTCAAGCTGGTCAACAAGATGATCCTCGACGCCTGCAACACCGGCGCGTCGGACATCCACATCGAGCCATTCGAGAAGAAAGTGATCGTGCGCTACCGCAAGGACGGCGCGATGTACGAGGCGATGACGCTGCCCAAGCGCATGCAGAACAACATCACCTCCCGCATCAAGATCATGTCGAAGCTCGACATCGCCGAACGGCGCAAGCCGCAGGACGGCAAGTTCCAGATGAAGCTCGGCCACAAGGCGGTCGACTTCCGCGTGTCGATCCTGCCGGTCGTGTGGGGCGAGAAGACCGTGTTCCGCATCCTCGACTCGAGCAACCTGGCGCTCGACATCAAGTCGCTCGGCTTCGAGCCGAAGTGCATGGAGGACTACGTGTGGGCGTGCGCGCAGCCCTACGGGATGATCCTGGTCACCGGCCCGACCGGCTCGGGCAAGTCGACGACGCTGTACTCGGCGGTCAGGCACATCGCGTCGCCAGACATCAACCTGGTCACCGTCGAGGACCCGGTCGAGTACCAGATCGAGGGCATCAACCAGGTGCCGGTCAACGTGAAGGCCGGGCTGACCTTCGGCGCGGCACTGCGCTCGATCCTGCGCCAGGACCCGGACGTCGTGCTGTTGGGCGAGATCCGCGACCACGAGACGCTCGAGATCGCGGTCAAGGCCGCGCTGACCGGGCACCAGGTGCTGAGCACGCTGCACACCAACGATGCGCCGTCGACGATCACGCGCATGGTCGACATGGGCATGGACCCGTTCATGGTCGCCAGTTCGACGCTGTTGATCTGTGCACAGCGCCTCGGGCGCAAGCTGTGCGTGAACTGCCGGCGCAAGGTCGAGATCAGCAAGGACGCACTGCTGCGGCTCGGTTTCCGCGAGGACGACCTCGCGCAGCCGATGGAGCTGTACGAGCCCGTCGGCTGCCCGCGCTGCAACAACGGCTACAAGGGCCGCTTCGCGCTGTTGGAGACGATGCGCATGTCGGAACCGATCAAGCGCATGGTCGTCGAGCGCGCGCACATCAGCGACATCAAGAAGCAGGCGCTCACCGAGGGCATGTTGACGCTGCGCCGCTGCGGCCTGTTGAACGCTTCACGCGGCAAGACCAGCCTGCAGGAAGTCGAGGCGACGACGATGGCCGACTGACGCCGGCGCGGTACGGCGGCCTGACGCGGAGATCAACGGGAACGGGAGACAGGGAACATGACGACGACGTTCAAGTTCGAGGCGAAGGACGGATCTGGCAAGGTCGTGAAGGGTTCGGTGACCGCCAACTCGCAGGCCGACGCGGTCGCCGAGGTGCGCCGGCGCAACCTGGTGCCGCTCGACGTCACCAAGTCGGGCGGCATGGGCGGCTGGTTCGGCAAGGGCAAGGGCAAGAAGCGCGGCATCGCCAAGCGGGCGTCGTGCCGTAAGGGCGAACTCGAAGTGTTCACCCGTCAGCTGTCGACGATGCTCAGCGCCGGCATCCCGATGCTGGAGGCGCTCGAGATCCTCGCCGATCAGGCCGAGAGTGCTGGCTTCGCGTTCTGCCTCGACAAGGTGGTCAACGACATCCGCTCCGGCTCCGACCTCAGCAAGGCGATGGAGCCGCACAAGCGGGTCTTCTCGCACATCTACGTCAGCATGATCCGGGCCGGCGAAGCATCCGGCCAGATCGACATCATCCTGACCCGGCTCGCCGAGTACCTGGAAGCGGCGGCGCACCTGCGCAGCGAGATCAAGGCGGCGATGACCTACCCGGTGATCTCGTTGGTGCTGGTCATCGGCATCGCATCGTTCCTGATGATCGGCATCGTGCCGTCGTTCAAGCCGGTGTTCGAGTCGCTGGAAGTCGAGCTGCCGGGCCTGACCGTGATGATCATGGACGTCGCCTTCTTCATGCGCGACTACTGGTACCTGATCTTCGGCGCGATGGCTGGAGCGCTGTTCGGCCTGAAGATCGCGTGCCGGACGCCGAAGGGTGCACTGGTGCGGGACCACGTGATCCTGCGCCTGCCGGTGTTCGGCGTGCTGTTCAAGAAAGTCGCGTTGTCCCGGTTCGCGCGCACCTTCTCGACGCTGGTGAAGAGCGGCGTTCCGATCCTCGGCGCGATGGAGATCGTCTCCGACACGTCGGGCAACCTGGTGATCTCGAACATCGTCAACGGCGCGCGCGACAGCGTGAGGAACGGCGAGAGCCTGTCGGAGCCGTTCGGCAAGTCGACGGTGTTCCCACCGATGGTGGTCAAGATGATGGCGATCGGCGAACGCTCCGGCGCGCTCGACTCGCTGCTCGAGAAGATCGCCGAGTTCTACGACCAGCAGGTCGAGGCCGAGGTGAAGGGACTCACTTCCATGATCGAGCCGATCATGATCGCGATCATGGGCGTGATCGTCGGCGGCATCGTGCTCGCCGTGTTCCTGCCGATCTTCAAGCTGCAGGAGAAGCTGTCCAACCCCGGCTGAGCCGAGGAGGTCCGCGATGAAGGAAATGCACAAGCGGGCGCTGCTGTACGGCGGCGCGGTCCTGACGCTGTCCGGGCTGGCATGGGCCTGGACCACGCACGAACGCAGCGCCGACGCGATGACGTTGCTCAGCAGCGCCGACGTGCAGTTGCGGTTCGCGCACGGCATCCCGGCCCTCGATCAGCACGGCAAGCCATTGCCGGCGCGCGAAGAGATGATCGCGACCGCGGAGGCCAACCTGGCCACCGTGGAACGGCTCGAGCCAGGCCAGGCGTGCACCGCCGAGTTCCTCGGCTTCGCGCACATGCTGCGTGGCCGCTTCGCCGAAGCTGCCGCTGCCTACGCGCGCGCCCAGACGTGCCGCGACTGCGGCGACGAACAGCGGGAGGTGCTGGCGTTCAACCAGGCGCGCATGCTGGCCAAGGCGGGGCAGCCCGAGCAGGCGTTGGCGGTGTTCGCCGCCAGCGCTCCGGCGCTGGACGCCCGGTTCGGCCACCAGCGATCCCTGGAAGAGGCGACGATCCTGCGGGGACTCGGCCGGCTCGCCGAAGCGGAGCAGCGGCTGGAGGCCGTCGCTGCCGACGAACGGGCCGCGCCCATGGCATGGCTGCAAGCCGGCATCGGCCTGCTCGAACTCGGCCGGTCTGGCCCGGCGGCGGGCGTGCTGGAACGCGCTGCAATCAAGGTCCCGATCGCGGACTACCACCTGGCACTGCTCAAGTTGCGGCAGGGCGAGGTCGATAGCTGCCTCGGTCTCCTGGAGCGTGCTGCGCGGGCGCAGCCGGCCGAGGTGAGGCGCCGACTTCTCGCCGAAGCCGACGTCTGGTCGGCGGTGGCCGCGGATGCGCGCTTCCAGGAACTGACGAGACTGCGGACGGCCACTCCGGTGCGCTGAACCGCGGCTTCGGGCGGGGAAAGGGGAACGGCGGCCGCGTCGGTCGCCGTCAATCATGAGTTGACAACGGAGAGAACAATGTCCAAGCGGGAACAGGGCTTCACCCTCATCGAACTGATGATCGTCGTCGCGATCATCGCCATCATCGCGTCCATCGCGATTCCAAACCTCCTCAGCGCGCGCCTCAACGCCAACGAGTCGGCGGCGATCGCCACGCTGAAGAACATCTCGTCGGGCCAGTCGCAGTGCCAGGCGTCCGGCGTCATCGACGTCAACGCCAACGGCTCGGGCGAGTACGGCTTCTTCGGCGAGCTGTCGGGCAAGACCGCGGTGCGCGCCAGCACGCTGACCATCAGCCCGCCGGTCCTGTCGGCGGCCTTCCAGAACATCGCGGCCTCGCGCGTCACGCGCTCGGGCTACATGTTCCAGATGTTCCTGCCGTTGGCGACCTGGGCTGGCATCGGCGAAGACGCCACCGGCGGCGACCCGGACAACGGCCAGGCCGTCAGCCCCGCCAACGCCGAGACGCTGTGGTGCTGCTACGCGTGGCCGCAGACCCGTAACAGCAGTGGCAAGCGCTCGTTCTTCATCAACCAGGCCGGTGACGTGCTCGCTACGGCTGGCGCGGTCGTTGGCTACAACGGCACGACCACCGTGCCGTTGTTCAGCGCCGCCTACCGCGCGACGGCGTCGGCGTTCATGAACGCCCCGGTCGCTGCGAACACGGTCGCGCGCGACGGCAACACGTGGGTCGTCGTGCAGTGATGCACGCGGTCTGAGCGGCGCGGCCTGGCCGCGCCCTCTGGCCAGCGACGCCCGCGCCCGGCAGCGATGCCGCGCGCGGGCGTCGTCGTTTCCGGTGTCACAATCCGCGATCCCGCAGCAGGCGACGCCAGTTGCGCTCGGCCCGTTCGACCAGGTGGACCGTGATGCCGGCTTCGCTGCGTTCGTATGCGATCAAAGAAGGCCCCACGTTCCAGAAGCGGATCCTCGGATTGGTCGTGAGATCACGTCTCCGGTGGCCAAGTCCGGGTCGCCTGCCCAACCGCTCGAACGCCACTTCGAGGTGGGTCAACACTTCGTCTGCCACCGCAAGGCCGAACACCCGCTCGACGTAGTCCATCGTGCGCACGAGCCCGTCCTCGGCCTCGGGCGTCAGGAAGTAGTCGTTCACCGCTGCTTGCGCCGCTGCCGTTTCGAACGCAGCGAGTCGCGCACTTCGCGAACGACAGTCGCGCCATCGCGTAGTTCGCCGCGCTCGGCCTGCCGCAGGCTTCGCGCCAGCGCCGCGCGCAGCCAGGAGACGTGCTGTTCCTGGTCGCTCTGCCCGGCTTCGAACTGCTGCAATGCCTCGCTCACCACCGCGTCGGGAGTCTCCCAACGCCCGGTCGCGATCCACTTCTGGACCATGCGCTGCTGCTTCGGGGTGAGTTCGACCTTCACGCCGGCGAGAGTGAGGGTGCCCGAAGCACCTGTCAAGCCTCATGGACGCCCGCCGAATGCGCGCTCGGGCTGTGGCGACCGCCCCGGTTCTGCCGATAGCAAGGGCGATGTCGGCGACGCTGCAGCCCTTCGGTCCCGCCACCGCCAGCGACGCGCTCGCAACCCTGATGGCGGACGGCGAACGGCCACCTCGTCGCAGCGAGGCCGCGGCTCCGCGTCCGTTGCCGCCGCCCACGGCCATGCCGGTCGCCGCCACGCGACGCGTGCAGCGTCTGTCGGTGGTGATCCCGGCGCGCAACGAGACCCTGAACCTGCCGGCACTGCTGGCGGAGCTCGCACCGGTGCTGGCAGCGGCGGCGCTGCCGTTCCGCGAGGTCCTGGTGATCGACGACGGCTCGACCGACGACACGCCGGCCCTCGCCGCGGCCGGCGGCGCGCGCGTCGTGCGGCACGCCGAGAGTCTGGGCAACGGCGCTGCGGTCAAGCGCGGCATCCGCGAGGCGAAGGGCGACTGGATCCTGCTGCTGGATGGCGACGGGCAGCACCCGCCGCACGAACTGCCGGCGATGCTGGCGCTGGCGGAACGCTACGACATGGTGGTCGGCTCGCGCGGCGGCCGCGGCGGCAGCCTGCACCGCAACTTCGCCAACCAGGTCTACAACCGGCTCGCCAGCTACGTGTCGGGCCGCACGATCCCGGACCTGACCAGCGGTTTCCGCCTCGTGCGCGCCGACGTGGTCAAGGACCTGGTGTGGCTGTTGCCCAACACCTTCAGCTACCCGACCACGATCACGATGTCGATGCTGCGCGGCGGCTGGTCGGTCGGCTTCCATGCGTTCACGCCGCGCGCGCGCCAGGGCAGGAGCCACGTGCGGCTGTTCGCCGACGGCAGCCGCTTCTTCCTGATCATCCTGCGCATCGCGACGATGTTCGCGCCGCTGCGCGTGTTCCTGCCAGCCGCGCTGATCACCGGGGCGCTCGGCTTCGCCTGGTACCTGCACACGTGGCTCACCGACGGCCGCCTGACCAACATGGCGGTGTTGCTGATGACGCAGGCGGGGCTGTTGTTCGCGCTCGGCCTGATCGCCGAGCAGATCGCGGCGCTGCGCTTCCAGAACCTGTCGCGCGACCAGGGCCGGGAGCAATGACCGGCGACGTGCTGTTCTGCGGCCTCTTCGACGAAGGCCCGGGCTATCCGCGCACGACATCGTTGCGCGCGGGCCTGCTGGCGAACGGGATCACGGTGCGCGAGTGCCGGTTGCCCGGATCGGGCCGCGACAAGCAGCGCCTCCTGGGCGCGGTCTGGCGCTGGCCGCTCGTGTGGTGGCGGCAACGCCGGCGCCGCCAGCAGCTGCTCGCGCAGTTGCGCGCGACCCTCGCCGAGGCGCGCCCGCGCTGCATCGTCGTGCCGTATCCCGGGCACGACCTCGTGCAGTCGGTGAAGGCGGCGACCGACGTGCCGGTCGTGCTCGACCTGTTCCTCTCCGCCTACGACACCGTCGTCGAGGACCGCGCGCTGGTGGCGCCGGGTTCGCTGGCGGCGGCGTGGTTGCGGCGGCTGGATGCCCGCGCGTGCGCCGCCGCCGACCTCGTGCTGCTCGACACCGC
>JBASWX010000486.1:0-2906 GCA_049276695.1 Planctomycetota bacterium
GCCGAGCGCCGCCGCGACGTTGGCGGCGACGACCTTCGCCTGGCGGCTCGCGTGCTGCGCGGTCGGTGGGTGGAAGCCGCCGGTGCGCCGGTCGGGCACCAGCGCGCAATCGCCGAGCGCCCAGACCCCGTCGAAGCCGGGCACCGCCAGGAACTCGTCGACCAGCAGACGGCCGCGTTCCTTGCCGCACGGCAGCGTGCCGAGCAACGGGTGCGGCGCGTTGCCGGCGGCCCACACCAGCGTGTGGCTCGGCAGCAGTTCGCCGTCGGACAGCCGCACGCCGGCGCCGTCGATGCCGGCGACCTTGGTGTGCAGCCGGACCTCGACGCCGCGGGCGCGCAGCACGCGTTCGGCATAGCGGCCGAGCCGTTGGTCGAGTTCGGGCAGCAGCACCGGGCCCGAGTGCACCAGCACCATGCGCACGTCGGTCGGCCGCAGGTTGGGGTAGAAGCGCAGCGACGCCAGCACGTGGTCGTGCACCGCGCCGATGGTCTCGACGCCGGCGAAGCCGCCGCCGGTCACGACGAAGTTCAGCAGGCCGCGCCGCGTGTCGGCGCAGCACTCGGAGTCGGCCTCCTCGAGGCTGGTCAGCACGCGGTTGCGCAGTGCCAGCGCGTCGCCGAGCGAACGCATCGGGAACGCCAGCTCGGCCGCGCCCGGCGTGCCGAAGAAGTTGGTGCTGGAACCGAGCGCCAGCACGACGTGGTCGAACGGCAGGTCGTGGGTGTGCGGATCCTCGGCGCCGTGCCGCACCGTCGCGGTGCGGGCGCGCAGGTCGATCGCGTCGACCTCGCCCTGGAAGAACTGCGCGCGCTTCAGCAGCTTGCGGATCGGGTTCACGATGTGCGTGACGTCGAGGTCGGACGCGGCGACTTCGTGCAGCATCGGCGTGAACAGGAAGTAGTTGTCGCGGCTGACCAGCGTGACGGCGACGCGCGGGTCGTTGCCGAACGCGCGTTCCAGCGCCATCGCCGCGTAGACGCCGGCGAAGCCGCCGCCGAGCACCAGGATGCGTTTCGTCTCGCTCATGGCAGCGTCCGATGCGGGCCGCGGCCGGCGGTTTCGCGGCTGCTGAACGGTTGTCGCTGCAGTCCGCGTCGCCGTGGTCCGTACGCAGCGAACGCGGCGTCGCCTCGTGGCGCCTCCGCGTTCGTGGGGGGAGCAGCAGGGCAGGCTGGCCGAGCTCAGTTCTTCTTCGGCGCCTCGGCCTTCTTCGCGTCGTGGCCATTGCAGCCGTTCGCGCCATTGCAGCCGTTGTTGGCCTTCTTCGCGTCGTGGCCGTTGCAGCCGTTCGCGCCGCTGCAACCGTTGTTGGCCTTCTTGGCATCGTGACCATTGCAGCCGTTGGGGCCGTTGCAGCCGTTCTGGCTCGCCGCGACCTTGTCGCCGGTGCAGGAGGCGAGCGTGGCGGTACCGGTCAGCAGTCCGGCCATCGCGGCGCCGACCAGTAGACTCGAGAGCTTCTTCGGGGACTTCTTCATCGTCTGTCCAATGCGGCGTTGCCGCGGTGATCCGTTGCGCGCCGGCCGGCACAGGCGCCGATCGACGACGCGCCGTTCGATGCGCCCGGGTCGGCGGGGTTTCGCCGCGAAACCCGGCGCGTCGCCGCGCATCGCACCCGGCATGAATCCGCTCACGCTGCACGATCGTCTCGTCACCTCCGTCTTCGACCGCCTGCGCGATCCGGCGCTGCTGTTCGTGCGGGTCACGTGGGGCTGGCTGTTCGCCGCCACCGGCTTCGGCAAGCTCGGCAACCTCGACGCGACCGCGCAGTTCTTCGCCAGCCTCGGCCTGCCGCTGCCGGCGGTGAACGCGTTGTTCGTCGGCGTGCTCGAGGGCGTCGGCGGCGTGCTGCTGCTCGCTGGCATCGGCGGCCGCGCGGTCGCCGCGCTGCTGCTCGGCAACATGGCGGTCGCCTACCTGACCGCGCACCGCGATGCGTTCGGCAGCCTGCGCGACTTCACCGCGGCGGCGCCGTACCCGTTCCTGCTCGCCGCGCTGCTGGTCGCCGCGTTCGGTCCGGGGCGCTGGTCGCTGGACGCGCTGTTGCGCCGGCGCCCGGTCGGTGCCGCACTGGCCACGGTGGCGCCGCTGCGGCGCGAGGCATGAGGCGCAGCGACCTCGTCGCACCGGTGCCATCGGTTGAAGCGGGCCACAACGCGGAGCCGCTCCCCGGCTGCCGATAGCCACCGCGTGCGTCCGGATGCCCCGACAGACTCGCCGGGTTGGCGCCGCCTCGTCGTCGGGTGCGGGCTCGCTCTCGGCCTGACGATCGTCGCGATCGACTTCTGGCGCTACGACCTGCGGTACAGCCTGCCGACGCCGCGCGCGCCGGGCCTCGAGCAGCCGGCGCCCGGCGCCCGGATCGACCTGCCGCCGACCGTCGCCGCGCACGCCGTGCCGGACCGACCGCTGCTGCTGCACTTCTTCAATGCGCAGTGCCCGTGTTCGCGCTTCAACCTCGACCACCTGCAGGCGCTGGTCCGCGACTACCGCGGGCGGGTGACCTTCGTCGCGGTGTTGCAGGGTGACGATGCCGCGGCCGAGCGACCGCCTGCGCTGGCCGGCTTCGACATCGCCGCGGTACGCGACCACGACGGGGGGCTGGCGCGGCTCTGCGGCGTCTACTCGACGCCGCAGGCGGTGCTGCTGACCGCCGGCCGCGTGCTGTTCTTTCGCGGCAACTACAACCTGAGCCGGTTCTGCACCGACGCGACGACCGCGTTCGCGCAACAGGCGATCGACGCGCTGCTCGCGGGCCGGCCGCTGCCGGGCATGCCGGCGGCGGCGACGACCGCGTACGGCTGCGAGCTGCCCTCCAGCCCGGCGCCGGAGGCACGATGACGGCCGCCGGCACCATGACCGTCGCACCACACCGCGCGGCGCGTTCGGACGCGGAGCTGCGC
>JBASWX010000487.1:0-8924 GCA_049276695.1 Planctomycetota bacterium
GCGCATGGTAGCGCCGCGGCGAGGGGTGGTGAGCGGCGTCGCGGGGTCGCCGCCGGCGGTTGCTGCCGAGCACACGACTGCGCATCCTTGCGACATGCTCCGGGCCGCCGCCCTCGCCGTCGCCCTCGCGGGTGTCAGCACACCGGCGCAGGCTCCCGATCCGTTCGTCACCTGGCGCGGCAACGCGGGCCCTGGGCTCGGCAAGACGATCGTGTTCGTGACCGGCGACGAGGAGTACCGGAGCGAAGAGAGCATGCCGCAGCTGGCGCAGATCCTCGCGGTGCGGCTCGGGTTCACCTGCACGGTGCTGTTCGCGGTCGACCCGAAGACCGGCGCGATCGATCCGGGCGTCGTCGACAACATCCCGGGCACCGGAGCCCTGGCCGGCGCCGACCTGATGGTGGTGTTCACGCGCTTCCGGGACCTGCCCGATGCGCAGATGCAGCCGTTCGTCGACTACGTCGAGTCCGGCCGCCCGATCGTCGGCCTGCGTACCGCGACCCACGCGTTCGACGTCGTGCGGCACGAACGGTGGCGGCGCTGGTCGTGGCGCAGCGGCGAATGGCAGGGCGGCTTCGGCCGCCAGGTGCTCGGCGAGACATGGATCGCGCACCACGGCGAACACGGCCGGCAGGGCACGCGCGGCATCGTGGCTGAAGCGGCGACGGACCATGCGATCCTGCGCGGCATCGCCAGTGGCGACGTGTGGGATCCGGCCGACGTCTACGCGGTGCGCCTGCCGTTGCCGGTCGGCTGCAGCCCGCTGCTGCTCGGCGAGGTGCTCGCCGGCACGCAGCCCGACGCGCCCGCGGCGAAAGCGGCTGCCGGCCGGCCCGACCCGAACGAACCGAAGATGCCGGTTGCCTGGACCCGTGCGTACCGCGCGGGCAACGGCAAGCAGGCGCGCGTGTTCACGACCACGATCGGTTCGGCGCAGGCGTTCGTGCGCGAGGGCACGCGGCGGCTGCTGGTCAACGCCTGCCTGTGGTGCGTCGGCCTCGAAGCGGCGATCCGGCCCGATCTCGACGTCCGGCTGGTCGGCGACTTCGCCCCGGGCAGCTTCGGTTTCGGTGGCCACAAGCGGGGCGTGCTGCCGGCGGATCTGCTCCGCGCCCGTGTCGCCCGGCCGAAGTGACGGTGGGCGGCCGGGCTCAGCGCTTCGCCAGCACGTACTGCCGTTCGACTTCGGGCAGCATCGTCAGCACGACATCGGCGACGACCTGGATGCTGGCTGCCGACATGTTGTCGATCGTGTCGGTGGGCTCGTGCCAGTGCGGGTTGCCGTTCAAGTCGATCAGATCGACGCTGGGGATGCCGACGTCGAGGAACGGTTTGTGGTCGTCGTTGGCCGGCTCGGCGCGCTGGAAGAAGAACCGTTGGTGACCCAGCGCCACGGCTGCCGACCACGCGATCTGCCGCAGGTTCCTGGTCGAGTACGTCTCGTCCTGGATGTGCAGGTCGGTGCGGCCGACCATGTCGAGCAGGATCAGCGCCTCGATGCGCTGTTCTTCCCCGGTCAGCAGCGCGTCGCGGTGGCGCTTGACGTAGCGCTTGCTGCCGAACAGCGCGCGCGCGGCGTCGTTCCACGCCCAGTCGAGGCTCTCCTCGCCGTCCAGGAACAGCAGTTCGATCGTCGCTTCGCGCGGGGTCGCCGCCAGCACCGGCGCCAGCGCCAGCAGCAGGCCGACCGCCGAGGCGCCGTCGTTGGCGCCGACGAAGTGGAAGTTGTGCTTGGGGTCGGCGTGGCCCTTCGTGCACTTGGTGTCGTGGTGGCACGCCAGCACGATGCGCTCCTTCTTCTTGCCGGGGATCGTCGCCGACAGGTTGGTGAAGGTCAGCAGCTCCTTGCGGTCGGTCCAGGTGTCGCGCTTGCAGGTGAGCCCGGCGTCGCGCAGCGTGATCTCGATGTGGTCGAGCTGCTGCGACCAGCCAGGCGTGCCGGTGTAGCGCGGGCCGAAGCCGACCAGCGTTCGCACGTGCGCGAATGCGGTGCTGCCGACGTCGGCCGGGGCCGGCATCAGCGTCAGCTTCGTGATCGCGCGCTTGTCGACCTCGGCCTGCGGCGGGTTCGCGGTCGCCGCGGTGCGTCCCGGCTTCTGCTGCTGCTGGCCCGTCGTCGCCAGCACGCCGCCCAGGCACGCGCCGAGCGCGCCGACCAGCAACAACATCGCGGTGGTCGCGCGCATCGCCGCCGCTCCGTTCACTTGCGGCCCAGCACGAAGGCCTCGAGCTCGGGCAACGCCTGCAGCACCAGGTTGCCGGCGAACGCCAGCGCAGCGGGGTCCATCGCGTCGAGCGTGTCGTCGGCGGTGTGCCACCATTGCTGGTAGCGCGGGTCGATCAGCGGTTGCTGGCCGGGCTTCAGGTTCTGCTCCTGCGGCGGCTGGCGGCGCGCGAAGTCGATCAGCAGCACGCTCGGCACGCCGTAGCGGGTGAACGATTTGTGGTCGTCGGTGGTGCCCCAGTTGATGCCCTTCTCGCGGTACCAGCCGAGTTCGAGTTCGGTCGGGAACTCGTAGAGACGGGTGTCCTCGCCCATCGCCTTGGCGGCGCGCCCGAACAACTCCTGCAGGCGGGAATCGGAGTTGCCGTCCTTGTCGACCTTGTAGTCCTTGCTGCCGATCAGGTCGAGCAGCACGAACGCCTTCACCCGCGCCAGCTGCTTCGTCTCCGACAGCCACTTGCAGAACGCCTGGCTGCCGAGCAGCGCGCGCTCGTCGTTCCAGGTCCAGTCGAGCGATTCCTCGGCGTCGATCCAGTACAGCCAGATGTTGCACTTCGGCTTCTGCGCGCGGCCCTTCAGTTCGCGCGCCAGTTCGAGCAGCACCGCGGGGCCGCCGCCGCCGTCGATCGCGCCGACGAACGGGATGTTGTGCGCGGCATCGGCATGCCCGCTGGTCAGCTTGGTGTCGTAGTGCGCGCCGATCACCAGGATCGGCCCGTTCTGCGGATCGTCGCCGTCGATCTGTGCGTACAGGTTGCGGATCGTCTTCTTCTCCTTCTCGTGCAGCACCTCGTGCCGCTTCACCTCGACGCCGGCCTGCTTGCCCTGCTCGACGATGTAGTCGGCGGTCTTGGCGAGCGCGTCGGAGCCGAACGGGCGCGGGCCGAAGCCGACCAGCGCACGCACGTGCGCCATCGCCTTGTTGCCGTCGATCGGGCCGCGCGGGCCGCTGCACTGCGCCAGCAGCACGAGGCCGAGCGCCACCGACGCACGAAGGACGGGAACACGCTGCACGGGCGACGCCATGCGGCCACGTTAGCACTGCGAGGCGGCGACACCCAGCGAATGGCGCGCGTCACGGTGCGTGGGAACTGTTCATGGCGTGCTCTGCAGGCGCCGATAGGATGGGCGGATCCTGCGGTGACTCCTGCGCCGCGCGAAGCTCGGGCATCACGCCATGAACGACCTCGACCTGCCGAAGCTGATCCGCGACTCCCTCGACCAGAAGCAGTACCAGGCTGAACACTGGGAGGGCACCTTCCGCCAGTATCTCGACCTGGTGCAGGAGAACCCGTTGGTGGTGCGCACCGCGCACCAGCGGCTCTACGACATGGTGTTGAGCCACGGCGTCGAGGAGGCGGAGATCGACAAGGAGAAGGTGCCGCGCTACCGCTTCTTCTCCGACCCGATCGAGGAGGGCCGCGACGGCGTGTTCGGGCTCGAACGGTCGCTCGACAACCTGATGTCGATGTTCAAGGCGGCCGCGCACGGCTTCGGGCCGGAACGGCGCGTGCTGCTGCTGCACGGGCCGGTCGGCTCGTCGAAGTCGACGATCGTGCGCCTGCTGAAGAAGGGCCTCGAGGCGTACAGCCGGTCGCCGCAGGGCGCGATGTACACGTTCTCGTGGTCGATCGACGGCCAGGTGATCAACTCGCCGATGAACGAGGAGCCGCTGCTGCTGCTGCCGCGCGACGTGCGCAACCGGGTGATCGCCAACCTGCAGAAGAAGGTGCGCACGACCTACAAGCTGCGCAGCGACTTCGACCTGTCGCCGGTGTCGCGCTACTACTTGGAGCTGCTGCTGAAGCGCTACGGCGGCGACTACAACAAGGTGCTGGAGCACGTCACCGTGCGGCGCCTGTTGATCTCGGAGAAGGACCGCGTCGGCATCGGCACCTTCATGCCGAAGGACGAGAAGAACCAGGACTCGACCGAGCTGACCGGCGACATCAACTACCGGCGCATCGCCGAACTCGGCACCGACAGCGATCCGCGCGCGTTCAACTTCGACGGCGAGTTCTGCATCGCCAACCGCGGCATCATCGAGTTCATCGAGGTGCTGAAGCTCGACGTCGCGTTCCTCTACGACCTGCTGACCGCGTCGCAGGAGCACAAGATCAAGCCGAAGAAGTTCGCGCAGACGGACATCGACGAGGTGATCATCGGGCACACCAACGAGCCCGAGTACAACCGGCTGCAGAGCAACGAACTGATGGAGGCGTTCCGCGACCGCACCATCAAGATCGACATCCCCTACAACCTGCGCCTCACCAACGAGATCAAGATCTACGAGAAGGACTTCGGCAAGAAGCACGTGCCGGGCAAGCACATCGCGCCGCACACGCTCGAGATCGCGGCGATGTGGGCGATCCTGACGCGGCTCGAGGAGCCGAAGAAGGCCAACCTGTCGCTGCTGCAGAAGCTGAAGCTCTACAACGGCAAGTCGCTGCCCGGGTACACGCGCGACAACATCCGCGAACTGCGCGACGAGGCGCCGCGCGAGGGCATGGAGGGCATCTCGCCGCGCTACATCCAGGACAAGATCAGCAACGTGCTGGTGCGCGACCTGCCGTGCATCAACGCCTTCATGATCATGAACGAGCTGGAGGAAGGGCTCGACCACCACAGCCTGATCTCCGACCCGGAGACCAAGAAGCGCTACAAGGACCTGCTGATCGTGGTGCGCGAGGAGTACGAGGAGATCATCAAGAACGAGGTGCAGCGCGCGATCTCGGCCGACGAGGAGGCGATCGCGCGGCTGTGCGGCAACTACATCGACAACGTCAAGGCCTACACGCAGAGCGAGAAGGTCAAGAACCCGTACACCGGCCGCGACGAGGAGCCGGACGAGCGGCTGATGCGCAGCATCGAGGAGAAGATCAACATCCCCGACTCGCGCAAGGACGACTTCCGCCGCGAGATCATGAACTACATCGGCGCGCTCGCCGTCGAGGGTCGCACGTTCAACTACAAGACCAACGAACGGCTGCACCGGGCGCTCGAGCTGAAGCTGTTCGAGGACCAGAAGGACTCGATCAAGCTCACCAGCCTGGTGTCGACCGTGGTCGACAAGGACACGCAGGAGAAGATCGAGGTGGTCAAGGGCCGGCTGATGCGCGACTTCGGCTACGACGAGATCAGCGCGACCGACGTGCTGAACTACGTCGCGTCGATCTTCGCCCGCGGCGACACCAAGGGCGAGTAAGGGGAGGATCGGCAGCGTGTCCGTCCGGCGGATCGACCAGGACCACACCCGGTTCCGGCAGATCGTCAAGGGCCGCATCAAGCGCGACCTCAAGCGCTTCGTCAGTTCCGGCGAACTGATCGGCAAGCAGGGCCAGCGCTACGTGACGATCCCGCTGCCGCAGATCACGCTGCCGCGTTTCCGTTTCGGCGACAACCAGAAGCAGGGGGTCGGCACGGGCGAGGGCGAGAACGGCCAACCGGTGCCGGGCCAGCAGGGCGACGGTGCTGGCCAGGCCGGCGAGGACGCGGGCAAGCACACGCTGGAAGTCGACGTCTCGCTCGAGGACCTCGCGAAGATCCTCGGCGAGGAACTCGAACTGCCGAACATCGAACCGCGCGGGCACAAGCAGCTGCGTTCGTCGGCCGGCCGCTACACCGGCATCTCGCGCGCCGGGCCGATGTCGCTGCGCCACTTCAAGCGCACGTTCAAGGAGGCACTGAAGCGGCAGATCGCCTCGGGCACCTACGACCCGGAAGCACCGATGGTGACGCCGATCCGCGAGGACCTGCGCTTCCGTTCGCTGCAGACGCGCACGGTGCCGCAGGCCTCCGCAGCGATCCTCTACATGATGGACGTGTCGGGCTCGATGGGGCGCGAGCAGAAGGAGATCGTGCGCATCGAGGCGTTCTGGATCGATACCTGGCTGCGGCATCAATACAAGAACATCGAGGTGCGCTACATCGTGCACGACGCGGTCGCGCACGAAGTCGACCAGCACACCTTCTTCCACCTGCGCGAGAGCGGCGGCACCAAGATCAGCTCGGCCTACGAGCTGGCGCTGCAGATCGTGCGCGACAAGTACCCGGCGGCGGAGTGGAACGTCTACCCGTTCCACTTCAGCGACGGCGACAACTGGAGCACGCGCGACACCGAGCACTGCGTGCAGCTGCTGAAGGACTCGCTGCTGCCGTGGTGCAACCAGTTCTGCTACGGGCAGGTCAAGAGCGCCTACGGGTCGGGTCAGTTCAAGAAGGACCTCGACACCGCATTCCGCGGCGAAGAGAAGATCGTCACCAGCGACATCCAGGACCGCGACGGCATCCTGCCGAGCATCAAGAGCTTCCTGGGCAAGGGGCGGTAGGCGGACGGCGCGACGCGGGGGCGTCGTTGCCGGCTTCTTTTTGCCACAAAAACAGGCTGGTTTTGTGGCAATTCCTGTGAGCAAGCACGCCGGGTCCGTCGACAGCCTCGTCCTTCGGCGAAGGGGGTAGGTCAAGCGCTGCAGTCGGCGATGAGCCGGGCGTACAGATCGCGCCAGTGTGCCGTGCTGGTGCGGGCGAAGTCGGCGGCCCGTGCACGATTCTCGGCAGCGACCCGCCGGCAGGCGGCATGGTCGAGATCCGCGGACTCAAGCAGCGCCTGCAAGCATGCCCGGGGATCGCCGACGACGCGGCCATGCACGCCGTCGATCACCTGTTCCGTCATCGCGCCATGCGCGGCGACCACGCACGGCAGACCGTGCGCCATGGCTTCGGTGACCGTTCGGCACCACGTTTCCTCGAGCAGCGGGTGCGGGAAGTACCAGAAGACGTCGGCGGCCGCCCATTCGGCGGCGAGGTCGGGCGCCGGACAGGCAATGACCTCGACGCGTTCGTCTTCAGGCAGGCGCACGTGCTCGCAGTGGCCGACGAATCGGAAGCGCAGATGCGGTCGGACAGCCAGGGCGCTGGCGACGATGGTGCCGAGCTCGGGGTGGAACTTGGCGCCCTCGTTGCGCGACACCCACAGCACGCGCCGCAGACCGTCGGTGGGTCGGGGCCGCGGTGGCGGTGGCAACGGCACCAGGCTCGGGCACACGCTGCGGCGTGCGCTCGGGATGCGGCTGGCGAAGCGGGCAGCGAGGTCGTGGGTGTGGAACACGTAGTGCACGTCGGGCACCACGGGCACGTTGACCGCGGCGTGCACGGTGAACACCGTCGGCACGCCAGGCAGTTGTCGCAGTTCGAGCACGGAGTCATGGCCCGCTGGAGAGTCGACGCGCACGAACGGAAACTGCAGATGCACGATGCCACGGCTGATCCCATCGAGGTGGCGCTGCAGGTCTGGCACTGCCTCGACCGGCACCGGGAAGCGCGGGCGGATCGATGGTTCCCATCCCGCGAAGCGCGCCGGGAACACGATGCGGTGGTCGAACCCGGGCAGTGTCGAGACGATCGCGAGCGTCTCCAGTTCGGAGCCGCCGATGATCGGCGCGCGCAGCACGTGGGTGATCGGCGGCCGCGTCATGCTCGCGCCGCGGTAGGGTCGCGCGCGAAAACGCGAACGAGAGCGCCGGCGGTGGCCTGTTCCGGGAATGCACGCGCAGTCTCTCTCGCGGCGTGCAGCACCGCGTCGAGTTCGAGGGGTGACCGCGCCAGTGCGCCATCCAGCACGCCAACCACGCCATCCGCGTCGCCGTCGGCGACCACGAAGCAGTTGACGCGGTCGCGCATGAACTCGAGCCCACCGATGCCGGCGAATCCGACCACGAGGCAGCCGGCGCCGAACGCCTCCAGGATCGAGATCGGGAAGCCCTCGGGGTGGCTGAGGTGCAGGTAGGCGTCGTGCGTGCGGAACAGGCGGACGAACTCGTCGCGAGGCATCGGGTGGTCGACGTAGGTCACCTCGATGCCCCCGCGTTGGCGCAGCCGATCGCGCACCCGGGCCGGCTCGCCCTGGTTCTTGTCCGGACGATCCACCAGCAGGACGCGGGGGCGCGCCCGCGCGAACGACCGGGGTGGCTGCAGGAACTCGGCGTGCAGGAACCCTGGTACCACCTCGATCCCGCCCGTGAACGCCGTCGTGCGTCGCAGCCACGGCACCAGTGCCCAAGCGGGGACGAGGGCACGCGCGTAGCCGTCGAGGCCTGTCCGCAGCAACGCCGGGTTCTGCACGAAGGCGACGCGGCGTGCCGGGATTGCGTCAAGTTCCGGGGCGCCGATGCAGATCTCCGGCGTGACCAGAACGTCGTCGCACCGCAGCTTCGCCAGGCAGTCGTCGAGCGCCGGCGTCGACGACGGGTCGTTGGCGAACCACGAGCAGCGACGGAACGGGCCGTGGGCACCGAGCAGGGCGGGCACGCCGTGTCCGCGCAGCAGCCGCACATGTTCGTACAGCACCTGGATGCCGCCACTGGTTCCCGTCCATTGGCACAGGTAGACGACGCGGCCCTCGCCTCGCGGCACCAACGGGCCTTGCACCTTGGCGGACGGAGCCATCGGCGTCACGTCAGACTCATTTTCGACAGTTTGCCGGACAGCCCCCAGGGATCTCGCGGGTTTGGCGGCCGCGCCGGGATCGTTGGCACTACACGACCGCCTCGGCGGTTGAATGCGCGGGCCCGAGAGCTGATCTTGCCCCGAAAAAGTGGACACCCAACTCGGAGTCGCGAGGCTCCGGAAGGATGATGGTCCGATGGGTAGTTCCCGCAGAAAGCACAGCCGCGAGTTCAAGATCGAGGCGGTGAAGCAGGTC
>JBASWX010000488.1:0-11911 GCA_049276695.1 Planctomycetota bacterium
CCTGTGTACCCGCGGACGACGCCGTGTTCCTCCTTCCGCGACGTCGATGGCGACTCCATCGCTCAACTCACGCGATCACGCTGCCAGGTTGGGCTTCGGGCGAGGCGCAGCCGAGCCTGAGATGGGCGGTCATCAGAGGATGCTGCGGATGGATCAGGTTCACGTAGTCAGGCACAAGGTCAGGGTCGAGAAGCTGTCGGTCCGACGGGTGGCGAGGGATCTCGGGATCTCGCGAAACAAGGTTCGCCGCTACCTCAAGGACGAGACGCCGATCGACCAAGGTGGTGTTCGGTTGCCATCCAAGGGCCGCGGAAGACTCGTCATCCGGACGTTTGGTGCGAAGAAGCGGCCTCGTCGGAAGCAGGCGAAGTGACCCCGGACGTTGGCACGGATGGTGGTGGTCCCGCAGCGCACCGCCGCGTCGCAGACTGCCGGGCATGAGGACGCTCCGCGCAACCTGCGTGACGCAGTGGCGGCAATGGCTCGCCGCCCACCACGACAGCGCGCCCGAGGTCTGGCTGGTCTTCCGCAAGCAGTCCAGCGCGCCAGCGCGCCGGCTCATCGTGCCAGGAACGGCCGCCATCGGGGCTGCGGGCCTCGTGCCTTCCGTCCGGGCCGCCCGCTGACCGGCTCAGCGGCCGCCGGCGGCGCGCGCCCGTTCGCGCAGCCGCTCGATGCGCAGACCTTCGTCCCAGCCGCAACTGGCCTGGAGTGGGAACTCGCGCTCGGCGCGATCCAGCCGGCGCAATGACCCGGTGCCGTCGCCGCATTCGATCGCGCATTCGGCGCCAGCAACCAACGCCCAGCGGACCGGAACTGCCTGCAGCGGCAGGGCAGCGGCGCCAGCGACCAACGCATCGAAGGCAACGAGCGCGCGCGTGGGATCGCCCGCCCGCTTCAGCAGCACACCCATCGTCAGGAGCGGCGCCCACGGATCGGTGACGTCGCGCCGCTGCGCCGCAGCCGCTGGCAGTCCGGCGTCGACGCACGCGACCGCGGCCGGCAGCGCGCGCGGGTCGAACGTTTCGTCGAGCGTCGGCCAGGCGGCGATCTGCTCGCAGCGGATGGCCAGCAGCAGGGCGCGGTCCTTCCGGACGGCCGGCTCGCCGAGCAATCGTTCGAGCTCGCGCCGCACTGCGTGCAACGGGGACAGCACGGGCGGATACGTCGTGCGCCAGTAGGCACGGGCGAAGCCGAGCCGGCGCCATCCATCCGTCGGTGCCGCGGCCAGGTCGCGGACCGCGCGCAGGTGCGAGTCCACCTGCGCCACGTACGTCGGTTCCGGAGTCGCCTGCTCCCGATGCAGTTGCTCGCGCTGTTCGACGAGCAGACGCTGAGCCAGGTCCAGGTCGCCGCGGTGCACCGCCAACCGCGCGCGGTAGCCGAGGAACCCCGATCGCGCTCCCCACGACATCACGGGTCCGTTGGCGATGTGCTCCTGGTAGCAGGCGTCCGCGATCGCCCATTCCCCGAAGCTGTCGGCCAGCAGACCGCGCGTCATGGCATCCGTCGGCGGTGGCGATCGCCACATGCCGGTCTCGAGCAGCGCGTTCAGCAGGTCGTCGGTCTCCTCGCGCCGCTGCAGGTCGGGACGCAACGCGGAGAATGCCTGCGCTGCCGCGTGGAACCCCTGCCAGTCCTGCGCCCCGATGCGCGTCCGCAGGTCTGGCACCGCTGCGGCGAACGCCCGCAGGTCGGGCGTGGCCTGGGCGCTGGCCGTTGCCATCGCGATCAGCCAGGCGAGCAGCTGCGTCCGCGGTACAGGAGGCGGTCGTCGATCCATGGGGGTCGTCGGTTCGTGTCGCCAAGACGCCCGGACCGGCGCCGCGGATTGCCGAAGCTACCGCATTCCCGATTGCTCCGCCGCCGGCGCGCCCCGCGGCGGCCGCCGATCAGCCGCGCTTGCCGTCGCCGGGCAAACCATCGCGCAGCCGCGACAGCCCGGCGCGCACCGGCGTCTCGCCGAGCACCCGCTCGAGGAAGTTCTTGAACTCGCCGGCGTCGCCGCCGCGCACGACCTTGCCGGCCGCTTCCAGCCACGCCACGGTGTCGGCGTCCTCTTCGTTCTTCGCCGCCTCGTCGAGCCGGTTGCCGAACTCGGCGTCGCGCCGCGACGCCAGCGCGAACGCGACCGTCGCGCGCACCGTCGGTGACTTGTCGCGCAGCGCGTCGCCGAGCCCCGCCTGCACCCTCGCCTTGTCTTCGACCAGCGCCAGCGCCAGCACCGCCTGCGCCCGCACCGTTGCGACCGGGTCCTTGGTCAGCACCTTCTCGATCTGCGCGATCACTTCCTTGTCGGCCGGGGCACAGCTGGCCAGCGCGCGCAGCAGCCGCCCGCGCACCGCGTCCGCCTTCTCCAGCTTGTAGGCCTTCATCGTCGCCGGCAGCGCCTTCGGTTCGGCCAGCGACTCGAGCGCGCGCGCCGCTGCGAGGCGCACCTCTTCGTCGCGGTCGCCGAGGCACGGCGTCACCACCGTGTGCCAGGCCTTCGGCGAAACCAGGCCGATGGCGTCGAGCGTGTTGGCCAACGGCCCGCCCTGGATGCCCTTCATCGTCGTCGTCACGTACCCCATCGCGTCGGGCTCGTCGCTCTTCAGCACCAGCTGGAACGACGACAGGTTGCGCAGGATGCCGCCGCGCGACTTCTTCAGTTCCTTCAGCGCCTGCGCGACCTGCTCCTTGCCCGGCGGCGCCTCGTTCTGGCCGCGTTCGACGGCGCCGAAGCCGAGCCTGCCCGGCGCGCGCGCGCCCGGGCTCAGTTGCCACGCGAACTTCGCATCGACCTTGCGGATCGCATCGACCCACGCCCACTCGAGTTCGCCCTTGGTCACGCGGTACGCGACCGAACTCAGCACGGTGCCGTCCGGATCGACGAACACGTGCTGCGGCGCGATCACGTCTTCGCCGGGGCCGATCTTCAGCACCTGCAGCCGCGCCTGCTGTTCGGCGGCCTGCTGCTGCGCCACCGACACGCCCGCCACGCGCGCCTCGGTCGCGATCGAGCAGAACACGTTGACGGTGTGCAACGACAGCTTGCCCAGCGTCGGGTCCTTGTAGTGGTCGGCGACCAGCTCGTCGTTGGCACGTTCGCCGGCCATGTTGAACGCGAGCAGCACGACCTTGCGCTCGGCCTTGGCCGCGGTGAGCGCGTCGTCGAACGACGGCGTCCAGCGGATGCCGCCCTGGGCCGGTGAGCAGGTGGCGGCGACGAGAACTGCGAGAGCGGTGGTCGGGGCGAAGCGCATGCGCATGGCGTGAGCGGGACGTCGTGGCCTGGGGCGACCGATCGACTCCGCAGTGGGTCCCATTGCCGTGCCGGCGTCGGCGGGGGACGCCCCGGGCGGAGAAGTCACCGGGACGGTGTCCGGGTCCCCGATCAGCGCTGCCGCAGCGCGACCTGAGCCCGCCAGGGCGGGTCGGCCGCCCGCGACACCGTGCCGTCGTTCGGGGGTTCGGGGGTGGGCACGGGTTGCACGGCTTGACGACTCCGCGACAGCGAGTCACAGTGGGCGCGGGACGTACTGTTTCGAATCGGCACCTGCCCGACCTCGTGCGATGACCCACTCGAATCCTGGACGCACGGAGTCGCAATCCGGCATTGCCGCGGCCACGCCGCGATTGGCGGCGGCCGACGCACCGTGGAATGCGCGCGAAGTGTCCGCCGAGCTGTACGGGATGCCGGCGATGCTGTCGCGCGAGGAGCGCCGCTACCTCACCTGGCTCACCGAACACTGCTTCGAGGGCTTCGGCGCGATCGTCGACCTGGGTTGCTGGCTCGGCGGCAGCAGCTGCGCGCTGGCCGAGGGACTCGCCCGCGCCGGCAAGCCCCACCGCATCCACTCGTACGACCTCTTCGTGTGGGAGCCCGGCTACATGGAGCAGGACGCGCCGCTGGGCCGGCCGCAGGGGTGGGACTTCCTGCCGGAGTTCGAGCGGCGCACCGCGAAGTACCGCCAGTGGCTGGCGCCGAAGAAGGTCGACCTCACCACGTTCACCTGGACCGGCGGGCCGATCGAGATCCTGTTCGTCGATGCCGCCAAGACGTGGGGCCTGCTCAACTCGATCCTCGCCGCGTTCGGGCCAGCACTCGTTCCTGGGCGCAGCCGCGTCGTCTTCCAGGACTACCGTTACTTCCCGTGCCATTGGCTCGTGCCGGTGATCGAGAGTCGGCCCGACGTCTGGCGTGAGGCCGAGGCGGTCGCCGAGGGCTACACGGTCACGTTCGTGCCGCTGCGCGACCTGCACGGGCCCGGCGGCCTGCCGGCGCGCTATGGCGTCGACTCGTTCCGGTTCGCGGGCGTCGAGCACATCGTGCGCCGGCGCATCGAGCACGAGCACGCGACCAGCCGCGACGACCTGCTGCGCGTGTTGATGTGCTGGGCGCTGCTCGACGGCACCGTCGCCGAGCGGGAGCGCATCGCCGGCGAACTCTTCGCCGGCCGCACCGCACCGCTGAGTGCGGATGAGCGCACGTGGCTGCTCGATCCGGCCAAGATCTGCCTGGAGGCCGGCTGGCGTGCGCTGTCGGCCGGCGAACACGGACTCGCCGACCACTTCGCGCAGCGCCTGCTGGCGGAGCGCCCCGACCACCTGCCCGCCCTGCTGTTGGCCCTGCAGGTCCAGAGCGCGGCGCACGGCCTCGAGTCGATCGCGCCGCTGCTGACGCGCATCGAGGGCGTCGCCCCGCGCGATCCGCGGGTGCTGCTGTGGGGGCTCACGCTGCGCCACGCCCGGTCGCAGTTCGCCGGCATCGTCGAGCAGATCCAGGCGATGCTGGCTGCCGGCCTCGACGAGGCGCTGCGCCCGTGGGCGATCGGGGTCCTGTGCAATTGCCTGCGTGGGCGTGGGGACTTGGCGGTCGCCGTCGCGACGCTGCGTTCGCTGGTGCCCGCTCACGGGAACGTAGCGGTGCTGCAGGCGCGCCTCGCCGAGGCATTGTCGATGGCGGGCGAGCGTGACCAGGCCCGGGCGCATCTCGCCCGCGCCTTCGAACTCGAGCCGACGAACCAGGTCGCGATCGAAGTGCAGGCCCTGCTGCAACGCGGCGGCGCGGCTGGCTGACTTCCGGTGTAGGCTTGCCCGCTCGCCGTCGCGGCAGTCGGCGCGCGACGAACGGGATCGCACATGACGCGAGCAGCCGCAGTGCCATGGTGGAACGACGAGCCGGCAGTGCTCCGCTTGCGGTGTTTCATCCTGCTGCTGGCGGCGTCGGTGCTCTGGGGTGCCTTGGCCGCCGGGTTCGGGCGCCCAGACGTCTTCGCGCTCGTTCTCATGCCGCCGTACGCGTTGTGGGTGCTCGCCGACCTGCGGGCGCGGGGCGTGCGTGGCGCGAGCCGGGGCATCCAGCTGATCGTGGCGTTGGTTCCGTTCTGGGGTTCGCTCAGCTACTTCGTGTGGACACGCCGGCTCGCTGGTGTGCCGGAGTGGTTGGTCTTCCACGTCTTGGTCCTGATCCCAGCCGGCCTCGCTGCCGGCGTCACCCACGCTCTCGTGCTGTTCCCTCGCGGCGGTCACTCGTAGGACGCTGAGGAACGTGCGTGTCGGCGACGGCGACCTGCTCGAGCAGGACGTCGGCGGGATCGGGGCGCTTGGAACCGGCCGGAAACGGTGGGCGGTGTTGCCGAGGCACCGCAGCGGAGCATCGAGGACGAACTGCGCGGCATCGGGTCCGACAGCGAGGTGGGGGTCGTGCGTTACCATCCACGGCGACCTGCTGCGCCAACCTGACCCCACGAGGCCGCCGATGAACCGGACGACGCCACCGCTGCAAGCGTTCCTCTACCGCGTGCTCGTCGTCGCGTGTGCCGTTGCGACCGTGCTCGGGTTGCTGCTGATCTGGGGGCTCGAACCGGAACGGGAGTTGGGCCGCGAGCTGATGCGCGTGCTGGGCACCTGCGTCGTGCTGGCGGTGGGGAGCGCCATCACGCTGAGTGCCACGCGGCTGGTCAGCGGCAAGGCGCCCGAGGACGATCGCGGGTGACCTGCTGCCCGAGGACCGAATGACCGAGAACACCGGGCGGGCGGTGGGCGCGATCGCTGGCACCGCGATCGGCGTGCTCGCCTACTGGCTGATGCTGGAGCAGGGCATCCACATCCTGGCGGCAGTCGGCGCCGGGACGGCGCTCGGAACATCGTGCGGCGCACGCACCAGGAGTCTGGCTTGGGCAACGTTCACGTGCGTGCTCGCGGTCGCATCGTCGCTGCTGGCCGAGGCCATTCTCATGCCGTTCGCCGCCGACCCGTCGTTCGGCTACTTCGTCGCGCACCTCGGCGACCTGCCGCGCAACTCCCTCGTCTCGCTCGCGGTCGTCGCCGTGCTCGGCTTCCACTTCGGCCGCGGCCGTCGCCGCCGTTTGCCCGCGATCAGTTCGTGATCGTCGCGTAGACCGCGTTGGTGATCGTGAAGCCGAACGCGTTGACGCCCGGATCGAAGCACAGCGACTGGCCGAAGAACGCGCCGCCGAGCGGGCCGGCGACCGCGGGCCAGGTCCAGCTGGCGGTGCCGCCGGCACCCGACACGCCGAGCAGGATGTCGCCCGTGGTGAACGCGGCGCAGCCGGGCATGCCGAGCACGGGCCCGAGGTCGAGCCCGGGCAGCTGCGTGAAGCCGAGTGCGAGGAAGGCGAGGTTGAAGGCCGGGTTCAGGTTGGCGAAGTTGAGCGTCCAGGGCTGGCCAAGGCGCGGCGCGGTCGTCGCGGCGAGCGACGGCACGCCGTTGGTGCCGAGGCAGCCGGCGCCGTAGATGCCCGAGCCGAGTTCCCACGTCTGGTTGCTCAGCGTGCTCGGCGCCGACACGAAGCCGCCGAACTTCACGACCTGGTTGGTGGTCGGCAGGAAGCCGAGCACGTGGTCGCGCACGCCCTGCGTCGCGGTCGGCTGTTCCGTCCACTTCACGCCGTCGAAGGTCCAGGTATCGGACAGCACCGCGCCGCTGCTGGTCTGGCCGCCGTTCAGCACGCACAGGTTGCGCGTGGCGTCGAAGGTCATCGCTGCCGAACTGCGCGCCGGCGGCTTCGGGTTGGCGGTCGCGACCTGCGTCCAGGTGCCGGCGATGCCGTCGTAGAGCCAGGTCTGGTCGGACATCGTGTTGCCGTCGTAGCCGCCGAACATCACCGTGCGGCCGATCGCGGCGAAGAAGCACATCGCCGGCCGGTCGCGACCGCCGGGGTTGCCGACCGTGGCGATCTGCTGCCAGGTGGTGCCGTTGTACTCCCAGGTCTGCGCGTTCGGCGGCATCAGCAGCTGCGAAGTGGCGCCGCCGTACATCACGACGCGGCCGCGGATCGAGTCGAAGCAGGCGCCGTAGCGGTAGCGCGGGCCGGCGTTCGCGGTCGGTGCGGCCAGCGTCCAGGTGCTGCCGTTCCACTCCCAGGTGTCGCTGGCGGGCGGCGGGATGCTGATGTTGGACGCGAGGCCGCCGTAGAGCACCGCGACGCCGCGCGAAGAGTCGTAGACCAGCTGGTGGCCGAAGCGCGCCGTCGGCGACGTTGCCGGCGTCAGCTGTGCCCAGGTGCTGCCGTCGTAGACCCAGGTCTCGGCGTTGATGAACGGCGCGCCGCCGCCGAACAGCACGAGCCCGAGGTTGGCGGGCACGAAGTCCATGCCGGAGCCGGTGCGCGCGGTCGGCTGGGTCGCGGGCGTGCGCTGCAGCCACTGGGCGACGGCGAGAGAAGAGCAGGCGAGGAGCACCGCGGCGGTGCGGGCGGCGAAGCAGTGGATCACGGGTGGCACCAAGGGATGGTAGGGTGCAACCGAAGGCGCTGTTCCGGGCCGCGCGGCCGGCGCGATCCCGGAATCGCGGCTGTGGCCATGCCACCGGACCGTGGCCCGACGCGATTCCTCGGCTCGGGCGGCCAGCCGTAGCAGGGCGGCCCGTGGGTCGTGCCTCGGATTCGGGCTTCCACGCACCTCGAGTCAGGGAGAAACCAGGCCTCGGAATCGCGGATCCAGCGCGGCATCGGAGCAGCCTGGTGGACGCAAGCTGTTTGCAGAGAACGGTTCAGCGCCACGCGGTGGGCCTGTCGTATCGTGGATGGGTGGGCAAGCTGCACCCCGTCATCGACGACGCGCTGCGCGCGTGGATCGCCACCCAGCACGTCTTCTTCGTCGCCAGCGCGCCGAGCGGCGACGGCGGTCACGTCAACTGCTCGCCGCGCGGCGGCAACCTGCGCGTGCTCGGACCGACGACCATCGGCTGGCTCGACCGCACCGGCAGCGGCATCGAAACCGTCGCGCACGTGCGGCAGAACGGCCGGGTCGTGGTGATGCTGTGCGCATTCGACGGGCCGCCGCGCATCGTGCGCCTGTACGGCAGCGGTCGGGTGCTGGCGGCTGGCACGGCGGAGTTCCGCGCCCTGCTGCCGGACTTCTCTGGGCCCACGCCCGGAGTGCGCGCGATCGTGCGCGTCGAACTCACGCGGATCGCCGACTCGTGCGGCTTCGGCGTGCCGCTGTTCCGCTTCGCAGGCGAACGCCCGCAGCTGACGAAGTGGGCCGAGGGCAAGGGCGAGGCCGGTGTCGCTGCGTATGTGCGGGAGAAGAACGCGCGCAGCATCGACGGCCTGCCGGGCCTCGAGCCTGGCGAGACGTAGCGGCCGCATCGTCCGCGTATGCGGTGGTCTCCCCCGCGGAGGACGACAGACGACCTCCTCGCCGATCTGGAGGAGTTCACGCGGCCGAATCACCGTGGCTGACGGCGGCGTCAGCCTTCGCGCCGGCGGGGCCTGGCGCGGTTGACCGATTCCGCCGCACGCGCCCCTGTCGCCTTCGCGAGGGGCGTCGCCAGCGCTTCGTCGAGCAGCCGAGGCAGTTCGGGCACGAGGTAGAACGGGATCGACAGCAACTGGAAGTCCCTGGGCGGATGGTCCGGGACGCTGGCGATCACTGTCGCAATCTGCGGTCCGGCAGCACTGATTCGCACCGCGAGCTTCGCCTTCTTCTCGACCACGAACCGGTGCAGACTGCGCAGCGTGCCGGTCTTGCCGGCCTTGACCTCCACCGGCACGACCTCGGCCCCGTGCTGGAGCAGGTAGTCGACTTCGGCCTCGGAGCCGTCGCGATGGCGGGCCCAGTACCACAGCGTTGGCTCCACGAACCTCGGCGGCAGGTCTGCCAGCATCTGGCCGACGAGATGTTCGGCGAGCGGTCCTTCGTGCACCAGTTCGCCGGGCAGGGCACTTGCGCGCAGCAGGAGGCCCAGCGCGCCCTGCACGAGGCCAGTGTCGACCATCGCAACCTTGAACTCCTTCTCGATCAGGTCGGCGCCGAGCGGCACGCCGTTGCCGTGCGAGCACTGCACGCGCCGGCAGACCCGCGCCCGGCACAGCGCGTCCAGTGCGCCACGCAGCGCCTGCGCGCGTTGCTCGCGATCGACCGCGGTCCACATGAACTTGCCGCCGATCTGGCGCGCGACCGAGTCGAGCACGAGCTGCAGCCGCGCGGCTGGAATGCGCGTGCCATAGCGGGCGAAGTCGTCGCGAAACGTCGCCAGCAGGTCGTGCTGCGCCTGGGCGGCGGCGACAAACGAACGCGAGGTGCGGAACTGTTCGACGACCGCCGGCATGCCGCCGACCAGCGAGTAGTCGCGCAGCAGCGCCATCAGCTTCTCGTGCAGCGGTGTCGGCGGCGTCTGGCCCAGGCGCAGCGTGCGCAGGAACTGCGTCGTTCGCTCGCCCGCCAGCGCGGTCACGAACTCGGGGAACGACAGCGGACCGAGGTGCAGGTAGGAGATCCGGCCGACCGGCATGCTCGCGGTGTGTTCGGCGAGCGCGAAGTCGAGCAGTGAGCCGGCGGCGGCGACGTGTAGCTCCGGCAGTTCCTCGTGGAAGTAGCGCAGCCGGGCGAACAGTTCGGGCAGCGCCTGGATCTCGTCGAAGAACAACAGGCATCGCCCCGGCACGATCTGCTTGCCGAGCAGCGTTTCGAGCGCCGCGAGGTTGGCGCGCGGCGACGGCTCGGCGAGCAGCGACCGGATGCCGGCGTGCCGTTCGACGTTCACGGTCGCGACGTCGCCGAGGTGTTCCCGGGCGAACGCCTCGAGCAGCCACGTCTTGCCGACCTGCCGCGCACCGCGCACCACCAGGGGGCGGCGCTGGTCGCCATCGGCCCAGGTCTTCAGGTCGTCGAACGCCGCCCGCCGCATCGCCCGTGCATGATGGACTTGCCGTCTGAAATGTCAACAACAGTGACAAAAGAGACGGCAATTCCGACGGCATTCCTGGGGGGCCTGGGTGGGAACCGACCGTCATTGCCCCGGCTGCAAGGCCCGCGGCAAGTCGCCACCCGTGCGGCCGGCGCGCCGTCACTTCATCAGCAGCGGCAACGCCTGGGTGCGGTTCGAGTCGAACGAGAACGCCGCCAGCAGGCCACGGCGTTCGTCGGCGGTCAGCAGGTTCCAGCGCCGCGCCATCGCCTTGACGGTCGACAGGCGCCCGTCGTCGAAGCTGAAGGTGGACAGCAGCGCGCGGGCCGCGGCCGCGTCCGGTTCGCCGGTCAGCCGCGCTGCCAGCGCGCGCACGCAGCCGGCGCGGCCGTCGTCGAACGAGAACATGCGCGCCAGCGTCACCAGCTGGTCGTCGGTCAGCGCGAGGTCGGCACGCTTGCCGAAGGTTGCGGCGGCGGCCTGCCGGCCGTCGTCGAAGGAGAACGTCGCGATCGCGGCGCGGCCCTGGTCGAACGACAGCGCATCGGCCTTGGCGGCGAGCAGCGCGAACGCCTGCGTGCGGCCGTCATCGAACGAGAACAACTTCATCGCCGCGACCAGGCGGTCACCGGTGATGGCGACGCCGTGCGTGACCAGCGCGGCCAGCACGGCGGTGCGATCGTCGTCGAAGTCGACTGCCGCGAGCACTGCCCAGGCGCGTTCGGGGTCCGCCAGCTTGCCGGCGGCGAACAGCTGATCGACGAACGGACGTGTTGCCGGCGAGCCGGGCATGCCGCGCAGGATCGCCGTCAGTGCCGGCGTGCTGCCGTCGTCGACACGGGCGTGGAAGCGGTCGAACAGGGCGCGCAACGTCGCGTCGCTCTGCGACAGCCCGATCAGTTCCCCGTACCAGCGGCGGTCGACGGTGGTGACCCTGCCGAGGCCGTCCAGCAGCAATCGATCGATCGCCGCGGCCTGCGCGCCTTCGCCGCGGGCGCACCACCGCCACGTGCCGTTGCCGGTCGAACACATCGACCGCGTGCTGTGCATCGCCGCGCGTGCCAGCAACGCCAGGTGCGCGCCGGTCAGCTCGCTGCGAGCCGCGAGCAGGGCCGCGAGCCGTTCGCGGTGGGCGGCGCTGTCCGGCACCGCGGTGTCGGCGAGGCGCTTGTGCACCGCGGCCGGATCGGCGGTCGTGACCAGTTCGCCCGGGTCGGGGAACGCCTGGTCGAACGGCTGTCCTGATGGTTGGCCGATGCTGCAGGCGGCGAGCGCGAGCGTGGCGAGGGCGGGCAGACGGCTGACGGCGGTGGATGCGGGCATGATCGGTTCTTCGCGAGGGCCGGCAGAGTATCCGAAAGGCCGGGCGGTGACCGGCGCACGGGATCGCGTCAGGCCCGGCGCGCATACGATCGCGGCATGGTGCCCGACTCGTTCTCCCACCTCCGCATCGACTACGGCGACGAACCGCTCGAGCGGGCGAGCCTGCCGGTCGATGCCTTCGACCTGTGCCGCGAGTGGTTGGCGGCGGCCGAACGCGCCGGCGTCAGTGAACCGAACGGCATGGCGCTGGCGACCTGCGATGCCACCGGCCAGCCGCACTGCCGGATCGTGCTGTGCAAGGGCGTCGGTGCGCGCGGCTTCACGTTCTTCACCAACAAGCAGAGCGACAAGGGCGCGCAGCTGGCGGGCAATGCGAAGGCGGCGGCGACGTTCTGGTGGCCGGCGCCGCGCAACCGGCAGGTGCGCATCACCGGCGCGGTCGAGCAT
>JBASWX010000489.1:0-34003 GCA_049276695.1 Planctomycetota bacterium
ATCGGTCGCCGCGCGCCTGCGGCTCGGCGCCAGCGCCCGCGGCCGTTGATGCCGGTTCGGGCACCCGCGGTTGGGAACCGACCGCACGTTGCGCGATGATGCTGGCATGCAACCGCACGACGCCGAACCGGGCGACCGGAACATCATCGAACGCAACCCGGATGGCACGTTCACCAAGGAGACGTTGCAGCGCGCGATGAAGGCGCTGAAGAAGCGGTTGAAGCTGACGCGGTTGGACGACGAATCGCGCCTCGGCCATGACGCGATGAGCAGGGGCGGTCGTTCCGGCATCGTCGCGGTGACGCCGCCGCCGCAGTATCCGGCCGAGGTCTGGCAGGCGCTCGAAGCCAAAGGCCGCGTGCGCAGCGATCGCCACGGGCTCTACGAGATCCTGGAGCAGCCGAGCAATCCGTCGTCGTCCTGAGCGGCGACACTCGCCACGGGATCGAGCCTTGGCGCCGCGCTGATCGGGCGATGACGGCGGACAGCAACCTCCAGGGTTGGCGGCGATCGCCGCTCCGCACTACCGTTCCGGTGCCCCCGCCATGGCGCCCACCATGGCCGCAACCCTCAGGCGGCTCTCCATGCGTTCGCTGCGTTCTTCCCCGGTCTTTCTCTCCGTACTCGCCGTCGGCGACCTGATCGCCCAGGCGAACGTGGTCCCCGGTCGCGACATCCAGCTTCAGGACACCACCACGATCTCCCGCTACCGGCGCACCGGCACCTACCCGAGCGGTGTGCAGGCGATCGGCACGCGCACGATCTGCTGCAATCCCGGCGTCGGCGCGATTCCGTTCCAAGCGGCGATGAACCCGAACCACGGTTTCATCCACTACATCGTCGCCTCCGAGGTCGGTGGCCGGCTCGTCCAGATCTCGAACTACGCGTGGGTGAAGCACACGTTCGGCTCGAACAACGACCCGAGTCCGTGCGGCACCTGCGTCAACCAGGCGACGTCGAGCTTCGTCGAGCCCGGTTGCAACGACACGTACGTCGCGTCGCAGGCAGTCGATCACTTCAACCTCGGCCCGCCCGGCGAGGTCGACCCGTGGCTCGGCACCTGGAACCCGGTGTGCTCGCACTTCGACCGCGGCAATCCCCCGGTCGCGCCAGCGCAGCAGTGCGACGGCGTGCGCAGCCTGACGTCGACGCAGGCCACCGCGCTGAACACGCAGATCGGTGACGCGATGCGCGTTTACGACGACGACCTCGTCAAGCCTGGGGCGACGTTCTGGTACCAGTCGGGCTACCTGGTGCCGGGCGAAGCAGAAGCGCTGCGCGGCAACAACATCGGCACGCGCCAGTTCACGCCGACGTGGAGCGCCGCGACCAGCCAGTGGACGCTGACCGACGGCACCGCGTTCCAGCAGGGCACGGTCCTGCAGCGCTGGACCGGAGCGACGATCAACTCGGCCGCGAACGGCCCCGACGACGGCCGCTACTACGTCGCAGTCAAGGTCACCGGCCCGGTGAACGGTCTCTACCACTACGAGTACGCGGTCCACAACCGCGACAACAAGCGCGGCATGGGCGCCTTCCGGGTGCCGGTGTGCGCGCAGGCGCAGGTCGTCAACTTCGGCTTCCACGACTTCGATCGCAATGCGATCACCGACTGGACCGCGGCGAAGGTCGGCAACGAAGTGGTGTTCCAGACCAATGGCGTCAACCCGTCGCCGCTGCGCTGGAACAGCATCTTCAACTTCTGGTTCGACAGCGACGCGGCGCCGCAGACGGGCTCCGTGCTGCTCGATCAGTACGACGTCGGCGCCGGCCTGCTGACCCTGAACGTGTCGTCGACGACGCCGAGCGGGCTGTGGAACCAGAACCTCGGTGCCGGCTGCGGCATTCCGAGCGCGCCGTCGCTGTACGCGACCGGCTCGCCCGACCGCGCCCTGATCGGCAACGCGACGCTGGCGCTGCGCACGACCGGCAACCCGGTGAGCGTGCCGTGCATGTTCGTGCTGTCGTCGGTGCCCGGCACCACGGTGCTCGGTCCGGGCTGCACGCTGTATTCGGGCGATCCGTTCACGGTGCTCGGCCCGCTGCTGGCGGTGTCGAACACCAGCGGCGCCGCATCGATCCCGCTCGGCGTGCCGGCGAACCCGTCGCTGGAAGGCCTCGCGCTCGACTTCCAGATGATCAACTTCGCGGCGACCGGGGCCCTGCTCGGCAACTTCAACCTGAGCAACGGCCTGCGCGTGCGCATCGGCAACCTGATCGCCGGCTGCCCGTAGCCGCACCGGCGCCGCCGGTGCGATGATCGCAGGCATGCGTTCCCCGGTGTTCGCGTGCCTGTGCGTGCTGG
This sequence comes from Planctomycetota bacterium, assembly GCA_049276695.1. Classification (GTDB taxonomy): domain Bacteria; phylum Planctomycetota; class UBA1135; order UBA1135; family UBA2386; genus UBA2386. The sequence continues at coordinate 2,306 of JBASWX010000489.1, forward strand.
TGACGGCGGCTCTTGCCGCCGCCCAGCGCCCGTCGACGTTCCGCTGCAGGCACGTGCTCGCCGAGGACGGCGCGTCGTGGCGCGAAGACCAGGTCGTCACGTACATGAGTGGCGTGCTCGACGTGAAGGCTGCTGCTCCGGGGCAGACGGTCGACCGCGACTTCGGCGAGGCCTGGTTGATCCCGGGCCTGATCGACCTGCACACGCACCTGCTGCTGCGGCCGTACGACGAGATGTCGTGGGACGACCAGGTCAGGAACGAGAGCGACGAACTGCGCTCCGGGCGCGCCGTGCAGCACGCGCTGGCGACGCTGCGCGCCGGGTTCACGGTGATCCGCGACCTCGGCACCGAGGGCGCGGGCTACGCCGACGTGGCGCTGCTGAAGGCCTTTCCGGACGAGATCGTCGGTGGCCTGGTGGCGCGCCCGCCGTGGATCATCCCGGCGACGCGCGCGATCGTACTGCGCGGCTGCTACGGGCCCGACGCCGAGGACCCGACGACGAAGAAGGGTGCGCAGTGCGTCGCCGGCATCGCCGAGATCGAGCAGGCGGTGCGCGAGCAGGCGGCGGGCGGGGCGAAGTGGATCAAGGTCTACGCCGACTACCGGCACGGCAAGAGCGGGCCGGTGGCGCCGACGTTCTCGCTCGCGGAACTCCAGGCGCTGTGCGCGGCGGCGGCGAAGGCGAAGCTGCCGGTTGCGGCGCACGCGACCACCGACGAGGGCATCCGACGCGCGGTGCTGGCCGGCGTGCGCACGATCGAACACGGTGCGGGAGCGAGTGCCGAGACCCTCGCTCAGTTGAAGGCGAAGGACGTGGCGCTCTGTCCGTGTCTGGCCGCCAACGAAGCGATCGTGCGTTACGCGGGGCGCAAGGGGCCGATCGTCGACCGGCTGAACACCGCGAAGGCCGGCTTCCAGCGTGCGCTCGCTGCCGGCGTCACGGTCGCGTGCGGCAGCGACGCCGGCGTGTTCCGGCACGGTGACAACGCGCGCGAGATCGAACTGATGGTCGACTACGGCATGACGCCGGTGCAGGCCTTGGCGGCGGCGACGCGCACCGCGGCGCAGGTGCTCGGGCGACCCGAACTCGGCGATTTCCGGAAGGGCGGTGCATGGGCCGGGCTCGTCGTGCTCGCTGCCGATCCGCTGCGCGACATCGGTGCGCTGCGCAAGGTCGTCGCGGTGATTCGCGGCGAGAGCGAAGTGCCGCTGAAGTAGCCGCCGGCGGCGACGAGTCACCGTTGCAGGCGGGCCCGCACGCGCGGTTCGATCGCCGGCAGCACGTCGCGCGAACGCAGGCTGCCCGCCACTTCGCACTTCGTCGTCATCAGCACGGCGTCGCTGTTGATCTGGTTCAGGCCGCCGTGCGTCGACTGCATGTCGATCCAGTCCGCCATCGACTCGAGCCCCGCGCAGTGGCCGTCGTGCAGCGTGAACAGCACCTGCGGCGGGTTGATCACCTGGCCGTGGAACGCGTTCCACAGCCGCGACAGCGCGTCGGGGTACTCGGCGTCGACCGTGGCGTCGAACCAGTCGGCGTCGCTGCCGAAGCCGTCGGCATCGAGGCGGCCAGCCGCGGTCATCGCCGCGACCACTTCGTTCAGGCGCAGCGGGTCGCCGCGTTCCGGCCGGTAGCGGAAGCGTTCGCCAGAGTGCTCGACGAACGCGAGCCCATCGTGGTCGCGCACGACCACGCGCTCGCCGGCCTGCCAGATCGCGAGCTGGATCTCGGGATGCACCAGCATCGCCTCTGCGACGGCGACCGGGCGCGCGGTGTGCACGCCGAAGTAGGTGACCAGGCCGTTGATCTCGGGCACGACGTCGCGTTCGCGGTCGACGATCGAATCGGTCGGGTGGAAGCCGCCCTCGGCGAGCCGCTCCGCGACCAGGAAGTTCGGCGACGGCGTCAGGTTGTGGCCGTGGTCGGACAGGATCGTGATGTCGATCGCGCCTTGCCGCTCCCAGAACAACTGCAGGCACAACTGGTCGATCGCCGCCAGGCATTCGTCGAGTCCCTCGCGGCCGTAGCGCGACAGCATCGCCGACGAACTGACGATGTAGGCGATCGTGACCATGCCGTCGTTGGCGTCGACCGCGGCTTTCGCCGCCGCCAGCTCGGCGTGGTACCACGGCTGCGGATTCACGTACGACATGCCGACGTTCATGTAGCTGCCGATGTGCGAGTCGAGCCGCCGGATCCACGGCGGCTCGTAGCCCAACGCGCGATCGATCCACAGGTTCTCGATCTCGTTGGTGCGGCGGTCGTAGTGGCGCTCGATGTTCGCGGGCATCGGCGGCGCCTGCATGATCTCGCTGAAGATCACCTCGCTCAGCGATGGGAACGGCGGGATCACCTTGCGCGGCTCGTGGAACCACGTCCAGTCGCCGGCCTGCCAGCGTGGGTGCACGATCCGGAACGGCAGCGAGTCGACCAGCAGGATCAGGTGCGGTCGGCCGCGTGGGTGGGCTTCGCCGAGCCGGTACGAACGCTCGAACGTGCCGTCCTCGTCGTCGTCGTACTCGATGCGTTCGAAGCGGCCCGACGCTCCGTGCCGGACCGCGAAGTCGGCGACGCCGTTGCCGTCGACGTCGTAGGTGCGGCCGGTCGCATCGGTCGCGAGCGGGGCAATCGGGAACGGCAGCGTGTCGCCCGGCGCCATCCAGCCCGCCAGCGCGGTGCAACCGTTCGTCGGCAGCGCGAGCGCGAGCATGGCGAGCGTGGCGACGATCTCGCGGCGCGTTCGGGGCATCGGCGCGATCCTACCGGAGGCGGTGCCGTCTCCAGCACTTGTGCGAACGAGGTGTCGGGGATTGGCGGTCAGTCCGGTTGGGCGTCACCATCCAAACGCGTCGAGTGCCTCCCGAGCCGCACGTCGGACCGTTGCCCATCGCGGGTGGTTGCACACCGCCTCCTCGGTCCACAGCGCAGCGTTGTTCCTGCCACCCATTTCACGGAGGAGCGCGCCGACTTCTTCGAGACGTTCCTGCTGCGGCGACGTCAGCGTCGCACCGAACCTGGCGAGGAACGGGACGAGGAGGTCGTCGAAACCGGGTGCCAGCTCGTCGGTGATGCCCCGCACTCGGGCCATCACCTCGCGCCCGGGTGCAGCCAGCGTCCGCAGGGTCGTGCGCAGCTCGGACTCGAGCAACGCGCGGTCGACTCCCGTGTCCGTAGCTGGACCAGCTGCGCCAGCCTGTGGCGCCACACGCCCGCGCAGCGAGATTCGCACCTTGCGGCCGACCTTGGCGACCGCCACACCGAGAACGGCATAGACGGCGTAGATCGCGAACTCGATCGGCAGCAGGTTGTGACCGCCGTTGCGCGCGAGGTCGACGGCTGCACCGAGCGGAAAGCCGGCCATCGCTGCCGGTCCGAGGAGGAAGGGCGACGCCAGTCCCAAGCCGCTGGCGACCAACGCCAGCAGGCAGCCGACTGCGATCATCGACCCCGGTGCATCTCCGAGCGCCTTCACCTGCCCTGCTTCGATGGCGAAGGCCGCGGCGGAGCTGAACACCGCGATCAGCATGGCGGCTACGACTTGCTGCCAGGCCGGGGAGCCGGTCGGCGCTTCTCGTGCTGAGGGCAGTGACGACATCGGAGTGGTCGGTTTGCCAGCGGCGGCAGTGGTCGCCCTTGCTCGCGAGCGATTCGTCAGGTGGCCTGACTTCGCCGGCGCAGCACGATCGTGGTTGTGAGGAAGCAGACTCCGGCGAACAGGATGATGGCCGAGAAGATGGCGGTGACGTGCCTTCGGTCCTCGGCCTTGGGCTCCGGATCGGGGGACCATTCGCTCGTCAGGGCCCAGGTGACGTAGAGCCCGAGCAGCGCGAGCATCGCGCCTGACACCAGGGGCGCCCAACGCCGCACGGTCACGAGTCCGAGGAAGCAGACTGCGAAGAGCGCACCCACGCCGATCATCACCATCGTGAAGTCGCGCGCGAGAGCGACCGCTTCAGGTGGGGCGTCGGGGACCGCCGTGGGCAGTTCGTCCAGCGCACGCACGCCACCGAGCACCAGCAGCAACGCGAACAGCCCTGAGAGCACGGCCGCGAGCGCGTAGAGAAGTCCGTGAACGAGCCGCATTGCGAACCCCGATGCCGGCCAACGACCAGGTCCGTCCGACGCGGGGTGGGATGTCCACGCAACCGGTCGGTTTGGCCACTCTACCTCGCCGATCACTCGGCGCGGTGCGCACGCGAGGTTGCCGAGCCTCGACAAACCGGGCGTGTGGCCACCAGGGCGAACCAGGCGGTGGTGGACCTGCTCGATCAGTTGCGGCCAGTGACGATCGCCCCGTAGATGGGCCACCGGGACAGAGTCCTGCTCGCGCTTGCCCAGGTCCGGCCTGGCACGCCGGCAATTCCACGTTCCGCGGTGCCGTTCCCCCTCGACCCTTCACCGGCCACGACCTTCCGCCTAGCCTTCTCCGCCCGAAGCATGCTGCCCGCCTACAACCATCTCGACGAGACGCTCGCGACGAAGCTGATCCAGCAGGCCGGCCTCGGCGACATCGACGCGAAAGTGCGCGGCGGCGAACGGCTGACGTTCGCGGACGGCGTGCGGCTGTACGAGACCCCGCACCTGTCGGCGGTCGGGTTGATGGCGCACCGCGTGCGGCTCGCGCGCCACGGGAAGAAGACCTACTTCAACATCAACCAGCACGTCAACTACACGAACATCTGCATCTACTCGTGCAAGTTCTGCGCGTTCGCGGCGAAGGAAGGCGAGGAGCGCGCCTACCTGATGACGCCGGCGATCGTCGAGCAGAAGGTGCGCGAGCAGCTGCACCGGCCGATCACCGAGGTGCACATGGTCGCCGGCATCCACCCGACGATGCCGTACGAGTACTACCTCGACGTCGTGCGTGCGGCGAAGCGGGCGCGGCCGGAGATCCACGTGAAGGCGTTCACGATGGTCGAGATCGAGCACATGCTGAACATCTCGGGCAAGAGCGAGGACGAGGTGTTCGCCGACCTGCGCGAGGCGGGGCTCGGGAGCTGCCCCGGCGGCGGCGCCGAGGTGCTGACCGATCGCGTGCACAAGGCCGTGTTCCGCGAGAAGACCGGCCCCGACCGCTGGCTCGCGACTGCGCGCAAGGTGCAGCAGCACGGCTTCAAGATGAACGCGACGATGCTGTACGGACACATCGAGCGCACCGACGAACGCGTGCAGCACCTGGTCAAGCTGCGCGAGCTGCAGGACGAGTGCGGCGGCTTCATGGCCTACATCCCGCTGGCGTTCTGGCCCTACCATACCGACCTCGCCAACTTCGGCCACGTGACCACCGGCTGGCTCGACCAGCGCTCGATCGCGGTGGGGCGGCTGATGCTCGACAACTTCCCGCACGTGAAGGCGTACTGGATCATGCTGACGCAGGAGTCGGCGCAGACCGCGTTGAGCTTCGGCGCCAACGACATCGACGGCACCGTGATCGAGGAGAAGATCACGCACGACGCCGGCACGACCGAACCGCAGGCGCTGACGCCGGCGCAGCTGGCGCACCTGATCGAAGAAGCCGGCTACGAACCGGTGCAGCGCAGCACGGTGTACGAGGAACTCGGCGCCGCGGCGACGGCCTGAACGGCGAGGGCCGGCGTCAGGTGCGGCGGCGGCTGGCCCACATCCCGTACAGGAAGAAGACCGCCGCGAGCGTCCACGGCAGCGGGTGCCAGCCCGGGTCCGGGTGCACACCGAACCACGGCACCAGCGCCTTCTCCTCGAGCATCAGCACGCCGGCGACGTGGCCGAGGATGCCGCCGCCGAGCCACACGACCCACGGCAGCCGCGCCATCACGCTGCCGACCACCTGGCTGCCCCAGATCACCAACGGGATCGACAGCGCGATGCCGCCGGCGGCGAGTCCGAGGTGACCATCCGAAGCACCAGTGATCGCGATCACGTTGTCGAGGCTCATCGAGGCGTCAGCGACGATGATGATCCGGATCGCCGCACGCAGCGAGTCGGCGACGCGGACCGGCGGTTCGCCGGGTGCGTCCGGCATGTCCGCGACGGGGCCGTGTTCGGCCGGCGACAGCAGCTTCCACGCGATCCACACCAGCAGCAGGCCGCCGCCGAACTGCAGCCACGGGATCGCCAGCAGCCACGTCGCCAGCGCCAGGAACACGATGCGCAGCGCGACCGCGCCGGCCGTTCCCCACAGCCGGCCGAGCCGCTGTTCGCGCGCCGGTAGCAGGCGCACCGCGAGCGCGATGACGACCGCGTTGTCGCCGGCCAGCAGCAGGTCGAGCAGCACGATCTTCAGGACCTGGAACCACGGAGCCGCGGCGTCGGCGGCGTCGTCTGCGGCGAAGGCGAGCATCGGGCGCGGCAACCTTCGGCGAGGGCGGCGTGCCGCGCAACAGTCCCGGCAACGACGTCGGTCAGGGATCGGCGTGCTACGCTTGCAGCCGATGAGACCGGCTGAAGTCCTGACAGTGACGCAGAGCCTGCTGGCCACTGAGCCGCACGTTCGCTGGGCCTACGTGTTTGGTTCCGTCGTGCGCGGCGGGACGTTCCGTGACGTCGACGTTGCGGTGATGCCGACGAAAGAGATGCCGCCGAGTGCCTTGGTGTGGGGACAACTGACCGCGCGCTTGGAGGACGTGCTCGGTACCAAGGTGGACTTGGTGGATCTGAGCCATGCCGGGTTGCCGTTCGCCGGTCCGATGTTGCTCGACCGGCGCGTGGTCGTCGACCGCGACCCGGACGCCCGTCACACCTGGGAGGCGAACACGACGTCCCGGTGGATCGACTTCAAGCACAGCTACGACGAGTTCCTCGATCGCCGGAATCGGGCCATGCGTGCACGAATGGAGTCGCGGCGCTGATGGTCGACCAGGAAACCCTGCGCTGGCGCCTCGCGATCCTGCAGGACGCGCTCGCCGACCTGCGGCGATACCGGGCCAAGTACGATGCTACGGCGCTGCGCGACGATCGCGATGTGCAACACATGGTGTTGCACGCTCTCTACATCGCGGCCCAGGCCGCGATCGACATCGCCTTGCACGCAACCGCGAACGCGGAGCAGCCTACTTCGCCAACCTACCAGCAGGCCTTCGCCAACCTGGCGGCGACCGGCCGGCTCGATGCGGCGCTGGCGAAGCGACTGATGGCATGGGCGGGCCTGCGCAACGTCCTCGCCCACCACTACACGAGGATCGATTTCACCCTGATCGCCAGGACGCTCGCCATGGATCTCGGCGAGTTGGAGCAGTTCGCCGCCATCGTCAGCCAGTGGACTTGAGCCCGCTGGGGAACGATCAGGCGGCTCGACTGGCAGTGGCGGCGGTGCCTCGCGGCCGCGCCCACGCCGCGGCGAACAGCAGCACCGGGCCCAGCAGTTCGATCGTCTCCTCGAACCCTTGGGCGTAGCTGACGAGCGGGATGCCACGCGGCTGCCAGTCGGTGCGGGCGACGCGGTCTTCGGCGACCTCGATCGCGATCGCGATGCCGAGGCTGGTGAAGCCGAGCAGCAGGCAACGACGGCGGGCGGGTTCGGCGGCGAGGGCGCGCCACAACCGGACCGCGCACAAGAGACCGATCAGCGCGAACACCGGCCCGAGCACGATCACCCACGAGTAGACACCGGTGTCGCCGAGCGCGGGATGCAGCCATTCGCCGACGCGCTCGTGCACGGCGAGCAGGTCGTCGGCGGCCAGGTAGCAGCAGAACAGGCCGAGCAGGCGCCAGCAGGTGCGGGCTTCGCCTTGCTGGCGCAGGCAGCCGAGACCGGTCGCCGCCATCACCGCCACCGAGAACCAGGTCGGGATCGTCCACTCGGCGGTGGCGATGAACCACGCGAACGGCGCTTCGTGGTTGCGCGCGCGGCCACCGAACGTGAGCCGCACGTACGCATCGGCTAGCGCCAGCGCGATCGCCGCCAGCACGAGCGGCCAGCAGCGCACCAACGGGTGCACGGTCGTCGGCGGCGGGGCGGCGGGCATCGCGGGTGACATCGGCATCCGCCGAAGCACCGGTTCAGCGCGTTCCCGGATAGTGCTGGCCGTCGATCACGGCGCCGACGCAGTGCGTCGTGTATTCGAACGGATCGCCGTCGAACAGCGCGAGGTCGGCGTCCTTGCCGGCTTCGAGCGAGCCGAGACGTTGCTCGCTGCGCAGCAGCTTCGCGGCGCCGAGCGTCAGCGCGTGCAGCGCGGCGTCGGCGGGCAGGCCGTGGCCGACCGCGACGCCGGCTTCCCACAGCACGACGCGCGTCTTCGGCACGTAGCTCTCGTAGCCGCTCTGCAGCGCGAACGGCACCTTGGCCTCGTGCAGCAGCTTCGCCAGTTCCATCGTGCCGTTCTTCAGCTCGTCGCGGGTGCGCGCCATCGCGGGATGCGGCAGCACCGGGCAGCCGGCGGCGAGGATCTCTGGCGCGACCAGGTAGGCCTCGGCGGCGCCGTCGAGCACGATCGCGAAGCCGAACTCCTTGGCGACGCGCAGCGCGGCCAGGATGTCGTGCGCGCGGTGCGCGGTGACCAGCAACGGCACCTCGCCGGCCAGCACCTTGGCGGTGACTTCGAGCCCGAGGTCGGTGGCGGTCGCCGGGTCCTTCGCCTTCTTGGCGACGTACTCGCGCGCCTTCTGCAGATGCTCGCGCAGCATCGCGACCGCCTTGGCGCGGGTGCCCGGCGCCTTGCCGTCGCCGCGCGGTCGGCTGCCGTCGCCGAGCGTGCACGCGACCATCGCCAGCGGCCGCACCACGTCGGCCTCGACCGAGCGGCCGTGCGTCTTGACGACCATCGTCTGGCCGGAGACGAGCGCGCCCGGGCCGTGGCCGGTGTGCACCGTCGTGATGCCGAAGCCGCGCAGCCAGCTCACCAGTTCGTCGCGCGGGTTGAACGCGTCGACGGCGCGCAGTTCGGGCTGGATCGGCGCGCTCTTCTCGAGCTGGTCCTGGTCGTGCGGGATGTTGTAGAGGCCGCTGAGTCCCACGGTCGCGTGGGCATCGATCAGGCCCGGCGTCACCACCTTGGCGCGCAGGATCGGCACGTCGGCGGGGATCGGCACGTCGGCGGCGGGCCCGACCTTCTCGATCTTGCCGTCGCGGATCAGCACGGCGCCATTCGCGATCGGCGGCGTCGCGACCGTCACCAGCGTCTCGGCGAGAACCGCGAGCAGCTTGCCAGGGGTGGCTGGTGGAGGCGTCGGTGCGGGCTGGGTCGGAGCGGGAGCCGGCGTGGGGGCAGGTGCCGGCACCGGTTCCTGCGGTGCCGCGGCGAGCACGGCGAACGCCAATGCGGGCGCGAGCAGGAAGGTGGCCATCACTGGATCTCCTGCGTGCCGTAGCAGCACATCGACATCGCCTGGCCGTCGGACGCACCGTAGCCGCCGTTCGCGTGCAGGCGGTCCTTCGGGTCGGCGAGGTCGAACACCTTCTTGCCCTCGACCCAGGTCTGCAGCACGCGCGTGTAGACGGAGAACGGGTCGCCGGACAGCACGACGAAGTCGGCGTCCTTGCCCGGCGTCAGCGTGCCGACACGTTCGTGCAGGTCGAGCATGCGCGCGTTCGCGATCGTCACCGCGGCCAGCGCCTTGTCGCGGTCCATGCCGCCGCGCACCGCGAGCGCTGCCGACCGCAGGAACAAGCGGCTGTCGGTGATGCCGTCGTCGGTGTGGAAGCCGACCAGCACGCCGGCGCGGTCGAGCACCGCCCCGGTGGTCAGCGACAGGTGCGCGGCTTCGAGCTTGCCGCCCGGCGAGTCGATCACGATCACCGAACACGGCACCTTCGCGGCGGCGATCTGCTCGGCGCACAACCAGCCTTCGCTGACGTGGTGCAGCACGCAGCGGAAGCCGAACTCCTGCTGCAGGCGCAGCACCGTGAGGATGTCGTCCTGGCGGTGGGTGTGGTGGTGCACGACGCGCTTGCCTTCGAGCACTTCGACCAGCGCCTCGAGACCGAGGTTGCGGTCGGGGGTCTTGCTCGGATCCTGCTGGGCGGCGGCGAGCTTCTGCTGGTGGTCGCGGGCGCGGTGCAGTTGGGCGCGCATCAGTGCCGCCGCCTTGCCGCGGGTGCCGGCGAACGGCGGCTCCTTCTGCGGATTGGTGCCGTTCGCCATCTTGATGCCGCCGGCGATGCTGCCGTCGGCGTTCTTGATCGCGAGCTCGTCGACGGTGCGCGCATCGCGCAGCTTCAGGTAGATCGTCTGCCCCGACAGCAGATGGCCCGAACCGGGCATCACGTTGACGGTGGTGATGCCGCCGGCCTGCGCCTTCTGGATGCCCGGATCGAGCGGGTCGATCGCGTCGAGCGCGCGCACTTCGGGCTGGATCGGGCCGCTGCCGTCGGCGCCGGCGACCGAGCCGATGTGCGAATGGCTGCAGACCAGGCCCGGCACGATCGTGCGGCCCGCGGCGTCGACCTTGGTCGCGTCGTCGGGGACCTTGACGTCGGCGACCGGCCCGACCGCGACGATGCGCCCGCCCTTGACCAGCAGCGTGCCGCGTTCGATCGCCGGCGCGTCCACCGGTTCGATGCGCGCTCCGACGAAGGCACAGGGAACATCCTGAGCGGCGGCGACCACGGCCAGCGTGCCCAGCGTCGAGAACTTCGACAGCCGACGAACGATCATTGCCGGGAGCCTACGAGCAGCCGCGGATCCTGCTCAACAAGGAAGCTCGCCCTGGTCGATCTTGATGGACCGGGCCCTACAGGCGCCCACACAGGAGAAGCCCAGGCAATGCAGAAGCTCGTCCTCGCGTCGTTCTTGTTCCTTCCCTTCGTCGCCTGCGGCGGCGGCAGCGACGGCGGTGGCGGCGGCCCCGTCTCGGCGCTGCGCGCGCCCGACCAGGTCGCGATCGTCAACTCCAACTCGGTCGCGGCGCAAGCGCGGCTGTCGCCGCGGTTGCGCGGTGTCGCCGGCAGCGACTACGAGACCGACCGGACCCAGTTCTGGGTGCGCGACGACTCGATGCAGGCGCTCGACACCGTGAACATGATCCTGCGGGCGCTCGCCGAGACGCGCTACTGGGAGCAGACCAACAACGGTCCCTACCGGGCGCTGGTCGAGATGGACGAGAACGGCGGCGGCGAACGCGGCAACACCGGCCCGCAGTACGAGGAGTGGATCGTCGATTCGACGCGCACCAACAACAGCTCGCCGCAGGTCGTCGCGTTCTGGATCGGCCAGGACGAGTCGATGGGCGAGGACATCCCGTCGATGATCTACGGCAGGCTGACCGTGACGGCGGAAGCGACCGACGCGCAGCCGCTCGGGCAGTTCACGCTGTACTTCAAGAACCTGCCGCAGCAGGCGCCAGCGGCCAGCACCGACACGCTGTTCGAGGGTTACCTGCGCACCGTCGCGCGCAACGACGGCCAGAGCGAGGTCGAGTTCTTCATGTCGCACGGCGACGTCGACAGCCCGCCGCAGCCCAACCAGTTCGCGCAGCGGGAACGCGTGCACGTGATCGGCAACCCGACGACCGACTCTGGCCGCGCCTACTCCGAGTCGGCGTTCGCCGGCAACCAGGGCGGCCAGCAGTTCTCCGAACGCGGCGAGTACCAGCTGCAGTTCAACGCCAACTACGTCGCGCGCCGTGACGTGCGCAACGGCAACGCACTGGCGGTGCTGGACCGCAACGACTTCCAGACGCGCGTGCACCGTTACGGCGTCTACGACTCGACCACCGAGAACCGCGCCGACCAGTTGTCCGGCTTCCCGGTCCAGGACGGCAGCGGCCACCACGGCTGGGCCGGCTTCCACGGCATCTGGTTCCCTGAGAACGTGACGCTGACCAACGGCCAGACGCTCTACCGCCGCTCCTGGGGGTCGAACACGACCACGCCGTACACGCTGTTCATCGCGCCCGGCAAGTTGATGAAGCGCACGCGTTCGGCGATCACGCTCGCCGACGTGGTCGGCGAGGACCTCGAGTACTTCAGCCCGGTGGCCGGCGGTGAGCAACGCGTGCGCTACACCGGCAGCGACCTCGTCCGCACCGCAACGCGTGTCAACGGCGAGTGGCAGGAAGTCAACCCGCCGGTCAGCATCGCCAACACCTTCACGCAGGGTCAGTGGTGCAACTTCTGGAGCCGCGACCGCGGCCAGGTCGAGTTCGCGTGGCCGGCGTCGCTGCTGGGCACCACGCCCGCGTTCGTGTGGACGCACACGACCATCACCGCCGACTCGCCCGAACTGGCCAGCGGCGACCTGACGCTCAACGGCTACTTCAACATGCTGCGGGCGAACATCACGTCGAACCAGGCCAACTTCCAGAACGGCGAGTCGCCGTACCTGCCGAACGCGACCGCGGTCAACACCGGCAACCAGACCTACGTGTTCGACCGCGAGACGATGCTGCTGACGCTCGGCGGCAACCCGGTCACGCTCGCCAACGGCGTCACCGTCACGCAGGGCCCGGCGATGTGGGGCCTCAACTGCGGTCCGCTGTTCACCACGGCGCTGCAGTCGCTCAATGAGGTGCAGTCGCAGACGGTGACCTTCGATTGGAGCATCGGCACCAACCCGTGGAACCAGCTGCGCGTGCTGCGCAACGCCGACAACGCGTTCGTGCAGTTCGACCCGCCGCTGCGCCTGACCTACGTGCACGACGAGAACGGCTCGTCGTTCGACAACCGCACGTTCTTCCTCGAGTGGGACGGCAGCAACCTGCAGGGCATCCCGCACGAGCAGGTCGAAGGCCAACGCTGGTATCCGCTGTTCAACATCCCGACGGGCACCGTGATCGCCGCCGGCAATGCCAGCTACAAGGTCAAGCAGCTCGAGGGCGAGCAGTTCATGGTCGAGGTCAACAACCCGGCCGCGATCTACTCCGCGCAGGGCTTCGACCTCGACGGCACGCCGATCTCGGCGCCGACCGCCGATCCGTACACCGACCCGGCGATCGGCGCCAAGCCGACCGTCGAAGGGGCGCCGCTGTACGTCGGCGGCGTCTCGCAGACGAGCAGCGACGGCTGATCGCCAGCGCGATCAGCGCGCCAGTTCGCGCAACACGCGCTGCGCGCCATAGACCTTGCGCAGCGCCTCGAGGATCGCTTGCGGGTGGACGCAGATGCTGCGTTCCACCCGCTCGCCGTACAGGAACTCGTTGGCGAACGACTCGATGTTGCCGTCGAACAGCAGGCCGCTCAGTTCGAGCCTGCGGTTGAGCACCGGGCTGCCCGAGTTGCCGCCGGTCGAGTCGACCGTGCAGACGAAGTCGACCGGGGCCGCGAGGTCGAGGCGATCGCGCGCCTGCTGCCACTCGGCCGGCAGGTCGAACGGCGGCTTGCCCTCGAACTCGGTCGAGCGCGCGAACAGCCCGTGGAAGACGGTGCGCCACGGCGCGCGCGTGCCGTTGCAGTCGTAGCCGGCGACGCGGCCGTCGCTCCAGCGCAGCGTGCCGGTCGCGTCCGGCGACACGTCGTCGCCGTAGACCGCGAACAGCAGCCGCGACAACCGTGCGCCGAGCGCCGACTCCGCGGCCTCGAGTTCCTCGCTGCGCCGCTTGTTGTCGGCGATCAGCTTCGCCAGCGTGCGCGCGACCACCAGTGCGGGATCGTCGCTGACCGCGATTGCGGCAGCACCGGCGGCGAGCAGCGCGTCGAGCGCTTTCAGGTCGCACAGCCGCGAGGTGCCGAGCAGCCGCGTCGCCGCTGCCGCCGGGTCCTGGTCGGCCAGCATCACGCGCAGGTACGGATCGCCGGCCGGCAGGTGCGCGCGGGCGCGGCGCAGGTGATCGACGAACAGCGCCTGCTGCACCGGATCGGCGCCGCAATCGCTGTCGCGGGCACGCTGCCGCTTCGCCGGATCACCGGTCGCCGCGAAGTCGACGACGTCGAGCGCGCGCAGCAGCAGCGGCAGGCCGCCGGCGGTGTGCAGGTACAACGGCGCCTCGAGTGCTGCCTTGCCCGGCATCAGCGCCGCCAGTCGGTCCCACACCACCAATTCCCCGGCGTGCCCCGCGCGCGCCGCGCGTTCCCGGAACGACTTCTCCGCCTGCTCCTTGCGCGCCATCACCGCCGCATCGCGCAGCGCCCCGTGCTCGCCACGGAACAGCTTGATGGCGTTCTCGAACGACAGGATCGACGGGCGCAGCCGCTTGGCCGCCGCCTCGTCGGCCGCGGCGAAGTCGCGCAGGATCTGCAGCCGCGATTCGATCGTCTCGCGCATCCGCGGGTAGCGCACGTCGCGCTGGAACTCGAGCTGCGCCTTGGTCAACAGGCGCTGCGTGCCGTACGGATTGCCGGCCAGGAACACCACTTCGCCCTCGGTCGGCCCGTCGCCCCACCGCAACCAGTGGGCGCTGCTGTCGACCGGCTGGTCGCCGTCCCAGGCGCGGCAGAACGCGAAGTCGACCGCGTAGCGCGGGAACGTGAAGTTGTCGGGATCGCCGCCGAACATCGCGATCTGCAGGTGCGGCAGCACCACCAGGCGGACGTCGGCGAAGACCTTGTGCTGGTACAGGTGCCACGACGCGCCCTGGAACAGCTTCACCAGCTGCGGCTCGAGCCCGGGCTCCTTGCTGCGCGCTTCCGCCAGCACCGCTTCGCGGTTCGCGGCGCGCCGCTGCTCGGCGGCGTTGGCGTCGGCGATGCCGGCGACGCCGGCTTCGATGCGCGCGGTGACGTCGGTCGTGCGCACCAGCTGGCGTGCTTCGAGTCCGGGCAGCTTCACTTCGTCGCCGGGCTCGCGGGCGACGAAGCCGTCGCGCAGCCAGTCGTGGGCGCCCTGCGCCTTGGTGACCCATTCCTGCACGCAGTGCTGGTTGGTCAGGATCAGTCCGCGCGGCGACACGAACGACGCCGATGCGCCGCGGCCGAAGCGCAGCGACGCCAGCCGCATCCTGGTGAAAAACGACTCGTCCGGCACGAACCCGTACTCGCGCTGCAGGTACGCGAGCGGCGGCCGGTCGAACGTCCACATCTTGCCGAGGCCAAGCTCGTCCTGCGCCACGAGCGGCGCAGTGATGCACGCCGCCAACGCGGCCAGCGTCGCCGGCGCCCCGGCGAGGATGCGTCGCCGCACGTTCACCTGCCGCCGGCTCCGGCCTGTTCCGCCCGCCACTTCGCGATCAGCTCGGCTTCCCGTTCGGCCGGCAGCCCCGTGCGCGCGAACGGCTTGTCGCCGCGTTCGCTCTTCGCCCATTGCAGCGTGTCGCGCACGGTGTCGGCGATCGGCCGGAACTTCAGCCCCGCCGCGATCGCGCGCGAACAGTCGGCGACGGCGCGACCCGCGCGCGGGATCCACAGCGGCATCTGCATCCACGGCTGCACCTGGTTCGCTGCCAGGAACTCCTCGCTCGCCCACACCAGGTTCACCGGCTTCCCGGTCGCGCACTTGCACGCGCCGAGCAGTTCGGCCATCGAGACCCGGCCCGCGAAGCCGGTCGCGTTGAAGGTGCCGGTGACGTTCTGCTCCAGCACGTGCAGCATCCACGCGGCGAGGTCGCGCACGTCGAGGAACTGCACGTGGCCATCGGGATCGCCGGGCGCCAGCACGTCGCCGCCGCGGTCGCAGCGCACCGGCCACCACGTGAAGCGATCGCTGCTGTCGCCCGGGCCGACGATCAGACCGGGACGGATGTTCGACACGCGGCCCGGCATCGCCGAGCTCGCTGCCTGTTCGCACTTCGCCTTGAACGGCCCGTAGAACGGCATCGCCTGCCGGATCGTGCTCACCTTCGCCGCCTCCGCGGCACGTTCCTCGGCGACCACGCCGACCGCGGTCGCCTCGGTGATCGTGTCGGTGTTCTCGCCGAAGCCGGGATACACCGAGATCGAGCTGACGAACTGGTAGTGCTTCGCGGTCTCGGCGAACAGCCTCGCGGTCGCTTCGACGTGCGCGGGCACGTAGCCCGAGGTGTCGACGATCGCGTCGAACGTGCGGCCCTCGAGCGCGTCGAGCTCGCCCTTCTCGCGGTCGCCGCGCAGCTGCTCGAGGTCGCCGAACAGGCCGGGGTTGGTCCTGCCGCGGTTGAACAGGGTCACGGTGTGGCCGTTGGCCACGGCCCCGCGCACGAACGGCGGGCCGAGGAACGCGGTGCCGCCGAGCACCAGGATCTTCAGCGGGGCGGCATGGCGGTGGGTCAGCGTGCGCCCGAACGGGGCGACAACGCCGGCAGCGGCGGCCGACGCCAGGAACGAACGGCGCGTGGAGACGGGCATCGGCGGGATGTTACGGATGCGCCGGCGGGCTCGTTTGCGGGAATCACCAGTCGCGGCGTCGGGCTGCGCTGCCGCCGCCCGTGCGCACCGGAAGGAAGGGCGGCCGGCTGCGTGGCATCGTCACCACCAGAAGCAATGCTTGCTGACCCAAAGGGCCTGACACACCGCGCCAAGCAGGAAGAGCACGCCACCGCCGCAGTAGCACGCCGCGAGCGCCGACGAAGGAACCAGACAAGCGACCAGGGCACAGCCGAGCGTCAGCAGGATCCAGTTGGCCCACAACAGACCGAGCCCCCGGTCCAGCTTGAGGTGCGCGGGCTTCGTGAAAGAACCGGCGATGACCGAGTCGTCGAGGCGGGGCGGGCCGACGAAGCCCTCGCGTGGCACGGTGATCTGGGCCATGTGCCCGTCGCTGCCGCCTACACCCCAGATGGGGAAGCCTGCGGCTGCAGCGCAAACAAGCGCTGTGTCGTCGGCCGGCGCGTACCTTGCGTCTCCCAGTTGGTACTGCCAGACCGCGCGGTGGAACCACGCTTCCTCGGGCTCGAGACGGTCCAGATCCTCGTAGCGGACGGTGGAGCACACCATCCCGATCCACAGCGCTGCGTGCCCGCACAGCGCCGCGATCGCGACCCGGATCGTCGGTTCCTGCTCACCGCGCGTGCGACCGCGGAACAGGACGCCGTACGCGGGGACCGCAAGCAGTCCACAGACACCTGTCCAGAACAGGTCCACGAGCAAGCACAGTTGCCAGGCGGCAATGCCGGCGAGCAGGAACCACAACGCGAGGAAACTGGTGCGCTGCTGGGCAACCGCCGCGTGGGGCATCGACGTTGATGCCATGCGGCGATCATGCTCGCCGCTCGATCCCAGGTCGAGGGGGCCTGTTGCTGCTGGTTCCGGCGGGCAACGCCGCCTGTACACCACGGTGCGGCCTGCCGCGATACCATCCGCGCTGGCCAGAGGACCCCATGCTGCAGAAGGCGCTGCTCGGCGGAATCGGATTGCTGTTGCTGGTGGCCGGCGTGCTGGCCTGGTGCGCGTTCGACGCCGAGCCGCAGTTGGCGCCTCCGGCCGCGCAGGGCGCCGTGGCGGTCGAGGCCGCCGCATCGTCGACCGGTCTGGTGCAGCCGACCGCGACTGAAGCGAGCGAGACGCCGGGCGCCGCCGAACGGGCCGTGGTGTCGACCCCCGGCGAAGCGACGCAACGCCCGTTGCCGGCGGACCCGCACTGGGTCGCGGTGCGCATCGTCGACCGCGCTTCCAGTTCGCCGGTGCCGGGCGCGATCGTGCACTGGTTCGACGAGACCGCGCCGGAGTACCTGCAGGAACGGAATCGCGGCGCCGCGTTCGAGATCGAGGAACTGCGCTGGCACGGCGAACGGCTCGCCGAGCTGGCCGGCTGGCGCACGCGCAGCGATGCCGACGGCATTGCTCGCGTCACGCTGAAGGAATCGACGACCGTGCTGGCGCGGCACGAGTCGGCGTACGGCCGGCTGCAGCTGGAGAGCACCTCGGTGACTCCGGTCGGCGGGCACGTGCTCGAACTGCAACCGGATCTGGCGCTGACCGTGCGCGCGATCGACGAGCGCTCTGCCCCGTGTGCTGGCGTGCCGCTGACGGTGACGGTGTGCGATCGCGAGGGCCGGCCGACCGGTTGGTCCGGCATGGAGCCGCTGGCCCGCACCCGCGCGGACGGTCTGGCGACGATCCCGCACCTGCAGGATCTGGAACGCAACACGTTCGGTCCGTTCGGCAACGCCGAGGCCGGCCAGCAATGGCGGGCGATGCTGGTGTTGCCGGGCCACGACGATCCCGGTGTCGTCGTCGACTTCGCGGCCCTGCCCGCTGAACCGGTCGAGCTGCGCGTGCCGGCCTGCGGCAGCATGCGTGTGCGCGCTGTGTTCGCCGGCAAGCCGGTGCCCGGCTTCGACAACGCATGGCTGTCGTCTGCCAACAACAACGAGGGCGAATGGCGGCCGCGCCCCACGCGCCGCGCTGCCGCGGATCCGGACGGCCAGGTGCGCTTTCCGTGGGTGCCGGTCGGCGTGAAGTACCGCGTCGGCTCCAACGCGATGGGCGGCCTCAACACCGAGGCCCCGGGGCCGCGCCACCCCGGTCACGAGGTCGAGGTCGTGCTGGCGCCGCCGAACAACGCGATGCTGCTGGCGGGCCGGCTGCTGCTGCCCGACCAGAGTCCGCTCGCCGAGCAGAAGGTACAGATGCGTCTGACCGGCCCGCTGCGCGCGCACACCGAACTGCGCACCGATCGCGACGGCCGCTTCCTGGTCACGGTCGGCTCGCCGCGCAAGGACAACCGCGTCGACCAGCTGTGGTTCGAGGTCGCGCGCAAGGGCGAAGCCCCGCTGCGCGCCGAGGCGCCGCCGCGCACGCTGCGTTCGGGTACCGACGAACTCGGCGACCTGGTGCTCGGCGGCGGCGTGCTGATCGTCGCCGGTCGCATCGTCACCGGCGAGCAGCCATTCCTCGAACCGGTGAACCTGCGCGTCGAACGCTTCGAGACTGCCGCCGCACCGATCGACCGGAGCGAGGCGATCGGCAACTTCCAGAGCCCTGAGCAACGCGAGCAGTTCGAACGCTTCCTGAACGCGCGAACCGAACAACAACGTGGCCCGCGCTGGCGCGTCGCCACCGGCATGCTCGAGCACAAGGACGGCTTGGGTGGCTTCACCATCCGCGGGCCCGTGGTTCCTGGTCGCCACCGGCTGGTGGTCAACAGCCAGAAGGTGCTGCCGGTCGAGCCGATCGAGTTCGTGGTCGGCGCCACCGACGTGGTGGTCCAGGTCGATCAGGGGCAGTCGCTCGCCGCCAGCGTGCTGCTGCCGGAGAGGGCGCCTGCCGAGTACGTGTCGGCAGTGCTGGTTCCCGTTGTCGCGCCGCCCAAGCCGTCGGGCCGGCTGACGCAGACTCTCGGCCAGGTGCGCGCCGGCAAGCACCACGTGCAGTGGCTGTCGGTGCTGCCGGGCACCTACACGCTGGAACTCCGGATGCTGACGCTGCCGAGTCCGCTGGTTGCCATTCCCGAGGTCGTGCTGCCGCCGCCGGCCGGCGGCGATCCGCGGCTCGCCGGCATCGATCTGCGGTCGCTGGTGCGGGTGGTGACCCTCGATGCGCGCGCGGCCGACGGCCAGCCGATCACCGACATCAACGGTGCGGCGTTCCCGACGCCGCCGACGCTGGCCGAGTGGCTCGGCCATGCCTGCCACATGCCGAACCAGCGCTTCTTGCTGCCGGCGGGCCCGTACGACCTGGTCGTCTGCCTGAACGGCTACCGGCCGCAGCCGGCGCGCGGCGACGGCGACGTCGTCACGGTGCGGCTCGATCCGTGGCCGACCCTGTCGGTGCTGGTCGCCGACGTTCCCGAACTGCCCGCGAACACGCGGGTGCAGGTGTCGCTGCAGCCGGCAGAGCGTTCCGAGCTGAAGTACCGCACGCAATGGTCCTCCGGCGATCGCTCCGAGTTGTTGGCGCCGCCGCGGCGCAACGTGGCGCTGACTGGCGGCAAGGCCGCGGTGCCGATCGGCGACGGGCTGTTCACGATCCGGCTGACGGTCTCCGGCAACCGGCGCTCGCACACGATCGAGGGCCACGAGCCCAAGCAGGTGTTGTCGACTGCGGGCGAGGTGACGGTGGTGGTGCCGAAGGCGCAGTGGGACAAGGCGATCGAAGTCGTCAAGCAGGCGCCGGCGGCGCCGCGTCAGGTGCCGGGCGAGGTCCGGCGGTAGCCACAAGAAGCGTGGCCGCATGCGCCGCGAGCCGCGTGCTGTTCAAGGGCCATCGCACTGGCGGGGCAGCGGAAGTGGGTCAAGAACGGCGTTGCGCCTGCGTCGGGGTCCAGGCTATGAACAGCCGCACTCCAGTGGCAAGAAACCGAACTCCTCAGACCCACGAGAAGCGTCGCCGCGAACACGACAAGCAGCGCGAGCGGCTCGAGAAGATTGCGAAGCGCAACGAGCGCAACGCTGCCAAGCGCCAGGCGAAGCAGACGAGCACCGGGCCGCAGCCGGCCTTGTTCCCTGCTCAGGACATGGTCGAAGGCGAGCCAGTGCCGGCGCCGCGTCAGCCAGCAAAGCAGTGAGATCGAAGCGGATCTTGGGCGACGTCGCGCCGCGGAGCGCGACCGAGACCCCCGAGGACCGCGTCCCTTCGCCATTTCTCGCCCGCCTGCGTGGTACACCCGGCAGGATTCGAAAAGGCGTCCCGGGTCAGTGCCAGGTCGTGCCACGTCGTGCCAGCAAGTGCCCATGAGTGCCACGTGACCGAGCTTGTGACGGCTCGTCGGCCTCGCGGTTGTGCCACGTCGTGCCAGGTCGTGCCCCCGTGTGACCAAGCCGATTGCACACTGCATTGCACACTCGTCGGGCGCACGCGTTCGCGAGCATGCGACGCACGCCGCGCGTCGTCGGCGCGGTCGACGGGTTCGGCTTGATGTTCCTCGCGGCGCGAGGACTCATGTCGGGCGCCGCGTAGATCGCGTGCTGGACGCCCCAGCGCGGGCTACGGGGCACGAACTCCGATCCCGAGAATCCCGATGACCGCTACCGAATCCACGCCCCACGCCGACGCCTGGGCCGCCCAGCTCGAACAACTCCGCGCCCGCTACAAGCACGTGCGCCCGCCGATCCTCGCGGCCCTCAACATCCTGATCCACGACGAGAACATCGCGGTCGACGACGCCAAGGCGAAGGCCGCGACCCACGGCGTCCGGATCACGGCCGCGTCGGTGAGCGCGGCCCGGACGCTGTTGGCGCGGATGGACGCCCAGACGATCGCCAGCAACGCGCCCGCGGCGAACGGCACCGCGACACCCGCTGCGCGACCGCGTCCCACCGCCCGGGTTCGCGTCGGCGATGGGGGAGTCGATGCCGACGCCCTGATCCGGCAAGTCGTGGCCAAGCTGCAGAACCAGAGCAGTGTCGAGGCCGAACGGGTCCGCGACGGCATCCGTCGCGCCATCGCGATCCTGCAGGGACTGGTCGGGGTGGCGTCGTGACCGACACCCCGTTCCACCTGACCATCATGGGCAAGCGCTTCTTCGAAGGCACGGTCCCGGCGTTGGTCGAGGCCATCGAGCGGCTCAACGACAAGCTCGACGCCCGGCCGGCAGCGCCTGCTTCGAACCCGACCGCGATCGCCGAGGCGCCCACCGCCGCGTCGTTGGTCCAGACCATCGAGCAGGCGAAGACAGCGCTGGCCGAGATCCTGTGGCGGGTCAGCATCGTCGAGAGCGCCTATGGCACGACGAAGGCGATCCGCGACGCGTTCGACCACAACGAGGCCGGGGGCGGGTTCGCGAACCTCCGCCACTACCTCGAACAGGCGAGCGAACAGGCGCAGCGGATCTTGCGGGCAAGGAAGTAGCCGAACCCGCCGGCCGGGCCGCGGGGCCTTCCCAGCCCCAGCGGCCCGGGTCGCGAGTTCGGCCCCCACGCGCGAACCCAGGGCCGCCACGTGCCCCGCGAACGCCGCCGCCGCGCGGCACAGCTGCTGCATGGCGGCGGTCTGTTCTGGCGAACCCGCTTGAGCCGTTTGCCCGGTCGAGCGCTCATGGCGCCCATGGCCAACCATCCAACCGACGACCAACGCCACGGCATCGACCCCGAGTCCGAGTTCTCCGACATGTCCGCGCAGGAGTTCGAGACCTTCCTCGCCGACGCGATCGACGACTGGGTGACATTGGCTGCAACGCAAAGAGCCAACGTACCCTCGATCGCTCGCGATCTTGACATCCTCTCCAGCAGCGCGCCATCGCAACGCACCCGACTGGTCGAGTCCCGCATCCCACATGGCGTCCAGCTGTCCCCTAATATCCGGATCCACTATGTCTCCAGACAGCAGATGTGTAGACCAGAGTAGCCTTCCATCGTTCGCAACTGCCAACTTGTGCGCTCCATATTGGTAGCTGTCACACGCCAGCACCGCCGCTGAAGCATCCCTACTCTCCGTCATCCACTGCCCAGCCCACCCGGCAGATCGATCCGCGGCTGCTCCTAGTCCGAGGCGCACATCTGTCACAACTACGACAACCCGCTCGCCCAAGCGTCTGGCCTCCTGTTCGTTCGGCCACCAGTTGCCCACTACAACTATGAGTTCTTCGGCAGGCGCTTCGGATCGGATGCGTGAAACGGCCAGCAAAGGGCACTCCCACGCATAGTGGCGTAGAACCTCCCCCAGATCGGACGTACGGTCAGTCCCGGCTGGATCAAAAACCCCCACAATCCGCGCGACGGGTGCTTTCGCAGATGCGCCCCCGAGGGAAGCATATTGTCTTGTCTGTAGGCCACGCCCGCGTATGTTGGAAACTGTCCACACAATCTCCCAAGTCGGATTCCGTGTCGCCCAGTGCACGAGCTCGCAAACGCCCGGCACTGCGATGCTCTTAGGCAGACGCTCCATATGCCCTGCAATGTACTGCGTGATCTCTTCGCTAAACCGACGCATGAACGGAGAATCGACCATATCCCCGGCAAAGACCACAGGCATGCGCGCGCTTCGAAACTCCTGAAGTGCTCCTGCAAAACCTGCGCTCTTTCTCCCCTTGCACCCACAGTCCTCTAAGAACCCCGAATACTGAGCGGTGACGAACATGTCAAGCGACGCAAACTCCATCCCAGGTTCTCCAGTCCAGGGCGTCCGAGCGCATTCTCCGGCCATTCGCGCGGGTTCACCCCGAGCGACGTCAAAGGCATGTCGAAGGTTTGTGTGCGTTGCATCACGCAAGCACGCATCGAGAGTCACCGATCCTCCTTTCGAGAGAGAGGAGATGCGCAGCAGCGCGTGAGCCCGCAGGGCACAGGCCACTATGTTCTCAAACGTCCTGCGATCATGCGGAGGAGCGATGACATCCGTATCCCCTACGGAGGCCAAGCGTCTCCGCGCAAGCGCGCGCAGATGCCGTTGAAGGGCGACAGTACTCTGCTGAGGAGCCGACGCAGCCGACTCTGGCACGAGTACACTGATGTACTGAGCGAATACGGCTGAGGGCACATGCGCATCGCACGCCGGTACTCCGCATCTATGCACAGCTCCGTGAGCAAAGATGCGTGCGATTGAGTGCTCTACGTCGCTTCTTCCATTACAGTCACTTCCGGTCACCAAATTCGAGCAAGCCGATAAGGTGGAATCCCACATAGCAGGATACGCTCTGGATTCACCGCTGACAATGACGGCGCACGGCAGAAGCGTGTCGACTCCGGCGTTGCGCAGGGCATCGGCAATCTGCTCCATGCGCAGCAGTACTCGCCTACCAAGCGGTTCGTCCGCCACGTCACACACAATGACACTGGTGCTAGGGACAGTCGGTAGCCTCCATACTGCCCACACCGTGCCTATTGCCATGTGGGATTCGACGCCGGTGCATTGTATGGTGTTGCTTGTGCCATTGTGACTCAGTAGACGGACCTCTCCAGTGAACGCTGAGTACAATGTGCGTTTGGCAAAGATCTCAAACTGGGCCCGTGCAAGGCGTGCCAAGTAACCGTCGTTAACAAGGCCTTCGCGGTCAGCATGGGAAGCGAGTTGCAGCGCGCGCGGCTCGCTGCGGAGGGAGTTCCCAATCGCCCAGCCAAGACCGATGATCCCAACGGCGGCCAGCCAAGTTGCGATACCGATCTGCCTCAAAAGTTGTCGACTGCGTACTGGCATACGAATAGGCTACTTGGACTGACGAAGCTTGAAGACTGAGTGGCAAGCAGATAGCGCCGCCTAGGCTTTCGTGTACGCGGCAACCAGGCTAATCCGAGCACGCAAGCGAATCAACCCGAGAGGGCGACGGAGCGAAGACGCCGGCAGGGGAGGCTAGAAGTGGCGGGCTCCTGCCCCGCCTCTCCCTGCAGCGTGCCGGAACGACATCGGGACCCGTCCACTCAGGCACTCAAGCCGAGCGCGACGGGCCCGAGGGCCGTGCAGATGTCCGCCACGGGAGGAAGTGATGGTTGATCACGAAGTTCGCGTTCGCACCTGGGTGCGCGCATCCGATGCCGACATCAAGACCGGGCTGCTCGGGTTCATCAGCGTGGAGCACGGGCCGTGGATCTTCGACGGCATCTGCTTGCGCCGAACCAGCGACGGCCGCTTCGTGCTGAGTTTCCCGGCCAGGACCGATCGCGCGGGTCGCAAGCACGCGTTCGTTCGGCCCGCGGACGACGAGACGAGGAAGTCGATCGAGCGCAAGATCCTCGGGCAACTCGGCCAGCGCCCCGACTTGGTCGAGCAGCGGGAGGCGCACGATGGCTGACCTTCGAGTCGTCGTCGATGCCGCCGCCGCGGACAGCCATAGCGGGGCGAAGAAGCCAAGGCGGATTCCGCCACAACTTCACGAAGCAGACCTGCTGCAGAAGATGCTCTGGTCGGTGCGCGAAACCGCCTTCATGTGCGGCGTCGCAGCGCGCACTGTCTGGCGCGAGTTGAGCGACCCGAAGTCCAAGTTCCCGCGCGCCCGCCGCATCCGCGGCCGAACGCTTCTCGTGCGCGACGAGGTGCTCGCGCACCTGGCGGAGGGCGCATCGCCGTGACCGCAGGCGGCACGGGTTTTTGGCGTTCGAACCCGTACCGGCGGCCGAACTCGCCGTACTGGTCGATCGTCTTCAAGGACGCGGCGGGCGTCGTTCGGCGCCGCAGCACCAAGACCAAGGACTTGCGCGTCGCACGCGAGCGCCTCGCCGAGACCCTTCGCGAGGTCGAGCAGAAGAAGGCCGGCCATGTCGACCGATTCGCCGGCACGCGCAAGGTGCCGTTCAACGATCTGGTCATCGAGTACCGCGACCACATGACGGCCGAGCGCCTGGCGCCCCGCTACATCGAAGACGTGATCCCGATGATCCGCGCGTTCGCGGCGTTCGCGAACGTCTCGACGCTCGGCACGATCGTGTTCGCGGATGCGGAGCGATTCGTGGACGAGATCCGCAAGACGCGAAGCAGGAAGACCGCCGACAACTACTCGGCGAGCTTGCGCGGTTTCGGAGGCTGGTTGAGGCGCACGGGTCGCTGGGAATGCAATCCGTTCGACGGGCTGCCAACCTGCACCGCAACCAAGGACAAGGACCGAGTATTCCGACGCGTGTCGTTCCGCTTCGAGGAAGTCGAGATGCTCGTCGCGGGAGCGTGGGCACGCTACGAGGCCGAGAAGCACCGCGGCGGCCGACCCACGCATGACGGCGGGTGCGACGGCGACGCGGTTCGTGATCGACAGGTGCTCTACTGGTTCGCGGTGACCACCGGCTTCCGCGCGCACGAGTGTGCTTCGGTTCGATGGGAAGACGTGACGCTCGCAGGTTCGAAGCTCGCGGTGCGGCTCGCCGGCCAGTTCACGAAGAACGGCAACGACGCCAACGTCCCGCTGCAGTCGTTCATCGCCGAAGCGTTGAAGACGATGCGCAGGCGCCGCAGCGAGAACCGGGCTCGGCAAGGGCTGCCGCCCGTTTGCGAGACCGAGGCGGTGTTCCACGTCGCCAACCGGATCGGGCGCCTGGTACGCGCAGACGCGGCGCACGCCGGCCTGATCCCGCAGCGCTCACCGACATCGAAGCGCGTCGACTTCCACTGCCTGCGAAAGTCCTGCGCGCGCGTCCTGATCGAGGTCGGGGTGCATCCGAAGATCATCCAGCAGGTGCTGCGGCACTCGGACATCAGGTTGACCATGGACCTGTACGGCGAACTCGGCGAGGACGACTTGTTCCGCGAACTGCCCGGCAAGTTCCCGACGCCGAAGCCGTTCGCCGAGAAGGGCCAGGACGGTTCGGCGACGACCGGGATCGCACCCGCGACGTTGGCGCTGGCGTAGGTTGCCGTGGGGGAGATCCAGGTTGGCGTCTGCGCGCCGCACTTGCGTCCGCCGGGGGCGTTCCGTTGGCGGCACCCGAGCGCGGCCTGAACGCCCCGAACCGACCGCGCCCGGGGCGGGCATACCCCTGTGCCAAGTCGTGCCACGTCGTGCCAGGTCGTGCCCCCGTGTGGTCAAGCCGATTGCACACTGCATTGCACACTCGCCGTCGCGTTCGACCCAGACCCCCGAGAACCGCGTCCTTTCGGCAGTTCTCCGCCATCCGCGTGGTACACCCGGCAGGATTCGAACCTGCGACCCTCGGTTCCGAAGACCGATGTTCTTCCGCTGAACTACGGGTGCGTGCGGACGACCAAGCCTACCGGCGCCCGCTACCGCAGCGCCAGCACGCCGCTGCTGTCGGCGAACGCTTCGTCGCGGCCGCCCATCGCACGGATCACCGCCAAGTGCAGGTTCGCCATCGGCGTCTCGCGCCCGGGCAGCCGCACGTGCACGCGGCCCTTCGCCGCACCGCCGCCTTCGCCGGCGAGGATCACCGGCAGGTCGTCGTGGTTGTGGTGGTCGCCGTCGCCGAGGCCCGAGCCGAACACCACCAGCGTGTGCGCGAGCAGGTCGCCGTCGCCGTCGTTCGCTTGGGCGAGCCGGGCGACGAAGCGCGCGAACTGTTCGAGCTGGAAGCGGTTGATCGTCGCGATCGCGGTCAGTTTCTCCGGCTTCTTGCCGTGGTGGCTGAGGTCGTGGTGGCCCTCGGGCACCTCGAGGAACTTGTAGCTGCGGTTGCTGCCGGCGTTGCCGAGCATGAACGTGGCGACTCGCGTCTTGCCGGTCGCGAACGCCAGCGCGATCAGTTCGTACATCAGCGCGAGCTTCTCGGGGTAACCCTGGCCGCTGGCCAGCAGGCCGTCGGGCACCGGCGTCTGCGACGGCTCGTCGTCGAGGCGTGCGAGGCGCCGTTCCAGTTCGCGCACCGAGGCGAGGTACTGGTCGAGCTTGGCCCGGTCGGCGGCCGACAGGTCGTTGGCGAGGGACTTGGCGTCGGCGGCGACGAGGTCGAGCACCGAACGGTCGTTCTTTGCCCGCGCGCGGTCGGCTTCGCGATCGGCGGCACCCTGCGGATCGCCGAACAGCCGCGCGAACAAAGCGCGCGGATCGGTCTCCTTGGCGACGGGCACCGACGGCGAACGCCAGCTGACGTTGTTGCTGTAGGCGCAGGCATAGCCCGAGTCGCAGATGCCGGCCTGCGCACCCTTCTCCATGCCGAGCTCGAGCGACGGGAACGGCGTCGCCGCGCCGACCTGCGCGGCGATCACCTGGTCGGCGGAGATGCCGACGTGGATGTCGGCGCCGCCGGTCTTGCGCGGATGGGCGCAGGTCAGGAACGACGACGCGGCGCGCGCATGGTCGCCGGGGCCGTCG
Source organism: Planctomycetota bacterium (assembly GCA_049276695.1). GTDB lineage: Bacteria > Planctomycetota > UBA1135 > UBA1135 > UBA2386 > UBA2386. The sequence continues at coordinate 29,638 of JBASWX010000489.1, forward strand.
CCGTGCGCGCGACCGCCGTCGATCGCGAGACCGGTGAACACAGTGACACGTTCGCGCAGCGGCTGCAGCGGCGCCAACGTGTTGACGAGCCGGGCGTCGCGGCCGTCGCCCTCGGGCCGCCACAGCTTCATGTTCATGCCGTTCGGCGAGAACACGAACAGGGCGCGCGTCGGTGCGGCGACGGGGCGCGCGAGCGCCGGCTGCATCGCGTCGAGCCACGGCAGCGCGACGGCGGCGGACGCGCCGCGCAGGAAGGTGCGGCGGTCGAGGTTGCGCTGGCGGATCACCGGCATGGTCGCGGCATCATCGCCGATCGGGCGGCGGCGGGAAGGGCCGCGTCAGGCTACTCGGAAGGTGAGGTGGCCCCGCGGGTCTCGTGCTCGATCACGGCCTTGATGCAACCGCGGCCGCGGGCGACGGCGAAGGCGCGCGGCAGATCGGCGATGGGGAAGTGGTGCGTGACCAGGCGTTCGCCGAGGCGCTGCAGTTCGGGGTCGTTCGCCAGCAGGTCGATCGCGGCGCGGAAGTCGCCGCAGCGGGAACTGGACAGCACGAGCCCGCGGTCGCGGATGGCAGCCAGCAGCGGAGATGTCTCTGCCGCAGCGGCGTTGGCATGGCACAGGAGAATGCGGCCGCGCGGACGCACCAGCGAACGTTCGACGCCCGGCACCGGCCGGATCGCGGCGTCGATGCCGGCAGCATCGCTGGCGACGGCGAGGTCAGCGCGCGGCAGTCCCTTCGTCGTGGCCCAGACCTCGCGCGCCAGCTTCGCAGCCTCGCCGCGCTGCACCTCGGCGCATGCGGCCAACCACGCCGGTGGTTCCGTTGCCGCGAGCCACGCGACGCGCGCTCTACGCAGCGCCGCTGCGCCGGCCGCCGTCTCGCTGTCCGGAAAGCGCGCGAGCCCGAGTTCGTCGACGACGAGTCCGGTCAGGTGCTGCAGCCCGCACGACGCCTGCCCGTGCGTCGACTTCAGGTGCACTTCGCGCCGCGCCAGCCGCACCGCGGTCGCCAAGCCCGCAGGATTGCCGGTCGTGTCGATGACGACGTCGAACGCACCCGCCGGCACCTCGGCGCCATCGTGGAGCACCGACACTTCGCTCGCGCCGAAGGTCGCCGCCAGCTTCGCCAACGCCGGGTCACGCACGACCGCGCCGACCACGAAGTCGCCGCCCTTCGCCCGCATCGCGCGCCGCCATCCCGCCAACGCGGCGACGACCAGCATGCCGAGCCGCCGTGGGCCGAGCACCGCGACCCGATCACCTGGACGCGGCGCGATCGTTTCGACGGCGTGCAGCGCCGCCGCGAACGGTTCGACCAGCACCGCGGTGCTGTCCTGCACTTGCGGCGGGATCGCCACGCATGCCGCGACCGGCGCCAGGATCCACGGCCCGAAGCCGCCCGGCAGCGCGTCGATGCCGAGCGTGACCCGGTCCGGACAGTGCGTGCCCAGCCCGGCGCGACAGAACGCACAGTCGTGCGCGACGCCGCGCGCCGTGTGCGAGGCGTTGATCTCGACGGCGAAGCGCGCGCCGCGTTCGTCGACGGCGATCACTTCGTGGCCGATCACCTGCGGCAGCGGGAACGGCAGGTGATGGCGCGCGAGGTCGGTCGAGCACACGCCGCACTGGCGCACGCGCAGCAGCCGGAAGCCGGGGCCGAGTTCGAGCAGCTGCCGGCCGTCGCGTTCGATGCGCCAACCGCGCGGCTCGTCGCCGGCGAACCGGTACTGCGCCGCCACGAACGTCGTGTCGGCGCGGTAGTCGAAGGCGCGGAAGGTGACCGAGGCCATCGCGTTCACCCGATCGGGATCGAGACGCACCGGGCGATGCCCGGGATCAGGCTTCGGTGTTCGAGCGCCAGCATGACCGCGACATCATCGACGGACCCGAGCGAACTGGAAGGGCTCGACATCGTCGTTTGCCGAGGCCAAAGCCCGGCGTCGTCGGTGTGAGCGGAGCGGCGCCGCTGTCGGTGCCCGCGGGCACCTGCTACGCTCGTCCTGGTGAACCGGGCATTCGACAACGGACTGCACGCCGCCATCGCGGCGGGCCCCCCGGCCCGCTTCCTCGCGCTGTTCGGTTCCCAGGCCACCGGCACCGCCCACGCCGGCAGCGACATCGATGTTGCCTGGCTGCCCGCCGACACTGACATCTCGCTCGGACAGGAGCTGGCATTCCAAGCCGAGCTGACGCGGATGGCCGGTCGGGAAGTCGATCTCGTTCGCGTCGACCAGACGTCCACCCTGTGCCGCATGGAGATCGCGCGCCACGGCATCCTGCTCGCCGGCGACCGATCCGCGTTCGCGCGGTTCCGGGCCGAGGCGATCGCCGAGTTCCTCGACTACGAGCCGGCGTTCCGCGCGGCCTCGGAACGGTTCCGCCGCCGCCTCGCTGCCGGGGGCAGTTCACGGCGATGACCGACCCGGGCGTCGTGATGCGCAAGCTGACCGCGTTGCGCGAGCATGCCGCACGGCTGCGGCGACGCCGGCCGGCGCGGGCCGAACAACTGCGCGACGACGTCGATCTCCAGGACGCGCTCGCGATGAGCCTGGTGGTGTGCGTGCAGTCCGCGCTCGATGTAGCGCTGCACATCGCCACTGACGAAGGCCTCGGCGTTCCCGGCACGTACGCCGAAGCGTTCCGCCAACTGGCGACGAATCGGATCCTGGACGACGAAACGAGCCAACGGCTTGCGAGCATGGCCGCACTGCGCAACCGGATCGCGCACGGCTACACGAGCGTCGACTTCGAACGCATCTGGCGCGAACTGCCGGATGGTCTGCAGGCATTCGATGCGTTCGCGCTGCAGGTCGCCCGTCATCTCGGCAACCAGAAGTGACGCGCCGGACGGCGCCGGATCAGCCGATCTCGACCGGGCCGGTGCCGTTCTTCAGCAGGTCGAAGCCGGGCTCGACGCCGAAGCGCGCCCGGAACACCGGCGCCACCTTGGCCGCGACGGCATCCGCGGCACCTGGGCGCAGCAGCGCGATCGCGCAGCCGCCGAAGCCGGCGCCGGTGAGCCGCGAACCGAACACGCCGTCGCACTCGCGCGCCGCGGCGGTGATCACGTCGAGCTCGTCGCAGCTGACTTCGTAGTCCTCGGCGGCGGAACGGTGGCTCGCGTCCAGGCACTTCCCGAGCGTCGCGTAGTCGTGGGCGCGCAAGGCGCGGGCACCCTGCTGCGTGCGTTCCATCTCGGTGACGACGTGCCGCGCGCGCCGCCAGATCGCGTCGTCCATCGCCGAACGGCACTGCTCGACGTCGGCGGGCGAGTAGAGGGCGAGGTGGGGCAGGTCGCGGGCGTGTGCGCGCAGGATCTCGTGCGCGGTCGCGCACTGCGCGACGCGTTCGTTGAAGCCGCTCTTGGCGAGCAGGCGCGGCTTCCTCGTGTCGAGCACGAGCACTTCGCAGGCGGCCGGGTCGAACGGCACGTGTTCCCAGCGCGGTCCGGCGCAGTGCAGCAGCAGCACCTGGCCGGCGCGGCCGAGCGCGGACGCGAACTGGTCCATGATGCCGCAGCGCACGCCGACGAACCCGGTCTCGGCGCGGTGCGCGAGCAGGGCGAGCTGCTGGCGGTCGAGCTGCGTGCCGTGCAGCGCGTCGAGTGCGAGCGCGGTCACCACCTCGAGCGCGGCGGACGACGACAAGCCGGACGCCATCGGCAGGTCGCCGGCGAACACTGCGTCGAAGCCAGCGCCGACGCCGGTCGTCTGGCGGAAACCCTGCCAGACGCCGAGCGGATAGCCGCCCCAGCCGAACGCCGGCCGCGTGCGGCTGCCGACCTGGTCCGCGGTGACGTCGACCGTCAGTCCCTGATCGAGACTGCGCAGCCGCAGTCGGCCGTCGCTGCGGGGGCGGATCGCGAGGTAGATGCCGCGGTCCACCGCCATCGGCAGCACGTCGCCGCCGTTGTAGTCGAGGTGCGCGCCGACCAGGTTGATGCGGCCGGGGGCGAAGAAACGCCGGGGCGGCGCGTCGCCGAAGTCGGCGTGGAAGCGGGCGCCGATGGCATCGAGCAGGCGGGAACGGGAGCCGGTCATCGCGGAGGCGGCACGGCGCCGGGAAGGGCCGCCGTGGCCCGCATCGGACCGGTCGCGCGGATCGCGTTCAAGCCGCGGCCGAACCGGCCCGAAGGAAGGTGGCCTGCGCGCAGCCGGAGTTACGGTGCGTGCGGTCCGTGCTATAGCCTGCCGTACCCCGGAGCTGCCCCGCCGATGCCGTCGATGTTCCGCGCCCTCGTTCTCCCGCTGCTCGTTCCCGCAGTCATCGCCCAGGATCCGCCCGTTCCGCCAGCCGCGGCAGCCGCCGTTCCCCCGCAGGCGGAAGCGCCGCACCACCTGGTGCGCGTCTGGCCGCGCGACCGC
>JBASWX010000490.1:0-3749 GCA_049276695.1 Planctomycetota bacterium
CGGCGTAGCCGCCGACCACGATGCCGAACTCGGCGAGCAGCGCGCGGCAGATGGCGCCGAGCGCGACCCGCATCGCGCTCTCGCGCGCCGACGCCCGTTCGAGCGACAGCCGCAGGTCGCGGTGCCCGTGCTTGATGGCCCCGGTCAGGTCGGCGTGGCCCGGCCGCGGGATCGTCATCGGCGCCACCGGTCGGCGAGCCCAGTTCGCGTGGTCGCGGTTGTCGATCACCAGCGCGATAGGGCCGCCCGTGGTCGATCCCGCCATCACGCCGCCGGTGATGCGCGCGCGGTCCTGTTCGATCTTCATCCGCGCGCTGGCGCCGAAGCCCTGCTGGCGCCGGGCCAGGTCGCGGTCGATCGTCGCCGCGTCGATCCGTAGGCCAGCCGGCACGCCGTCGAGGATGCCGGTCAGCGCCGGGCCGTGGGACTCGCCGGCGGTCAGCAGTCGGAGGCGCGTCGTGAACATCGCCAGCGAGTCTAGGCGGGAGCGGCCGATCCGGGCCAGCGGCCGTGCTGGCGCAGTCCACGCAGCGCCGCCGCAACCTGCTGCTCCACCGGCAGCGCGGCGTCGATGCGAAGGTGCGCGGCCTCGGCGTACAGCGGTTCGCGCCGGGCGAGCAGTGGTTCGATCTCGTCGAGTACCGGTGCGCCGGTGATCGAGGGGCGCTGGCCGGCGTCGGCGGCGAGCCGTGCCCGCAGCAGTGCAGCCGGTGCGGTGAGCCAGACCACGAAGGCGCGCTCGCGGAGCAACGCCCGGCCCGCCGCCGATTCGATCGCGCCGCCGCCGGTGCTGACGACGGTGCCGGGCAACAGCGCTTCAGCGACAAAACGTTCTTCGTGGGTGCGGAACGCGGACCAGCCGTGGCTGGCGACGAACGGCGCGATCGCGCCGTGCTCGGCGACGAAACGCGTGTCGGTGTCGTGCACGACGAGCCCGGCGGTCCGGGCCAGTGCGCGCGCGAACGTGCTCTTGCCAGCACCGCGCATGCCGACCACCGCGACGCAGCGCGGGTGCGCGACGACCTGGGCGAGGTGCTGCCAGAAGCGCGGGTAGCTCTTCGCGACGCAGTCGGGTTCGCCGATCGCGATGCCCGGCGTCAGCAGGCCCGCGAGCGCCAGCGCGATCGCGATGCGGTGGTCGCGTTCGGGATCGACGATCGCGGCGTGCAGCGCACGGCCGCCGCGCACGACCAGGCCGTCCGCCAGCTCCTGCGCGTCGGCGCCGATCTTGCGCAGTTCGCGCGCCATCACCGCGATGCGGTCGCTCTCCTTGATGCGCAGGTTGGCGCCGCCGGTGAAACGCGTGGTGCCGGAGCGGCAGGCGGCAACGACCGCGAGATTGCAGAACTGATCGGGGAACGCGCCGACGTCGATCGTGTGCTCACCATGTTCGGGCAGTGCGCGCAGCACCCCGGCGAGCACTGCATCGGGCTGGGCGTCCGGCGGCGGTGGGTTGGTCGCCGCGATGCGCGAACCGGTCAGGTGGTTCAGGCAGGTCCAGACGCCGAGGCTGCTCCAGTCGCCGTCGACGTCCAGCTCGGCTGGCCCCTTGCCGAAGCCGGGCAGCACCCGCACGCCGTGGTCCGTGGTCTCGGTCCGCACGTGCAAGCGCGCGAGTTCGCGGCAGGTCAGCGTCACGTAGTCCCGGGAGGCGAGCGGGCCGGTCACGTGCACGTCGATGCCGGCGCGCAAAGCGGCTCCGACCAGCAGCAGCGACGACAGGAACTGGCTCGACTGGCTCGCATCCAACTCGACGCGCCCGCCAGCCGGCACCGTGGTGGTGCGCACGCGCACCGGTGGGCAGCCATTCGTGTCGCGCACGTCGGCGCCGAGCTGGCGCAGCGCCGTCACCAGGGCGCCGATTGGCCGCTGCCGCATCGCCGCGTCGCCGGTGAGCGTCCACTCGCCGGGCGTCACTGCGGCGAGGCTGGTCAGGAAGCGCAGCGTGGTCCCGGCGTTGCCGCAGAAGATCTCGACGGGTCCCGCAGCGGCCAGCCTGGCCGGGCCGGCCGGCTCGAAGTCGATCCGTTCGCGCGCGGGCTCGAAGCGCAGCGCAAAGCCGAACGCGCGCAGCCCGTGCACCATGTGCACGACGTCGTCGGCGGCGGGAACGCCGTGCAGGGTCAGCGCACGGCCGCTCAGCGCCGCCGCGACCAGCAGGCGGTTGGCCGAGCTCTTGCTGCCCGGGATCGCGAGCCGCGCGTCGGCGGTCCACGGCAGCGTCGGTACCAGGCGCGGTGGGGTCATGCCAGGCCGGGCGGCGTCACGCGTCGCGCAGCGCCGCCGCGAGCGCATCTTCGGTGAGCTCGACCTCGACGCACTCGCCCAACGCCCTCGGCACGCACATCGGCACGTTGCCGCGCGCGACCTTCTTGTCGGTCCGAGCCATGCGCCACAGGCTCGTCGCGTGCGCCAAGGCGGGCGGGACCGCCTTCGGCAGGCCGAGCTTCGCCAGCACCGCGGCGAGGCGCGACTGCACGTCGGCGGCCACGCCGGCGGCGCGACACTCGAGCAGCATGCCCAGTGCGACGCAGGTGCCGTGGCGCAGCTTGCCTTCGGCCGAGCTCTCGATTGCATGCCCGATGGTGTGGCCGAAGTTGAGCGAACGGCGGCGGCCGTGGTCGCTCTCGTCCTCCTGCACGATCGCCATCTTCATCGCCACCGCCATCTCGATTGCCTCGCTCAACGCGGCGGCGTCGCGGGCGGCGAGCGCCGGCGCGAGCTGCTCGAGCCGGGCGAACCGCGCGGCGTCGAGCACCGCGGCCTTCTTGACGACCTCGACCAGGCCTTCGCGGAACAGTTCGTCCGGCAGCCGGGCGAGCCACTCGACGTCGGCGGCGATCAGGTTCGGCTGCCGGATCGTGCCGAGTTCGTTCTTCCTGCCGTCGTGGTCGACGCCGTTCTTGCCGCCGATCGCGGCATCGCACATCGCCAGCGTCGTCGTCGGACAGGCGACGAACGGCACGCCGCGCAGCAGCACCGCGGCCAGCATGCCGACGAGGTCGCAGATGGTGCCGCCGCCCACCGCAACCAGCGCGGTGCTTCGCGAAGCCCCGGCGAGCCGCACGCTGCGCGCCAGGTCGCCGACGGTCGTCAGCCGCTTGGTCGCTTCGCCACCGGGGATCGACAGCCGCGCGGGTGTACCGAGGGCGCGCGCGATGCGCGCCGCCAGTTCGGGCAGCGCCGCATCGTGCAGCACCACGACGCCGTCGGAATCGAGTTCGCCGACGAGAGCCGGCAGCCGAGCTTCGACGCCCGCGCCGATCACGATGCGCGTCGTGCTGATGCGCGTGAGCTCGTAACGGCGATCCATGCCCCGCTTCTTAGCGTGCCTGCGGCGGCGGAGCGAGGCGCCGCCGGCCAGCGGAGCGACCGGTGGCGGTTGCTGGCGCAGGTTCTCGTCCAGGCGCGGCATGGCCTGGGTGCAGGCGTTGCCGCGTACGCCAGCTTGCGGCCGACCCACCCTGCCGGCCCCCGGAATCGCGCCGGCAGGTCGCGGATTCGGCCGCGGGAATGCCCCCGCCTGCGCACTTCTGTGGTTGGAGGAACCAACCATGAAGAAAGACAAGATCGAGGCCTTGTTCTGCCGTTTCGAAGCGATCGTGCACCACGAAGGGCACGTCGCCTTCTGGCTCGCCAGGGAGCTGCAGGGATTGCTGGGGTACTCGAAGTGGAGCAACTTCGAGCAGGTCCTGGACCGCGCGAAGGACGCTTGCCGGGGCGCCGGCCATGCCGTCGCCCACCAATTT
>JBASWX010000491.1:0-6897 GCA_049276695.1 Planctomycetota bacterium
GCTCGACGGCGGCGCCGCCGAACACCGCCAGCACGTCGGATCCCGCGAGCTGCCGCCGCCCGTTCGCGGTGGCGAGTTCGAATCCCGCGTCGGGAGCGCCGACGAGCGAGGTCGCGACGGCGACCGAGCCATCGCGCAGGAGCACCTCGCAGGCACCACCCTGCGCCGCGACCGGCACGGCCAGCGCCACGACCGCCACCAACCAGCAGAGCAGAACGCGCATGCCAGATTGTCGCGGGCGTCCGTGGGCCCCGTGGGCACTTCGGTCAGATTGGCATGCGCCCCCCTGGAACCGGGACCCGCGCCGCACCATTCGGTTGCATCCAAGCTGTTCTGCTGCCGCGTGTTGCATGTCGTCGATCCGCCGTTGCCGAGGGCCTGTCCCAAGTCGGCACCACGTTTGCTCTCGCGCGCGCCGCCACCGCCAGTCCTCTACGGGCTGCGGCAGGCTTTCGGCAGTGCCACCTCGCGCGAGGTGGGCGCAAGCCACCACCCATACGCAGTATCCAGGATCTCCCCCGAGGTTGTGATGGTCAAACAACTGGTGTTCGAAAACGACGCCCGCGAAGCAGTGCTGCGCGGCGTCAGCAAGCTGGCAAGAGCCGTCGTCTCCACGCTGGGTCCGCGCGGCCGCAACGCCGTGCTCGACAAGGGCTGGGGCGGCCCGACCGTCACCAAGGACGGCGTCACCGTCGCCGAAGAGATCGAACTGGCGGACCGCTACGAGAACATGGGCGCCAAGCTGGTGCGCGAAGCGGCCAGCAAGACCTCCGACGCCGCCGGCGACGGCACCACGACCGCCACGCTGCTCGCGCACGCGATCTGCGAGGAGGGCATGAAGTACCTGACCGCCGGCGCCAACCACGCCGAGCTGATCAAGGGCATCAAGGCCGCCACGACCGCGATCGTCGACGAGCTGAAGGCGATGAAGAAGGACGTGCCGGCGAGCGACTACAAGGCGATCGCGCAGGTTGCTGCCATCTCCGCCAACAACGATCCGGAGATCGGCAAGATCCTGGCCGACGCGATGAAGCGGGTCGGCGGCGAGAACGGCGTCATCACGGTCGAGGAGGGCAAGGGCCTGGAGACCGAGATCAAGGTCGTCGAGGGCATGCAGTTCGACCGCGGCTACCTGTCGCCGCACTTCGTCACCAACGCCGAGGAGATGACGGTCGACCTGCGCGACTGCTACGTGCTGGTGCACGAGGACAAGCTGTCGAACGTGCGGCCGCTGCTGCCGCTGCTCGAGAAGCTGAAGGAGAGCAACAAGCCGCTGCTGATCATCGCCGAGGACATCGAAGGCGAAGCGCTGGCGACGCTGGTGGTCAACAAGCTGCGCGGCATCCTGAAGGTCTGCGCGGTCAAGGCGCCGGGTTACGGCGACCGTCGCAAGGCGATGCTGCAGGACCTCGCGATCCTGTGCGGCGGCGAGGCGATCTTCAAGGACCTCGGCCTCGACCTCGAGAAGGTGCAGCTGCGCCAGCTCGGCGTCGCCAAGAAGGTGCTGATCGACGGCGACAACACGACGATCGTCGAGGGCAAGGGCAAGCCGGCCGACGTCAAGGCGCGCGCCGACCAGATCCGCCGCGAGATCGACGCAACGACCTCCGACTACGACCGCGAGAAGCTGCAGGAGCGGCTCGCCAAGCTGACTGGCGGCATCGCCGAGATCCGGGTCGGCGCGCACACCGAGACCGAGATGAAGGAACGCAAGGCGCTGGTCGAGGACGCGCTGCACGCCACGCGCGCCGCGATCGCCGAGGGCATCCTGCCCGGCGGTGGCACGGCTCTGCTGCGCGCCGGCGAAGCGCTCGGCAAGCTGTCGCTGCAGGGCGACGCCCGTTTCGGCGTCGAGCTGATGCGCACCGTCGCCAGGAAGCCGATCCGGCAGATCGCCGAGAACGCCAGCGTCGACGGCGCGGTGGTCGCTCGCAAGGTGCTCGCCAACAAGTCGAGCACGTTCGGCTTCAACGCGCTGACTCGCGAGTACGGCGACATGATCGGCTTCGGCGTCGTCGACCCGACCAAGGTCACCCGCTCGGCGCTGCAGAACGCGGTGTCGATCGCGACCCTGCTGCTGACCACCGACTGCGTGGTCACCGACGCGCCGAAGGACGACGACAAGGCGACCGGCGGCGAAGCCGGCGAGATGTGAGGACAGGCGCCGTTCCACCCCATTCCACACCCACCCATTCCCGAGAGTAGATACCCATGACTTCCCTGCGACCCCTCGAAGACCGCGTCGTGCTGAAGGTGCTCGACGCCGAAGAGAAGACCGCCGGCGGCATCCTGCTGCCCGACACCGCCAAGGAGAAGCCGCAGCGCGGCAAGGTCACCGCGGTCGGTGACGGCAAGTTCGGCAAGGACGGCAAGCGCATGCCGCTCGACGTCAAGAAGGGCGACATCGTGCTGTTCGGCAAGTACGCCGGCAGCGACGTCAAGGTCGGCGGCGAGGACTTCAAGGTCCTGCGCGAGAACGAGATCCTGGCCAAGGTGGAGGGCTGAACCCCGATGAGCAAGCAGATCATGTACGACGACGTCGCGCGCCGTAAGGCGGTCGCCGGCGTCCAGAAGCTCGCGCGCGCCGTCAAGGTCACGCTCGGGCCGGCCGGCAAGAACGTCATCATCGAGAAGTCGTTCGGCGGCCCGCAGGTCACCAAGGACGGCGTCACCGTCGCCAAGGAAGTCGAGCTCGAGGACCCGTTCGAGAACATGGGAGCCAAGCTCGTGCGCGAGGTCGCCAGCAAGACCAACGACGTCGCCGGCGACGGCACCACCACCGCGACCCTGCTCGCCGAGGCGATCCTGACCATCGGCCAGCGGTACCTGACGTCGGGTGTCGACCCCAACCACCTGCGCGCCGGCATCGACGCCGCGGTGACCGCGGTCACCGCCGAGCTGGCGGCGATGAGCAAGACGATCGACAACAAGAGCCGCGCCGAGATCGCGCACGTGGCGGCGATCTCCGCCAACAACGACCAGGCGATCGGCAACCTGTTGGCCGACGCGATGCTGAAGGTCGGCAAGGAAGGCGTGGTCACCGTCGAGGAGGGCAAGAGTGCCACGACCGAGCTCGAGCACGTCGACGGCATGCAGTTCGACAAGGGCTACATCTCGCCGTACTTCATCACCGACCCGAAGACGATGGAGGCGGTGTTCGAGAACGCGCTGCTGCTGGTGCACGAGAAGAAGATCAGCAACGTCGCCGAGATGATCCCGCTGCTCGAGCAGACTTCGCGCTCCGGCAAGCCGCTGGTGATCGTCGCCGAGGACGTCGAGTCCGAGGCGCTCGCCGCGCTGGTCGTCAACCGGTTGAAGGGCGTGTTGAACGTCTGCGCGGTCAAGGCGCCCGGCTTCGGCGACCGCCGCAAGGCGATGCTGCAGGACCTGGCGACGCTGACCGGCGGTCAGTGCATCAGCGAAGACCTCGGCATCAAGCTCGAGAACGTCAAGATCGAGCAGCTCGGCACCGCGGCGAAGGTCCGCATCACCAAGGATGCGACGACGATCGTCGGGGGTGCGGGCAAGAAGGCCGAGATCGAAGCCCGCGCCGAGAGCCTGCGCGCGCAGATCGAGAAGACGACGTCGGACTACGACCGCGAGAAGCTGGCGGAGCGGCTCGCCAAGCTGACTGGCGGCGTCGCGATCCTGCGCGCCGGCGCCATGACCGAGGCCGACATGAAGCAGACCAAGCAGCGCATCGAGGACGCGTTGAACGCGACCCGCGCTGCGGTCGAGGAAGGCATCGTGCCGGGCGGCGGTGTCGCCCTGCTGCGCGCCAGCAAGGTGCTCGCCAACCTGAAGGTGAAGGGCGACCAGCAGTTCGGCGTCGAGATCGTGACGCGCGCCTGCGAGATGCCGATGCGCCAGATCGCCGACAACGCCGGTGAAGACGGTGCGGTGGTCGTCGACGAGGCGCTGGGCCGGAAGCCGAACGAGGGCTTCGACGCGTTGACCTCGCAGTGGGTCGACATGTTCAAGGCCGGCATCGTCGATCCGACCAAGGTCGTGCGCTGCGCGCTGCAGAACGCGGCGAGCATCGCCGGGCTGATGCTGACCACCAACACGATGGTCACCTCGATCGCCGACGAGAAGAAGGCCGTCGAAGGCAGCACGAGCTGATCACGGCACGCACCTGGTGACGACGCTCGGGCGACAGTGCGCGGGGATGGCGGGCCGATAGGCTCTCCATCCCCGCGGTCGCATCGACCGTTCTCCTCCCCTCATGGCCAAGAAGCGCGACTACTACGAGATCCTCGGCGTCGCCAAGAACGCCGACGACGACGCCCTCAAGAAGGCGTACCGCAAGCTCGCGCTCGACAACCACCCGGACCGCAACCCGGGCAACGCCGACGCCGAGAAGCGCTTCAAGGACGCGGCCGAGGCCTACGCGGTGCTCGGCGACGCCGAGAAGCGCCAGCGTTACGACCAGTTCGGCCACGCCGCCTTCGAGGGCGGGCAGGGGCCCGGGTTCCGTTCGACCGAGGACGTGTTCGCCGCGTTCCAGGACATGTTCGGCGGTGGGGGCGGCGGCTTCTTCGACCAGATCTTCGGCGGTGGCCGGCGCGGCCGCGGGCGGCGCGGCACCAGCCTGAAGGTCGACCTCGAGCTGACGCTCGAAGAAGTCGCGACCGGGGTCAAGAAGACGATCGCGCTGAAGCGCGCCGAGACCTGCGCCAACTGCGCTGGCAGCGGCGCGCGGCCCGGCACCCAGCCGCGAACTTGCAAGACCTGCGCGGGCCACGGCCAGGTCGTGCGCCAGCAGGGGTTCTTCCAACTGCGGCAGACCTGCCCGGCCTGCGAAGGCCAGGGTGCTTCGATCGACGATCCGTGTCCGAAGTGCCACGGCCGCGGTGCCACGCCGAAGGACGCGCCGATCACCCTGACGATCCCGCCCGGCGTCGAGTCGGGCCACACCGAACGCATCGCCGGCCAGGGCGAGCCGGGCGAAGGCGGCGGACCACCCGGCGATCTGGTCGTGGTGCTGCACGTCAAGGAGCACGACGTCTACACGCGCTTCCACGAAGACCTGCTGATGCAGACGCGCATCACGTTCCGCCAGGCGGTGGTCGGCGACGAGATCGAGATCCCGACCATCACCGGCGAGCAGGTGGCGATGAAGATCCCGGCCGGCATCCAGCCCGGCGAGAAGCTGCGCGTGCGCAACCACGGCCTGCCGCGCGCCGACGGCTACGGCCGCGGCAGCCTCGTGGTCCAGGTGCAGGTCGACGTGCCGAAGAAGGTCAGCGACGAGCAGGAAGAGCTGCTGCGCAAGTTCGACGAACTCGACGGCAAGAGGGCCGGCAAGAAGAGCGGCCGCAAGACCATCTTCGAGAAGGTGAAGGACATCTTCTCGTGACCCCTGGCATCCAAACGACCTCGGCATAGGAGCAACCCGTGAACCAGACCGAACCCGACGACACCGGCCCGGCCGGGCAGGACGCCGACGGCCGCCGCGAACCGACGGTCGAGATCCCGACCCACGAGCAGGAAGTCACGCGACTGCGCGACGAGGTCGCCCAGCTCGAGGCGCAGCTGCAGCGCCAGCTCGCCGATGCCGCGAACGTGCGGCGCCGCCAGCGCCAGGAGATGGACGACCAGAAGCGGCGCGTGATCGAAGGGCTGGCGCAGGAACTGCTGCCCGCCCTCGACAGCTTCGGCATGGCACTCGCCGCGTTCGATGCCGGCCACGACCCCAAGGTGCTGGTCGACGGCGTGCGCATGACCCGCATGCTGCTGGCCAGCGCGCTGGAACGGCACGGCCTGCAGGAGATCAAGGCCGAAGGCCAGCCGTTCGACCCGCTGCGCCACGAGGCGGTCGCGGTCGAGCCCGTCGCCGGCGTGCCCGAAGGCCGCGTCGTGCGTGTGCTGCAGACCGGCTACCTGCTCGGCGACCGCGTCGTGCGCCATGCGCGCGTGGTCGTCGCCGGCCCCGCTCCACAGTCGCCGCCGCAACCCTGAAGCCACCGACCATGCCCACCTACGACTACGCGTGCAGCGCCTGCGGCCACCGCTTCGAGGAGTTCCAGAGCATCGCCGCCGACCCGCTGGTGAAGTGCCCGGCGTGCAAGAAGAAGAAGCTCGAGCGGCTGATCGGTCCGGGCGCCGGCGTGATCTTCAAGGGTTCCGGCTTCTACCAGACCGACTACCGGGGCGGTTCGTACGCGAGCGACGCCAAGAAGGACGAGGCTCCTGCCGCGGGTGGCTGCACGCCGAAGTGCGGCACCAACGACGCTCCGGCCGGCTGCAAGATGGCGAAGAAGAAGGCCGACTGACGCAGCGCCGCGGCGGCGCGCGGCGAGCCCTTCACGGCTGGCTCGCGGTACCAACCGACAGCAGGCCGTCGAAGCCGCCGCCGAGCGCCTTGCACACCGCGACCAGCGAACCGGCGACCGCCGCCTCGCTGCCGGCCAGTTCGTCTTCGATCGCCGCGACCGTGCGCTCCGAGTCGATCACGGCCTGGAAGTCCGACAGGCCGGCGCGGTACTGCGTCTGCGCCAGTTCGACCGCGCGGCGCGCGTTGGTCGCCGCGCGCTGCAGCGAGCCGGCCCGCGCCTGCTCCTGCACGTAGCGCGTCATCGCGTTCTCGGCTTCCTCGATCGCGAGCAGCACGGTCCGCTCCCAGGCGATCTGCGCCGCTTCGGCGGTCGCCTCGAGCGACGCGACGCGCTGGCGCAGCCGGCCGCCGTCGAACAGGTTCCAGCGCACCGACGGACCGTAGGCGAGCACGTCGCTGCCGGCGGTGAACACCTCGGCGGCCGCGTTGGCAGCGAGGCCGAGCGTTCCGGCGAGCGAGAAGCGCGGATACCGCTCTGCCTCGGCGACGCCGACGCGGGCGACCGCAGCGGCGAGGCGGCGCTCCGCGGCGCGCACGTCGGGACGCGTGCGCAGCAGGTC
>JBASWX010000492.1:0-1692 GCA_049276695.1 Planctomycetota bacterium
CTGTAGACCACGGCGCAGGCGCGCAGCACCGGCAGGGACGGGCGATCGCCGCGGCCGCGCAGCATGGCGCGGGGCAGCGGATCGCAGCGGGCCTGCAACGCCAGGCGGCCCTTGTCGGTCGCGACCAGGTAGCCGTCGCGCTGCTCCACGAACCCGCGGGCGAGCAGGTCGGCGCGGTGCCGGCGATACGTCTCGCGGTCGGTGCCGAGCATGCGTGCGGTGGCGGTGCTGTTGTCGGGGTGCCCCTTGGTGCGGTCGAGCACCAGGGCGAGCAGCACGCTGGCATTGCCGACCCCGCGCGGGAGCCATAGGTGCCGGTCGCCGCGTGGCGGTCTTGCGGCGCCGGTGGCAGCAGCGGTATGGTCACGCACGTCGACCTCCCGCGCACTGCGCTCCCGGCGGCTCGCTCCACCCGCTCCGATCCTGGTCGTCCTTCGCGCCGCTGCCCCCCGAACTGTCCAGGCTCAGGGGCTGCGGCGCGGCGCTGTACGGACCGTCGTCCGGCAGTCCAATGGCCGCGATCAGCGCGAGCGCGGCGAGTCGCCACCACTTTCCGCCACCAGCTTGGTGGCGATCGGGGCGGAAACCGGGATCATGACGGGCGTCGCCCCGAAACGACGAACCCCGCCGAAACGCCCTCTGCGGGCCTTCCTGCGGGGTTCTGAATGGCGAGGACGACGGGGGTCGAACCCGCAACCACCGGATCGACAGTCCGGTACTCTAACCAATTGAGCTACGTCCCCACGCCTTGGGGGGCTGCGGATGCTAGCCACGTCGGGGGGACTTGCAAGCAGCTTCTCCGCCCCACCGGCACGCTCCACGCGCCGTTCCCGCGCGACTGGCGCGAACGAAAAAGGCCGCCGGGCTCACGCACCCGGCGGCCAGCCACTCTTCGCTCTCGCGCGGGCCATCAGCCCGCTTGCTACCGTCTGTAGGACGCACCGTCGCGAACGCACAAGGGTGCGAACCAACATGCTCCTGCCAAGCCCCACGCCGACCAGCCGTCTGCAACTCGGTTTCGCCGGCAGGAACGGGCTCGCGACGCCACACCTGTCGGTCGATGGCATGACGCCCGCCGGCCCGAACCTGTCGCACTGGCCGGGCAACCGCACGCCGCCGCAGTGGCGGGCCGACCTCAGCACCGGCATCGCGCTGCGCTTCGCGCGCGCCCCGGCGGCCGAACAGGAAGCGTTCCTCGCGGGCGTGCAGCTGGTCGTCAACGACCATTACGACACCGACGGCTTCGGCTCGCTGCTCGCGGTGCTGCGCCCGGAGTTGGCGTTCGCACGCGAGGAACTGCTGCTCCTCGCCGCGGCAACCGGTGACTACGGAACCTGGCAGACTTGGCGGGCGTTCGCGATCGATCGCATCGTCGCCGGCGTCGCCAGCCCGGCGTCGCCGGTCGCCGGCGCGTTCCATGGCGTCACCGACGCCGACGAGCTGTCGCTGCGGCGCTACGCGTGGTTGCTCGACCACGCAACCGCGGTGCTCGACCATCCCGGCCAGTTCGCGCCTCTGTATGCCGACGAGATGGCAGCGGTGCAGCAGCAGATCGCCGACGGGCTGCGCGGTGGCCTCGAACGCGTGCGCCACGAACGCGCGGACCTCGCGGTGGTGACGAGCCGCGGTCCGCGCCACCGCATGACCTTGAACACGCTGGCGGGAGCGTTCCGTGTGCTGCACGTGCAGCAC
>JBASWX010000493.1:0-22364 GCA_049276695.1 Planctomycetota bacterium
GCACCACACCCGGCCGCGCGCATCGGCGGCGACGCCGAGCACCGCGCCCTCTGGCACGCCGTCGCGCAGGTCGGCGGCATCGAGCACCGGGTGCTCGCGGTCGCACACGAACAGGCCCTGCGCGCACGCCGCGACGACGGTGCCGGCAGGCACGCGCGTCACCTCGTGCACGACTCCGGTCGGCGACGTCGCCGGCATCGGTTCGGTGCGTTCGCCCCGCACCACGACCACCGCACCGCCGTCGATCCGGAAGCGCAGGTCCGGACCTACGGCCACCTGCTCGCACGCCGCCGGCCCCGGCCCCGGCACGGCGACGAAGTCCTGCGCCGCAGCGGCCACCGCCAGCAGCCAGGTGACGCCGAGAAGCTGGCGGGAGCGGGCGGCCATGGCGGCATCCATACCCGCCCGACGTCGACCAGCGCGAGCCCCATCAGGCCCCGGTCGCTGCGCGCCGCATCACAGCCCGACGGTGCTGTGCTGGCCGTTCGAGGTCCGGAAGGTCACCGGCCCGAAGCTGTAGAACTGCGTGTAGTACTCGAAGCCGATGCCGGACAGCGGCGCCGGGATGCTGACGCCGAAGCTGATCCCGCCGCTGGCGTTGGCGATGCCGGCGCTGGTGATCTGCAGGTCGTTCAGCGCAACGCAACCCAGCCCGCCACCGAACGGCAGCAACGACGCCGGCAACGGGATGCCGCTCCACGACGTGTTCGAGAAGCCGATGCCGAACAGCGCGATGGCGCTCGCGTAGCCGTTGACGCCGTTGTAGGTGACGTTGGTGCCAAGCCGCGGCAGGCCGTTCACTGTCTGCTGGTAGCCGCCACAACCAGCCCCGAAGGCGGCCACGGTGGCGAGGCTGTTGGTCCAGGTCTGCAGCGCCGCCCGGATGCGTGGCCGCAGCAGTTCCGGGATCGCGTCGGTGTAGATCGCGGTCACCGCATCGGCGTCGACGCCGGCGTTGTTGACGAACGCGCCGAACCCAAACTCACGCGGCGTCAGCACGTCGTTGACCAGGAACGGCAGCGACAGCCACCCGAACTCGGCGCGGTGGTTGTACGCGGGGCCGCCGCTCGACAGGTTGTAGTTGCCGCCCTTGTGCGCGACTTCGGTCAGGTTGCGGAAGCTCGCCACCGTGCCCGACGACAGGCCGAGACTCGCGCCCTCCTGCGCGATCACGCTGGCGATGTTCAGGTCGAACACGCTGTCGAGCATCATCTGGTAGAACAGTGCCCGCTGGCTGCCGAGGTAGCCGTTGGCGACCGCGGTGTGCAGCGCGTGCAGGTCGCGCAAGGTGATGCGGTTCGGGTTGGCGATCGCCTCGGCGCCGCAACCGAGCCGGTGGTTGCTGGCGGTGCTGGCCATGCCCAGCGCCGCGGCGGTGTTGTTCAGGCTGCTCTCGCCGAAGTACGCACGGACCGCCTGCGTGCGGGCGTTGTCGGAGTTCTCCATCATCAGCGGCAGCACGCCCTGCAGTTGCTGGGTGAACGCCCCCGTGTCCTGCGGGCACGAGCCGCTGTAGCCGGTGTACACCGTCAGCGGCGTGCTCAGCGACAGCCCGAGGGACACCCACCGCATCGCATGGGTGTGGTGCAGCACCTTCATCGCACTCGCCGGTTCGAACTGGGTGTCGCCGTTCAGGTTCGCGTAGCTGCTGCCGTTGATCTGCTGCAACCAGCAGCCGACCTGCCCGTCGGTGCGTGCGCGCATCGCGTTGCCGATGCTGGTCGTCAGCGCGTTGCTGTTGTTGATCGTGACCATCGCCCAGTAGCGCGTGCTGCCCGACAGGTACGTTTCGATCGTGATCGGCCGCACGCCGTACTGGCCGAGCAGGTAGCCGACGTCCGCGGATGACAAGCCGTACCACCAGTACGACGCCGCCGGGGTCGGGTTCTGGATCATCACGCAGTCCCAGTTGCCGTTGCTGCGCCGCTCGAGGTCGTAGAGCTGGGCGCTGTTGGCGCTGAGGTTGGCGCCGACCTGCGCCGCGGTGACGTTGAGGTACCACCACCACCCGCGCGCGTCGCCACCGGTGTTCGCGATCATCACGCCGCTGTAGTACGTGGTGCCGTTCAGGTCGTAGGAGTCGACGTCGACGAGGCGCGCGCCGTTGGTCGACACCTGCGTCGACAGGCTGCCGGTCGTCTGCCCGTAGTACCACCACCACGCCTTCTGGTTGACGCCGGTGTTGTCGACCATGACGCAGGCGAACCGCAGGTTGCCGTTCGCATCCTCGTACGGTTCGAGGTCGATCAGTCGCGCCTGGTTGGCCGCCAGGTTGCTGCTCACCTGCGCCGCGGTCTGACCGGTGTACCACCACCACCCGGCGGCGTACGCGCCGGTGTTCTGCACCAGCACGGCGTCGTACAGCACGGTGCCGAGGATGTTCGGGCCGCGATACTCGAGGTCGACCAGCCGGTAGCCACCGCTGATCGAGTTGGAGATGGTCGAGGTCGCGACGCCGAGCAGGGTGACCTGGCCAACGGGCGTGGACAGTTCGCGGACGTCCTGGGCCAGCAGGGCGGGAACGGCAGCGAACAGGAAGGCGATGGTACGGAGCATCTTGGGGGGCGTGTCGGTCGGGGAAGGCGGCGGTGCCGCGGCCGCGCCGGACTCGGCGGACCACTGGTGCAATCCCCATCCCGCAACGGACGTGACCTGGATTCCGTGAAATGGCACGGCGTTGCCACGAGCCCCTGGCTCCGTGGCGCTGCTCGCGGGGCTGGAACGGGAACGGTGACCGCGGCGTGCCGCCGCTGGCGCCGCGTCACTCGTAGCGCACCGACTCGCTCGGGCTCTGCCGCAGCGCGCGCACCGCCGGCACCAGCGACGCCAGCACCGAGGTCGTGAACGCGGCGACCGGCACGACCAGCAGCCATGTCCACGGCAGCACCACCGGCGCGTCGAGCTTGGCGACATGGTTCATGCCGAGCACCAGCACGTGCGCCATCGGCACCGCGAGCCCGATCGACAGCAGCGACGCCAGTGCTGCGACCACGGCCCCCTCGAGCAGGAAGCTGCCGCGCAACGCCGCCCGGGTGATGCCGAGTGCGCGCAGCACGCCGAGTTCGCGCACGCGGCCGAGCATCGCGATCGTCATGCCGTTGACCAGCCCGACGCCCGCCAGCACCAGCAGCAGCAGCAGCAGCAGGTCGAAGATCTGGAAGTCGCGCACCACGTCGCGCAGGAAGTAGTCGCGGATCTCCTGGCCGGTCTTGAAGTTGCTCAGGCCCGGCAAGACGTTGCGCGCCGCCGCGTTGATCGCGTTCTTGTCGGCGCTCTCGGCGACGTGCAGCGTCAGCCACTCGACGCACGTCGGGGTCACGCAGAAGTCGCGCCGGAGCCAGTGCGGCGAGCTGATCGCGAACGCGCGTTCGTCGGCGTCGAAACCCGCGCGGTCGTCGACCGCCAGCACCTCGTACGAGACCGGCACGCCGTTGCGGTCGCGCAGCGCCACCAGGTCGCCGGCCCGCCACTGCTTCGCTCTCGCCAGCCGCGTGCTCGCGATCAACGTGCGCACCTTGTCGTCGACGTAGCGCGCGTGCAGCCGCGAGTCGGCCGCGAGCGGCCCGCCGTCGGCGGCGACGCCGGCCACCGCGAGCCCGCGCAGCAGGAAGCCGCCGCCGCGTTCCTCGCCTTCGAACGCGTCGACCCGCTGCACGCCGGGCACCGCCGCCATTCCCGCCGCGACCTCGGGCGTGGTCGGCTGGCAGCGCACGAACATGCGGCCATCGATCGCCGCTTGCGCGAAGCCGTGCACGTCGGCCTGCAGCGACGCGGTGATGCTCTTCAGCCCGAGCAGCGCCAGCAGCACCGCCGACAGCCCACACACCGCGGCGGCGACGCGGCCCGACGAGCGGCTCAACACCTTGCTGACCAGCCAGCCTGCCATCGGCAGCAACGGCCGCACCGGCAGCAGCAGCGCGCGCCCGAGCAGCGACGTCAGGCCCGGCGCCAGCAGCAGCACGCTGCCGAACAACCCGAGCATGCCGACCAGTTCGGCCAGCACGGTGCGCGTCTCGCTGCCTTCCTCGACCGCCAGTGGCGTCATCGACAGGTAGGCGAGCGGCAGCGCCACCGCGAGCAGCCCGAACATCCACAGGTGCACGCCGCGCAGCAGGTCGACGCCGTCGTCCTTGCCCGGCGCGAGGCCGCGGGCCTGCAGGATGTCCAGCGCCGGCACCTGCCGCGCCCGCATCAGCGGGAACATCGCGCCGGCCAGCGTGAACAGCACGCCCAGCGCCGCGGTCCAGGCGACCGGGAACACCGGCACCTCGAACGTGCTCCATGCCTTGCCCAGCCCCAGCGAGCTGACGTGGTTCTGCTGCAGCAGCTTCGCCAGCAGCAGCCCGAGCCCCACGCCGATCGCGCTGCCGAGCACGCCGAGCAGCAGCGCATCGACCAGGAAGATGCGGGTGATCGCGCCGGTGCCAGCTCCGAGACAGCGCAGCAGGCCGAGCTGCTTGACCCGCGCGACCAGCGAGTGCGACAGCGTCTGGAACACCACGAACATGCCGAGCAGCAGCGCCAGCCCGCCCAGCACCTTCAGGCCGTTGCGGAACGCGCGCTCGTCGGCGCCTTCGCCGATCATCGCGCCGCGCGCGTCCTGCACCGTGTAGTCGGCCAGCAGTTCGCTGCGCAGCCGGTCGAGGTCGGCGCCCTGCTGGCGCAGCACGTGGTACAGGTTGCCGCCCATCGGCCGCAGCTGGTCGGCGACGCCGAGGCTGCACACCGCCATCAGGCCGCCGGCGCGCTTGCCGAGCCGGCTCGGTTCGAGCACGCCCACCACCGTCGCCGTGCGGGTGAACGGCTGCCGCCCCGGTTCGGCGACGATCGGCACCAGCTTGCCATCCCTGCACTCGACGCGTTGGATCGCCGGCGGCTCGGCCACCGTCACCGCGTCGCCGACGTCGACGCCGAGCAGGCGCGCCGCTTCGCCGCCGAGCAGGATGCCGCCGTTCTCGACGTCCTGCTTCGCGAGATCGCGGCCGCGGTTCACCACGTAGTGTGCGAACGCGCCCGGCGGCACCGGCCACAGCCCGAACACCGACAGTTCGACGCCCGGCGCCCTGCCGGTCACCACGCCGCGCGCTTCGCGCCACACCGCGACCTCGGCGACGCCCTCGTGCCGTTTCAGGTCGGGCAGCACGCGCACCGCGGTCGCGGTCGGATCCTTCGGCAGCACCTCGAGGTCGACGAAGCCGCGCTGCGGATCCTGCGCCAGCAGCCGGCTCTGGATCGTGTTGTGGTCCATCACGTAGATGGCCACCACGATCGCGACGCCCAGGCCGATGCCGACCAGGGTCAGCAGCACGCGCAGCGCGCTAGATGCCCAGTTCCTGGAGACGAGAAAAGACGTCAGCGACACGGAACGGGCCTCCGGTGAGCTCGGCGTGGCTCCGCAGAGCCCCGTCGTGCAGGAACAGCACGCGGTCGCCGGCGGCGGCGTCGCGCGGGTTGTGGGTCACGAGCAGGATCGTCGCCGACAGCTTGCTGCACACTGCCCGCAACAGCGCGATCACTTCCTCGCCGGCTTTGCTCGACAGGTTGCCGGTCGGTTCGTCGGCCAGCACCAGCGGCGGTTGCGTCGACAGCGCGCGCGCGATCGACACGCGCTGCATCTCGCCCCCGGACAGCGCCGCCGGCAGGCGGGTGCGCAGCTTGTCGACGCCGAGCAGGGCCAGCAGGCTGTCGATGCGCGCGCGGTGCTTGCGCGGAGCTTCGCCGGCGATGCGCAGCGGCAGCGTGACGTTCTCCTCGACCGTGAGGTCGGGCAGCAGGTGGAAGAACTGGAAGATGAAGCCGATGCGGGTGCGGCGGATGCGGGCGCGGTACTCCTCGTCGCCAGCACCCAGGTCGTCGCCTTGCAGGTACACCTGCCCCGCCGACGGCCGGTCGAGCCCGGCCAGCAGGTGCAGCAGCGTCGACTTGCCGGAGCCCGACGGGCCCATGATCGTCGCGAACTCGCCCGCGCGCAGCGAGAAGCTGACGTCGCGCACGATCGGCACCTGCTGGCCATCGGCGGTGCGGAACCGGAACAGCGACCGTGCTTCCAGCACGTGCGGCGAAGCGACGGACAGCGGCGCAGGCTGGACCTGGGTCATGGGTGCGGGGCGAAGCAGGTGCTCCTGACTGCCGGGCACCGTATCGTCTACTTTGCCTTGCCAAGTGAAGGGCGTCAAGCACCGGGAAGACCACGGCATCTTCCCCGACCCGGTTCGTGCCCGCGTGCAGGTGGCGGACGGTGGAGATCTGGAGCGTTGGGGAACTCGACTGCTCACCGCCACGGACCTCGCCGCGGTGTTCGAGAACGGCTGAGAGCGACGCGCTTGGCGAACGTGCCCGGCTGACGCCGTAGGCTGTGCCGATGCCGCTCGACCTGCTGGCGACGACCGCGACCGGATTGCGAGCTGCGGCAGTGGCGTGGTTTGGTGAGGGCAGGGGTGCGGGGCTCGCCAGCCGCCTCCAGCGCGATGCCGCGTGCCGAGGTGAGTTCGACCCGGGAAGCCACGGAGCCAGTGTGATGACCGCCGCGCGCTGGCGCGAACTGGCCGGCCTGCACCTGCCGGTGGTCGTCGCGGAGCAGCAGGAGCCAACGGCCAACGGCCCGGTCCGCAAGCGCCTGCTGCGCCTCGCGGACGGCGCCACGATCGAGAGCGTGCTGCTGCCGATGGGACATGGCCGCACCAGCCTCTGCCTCTCGACCCAGGTCGGCTGCGCCCGCGCCTGCACGTTCTGCGAGACCGGCCGGCTCGGCCTCGTCCGCAACCTGACCGCTGGCGAGATCGTCGGCCAGGTGACCTTGCAGTGCCGCGAACGGCGCCCCGATTCGCTCGTGTTCATGGGCATGGGCGAACCGCTCGACAACCTCGACCACCTGCTGGCTGCGCTGGCGGTGCTGACCGACCGGGCCGGGCTGCACTACGCGCAGGAACGGCTCACCGTCTGTACGGTCGGACACGTGCCCGGCATCGAAGCGCTGCGCGCGCTCGGCTGGAAACGGCTGGGGCTCGCCCTGAGCCTGACCAGCGCCGACGACCATCGGCGAGCAGAGCTGATGCCGCACTCGGTGCGTTACCCGCTGCGCGCGATCCAGCAGGCGCTGATCGCCTACCGCCAGCGGGCCAACCTCGCGCTCGGCCTGCACTGGTGCCTGCTGCCCGGGATCAACGACGGCGCGCGCGATGCCGCCGAACTCGCCGCGTTCGCGGCCCCGCTCGGCCGCACCTTCGTGCACGTGATCCCCTACAACCCGGGCACCGCGCCGATCGCACCGGCACCGACGGCGGCACAGATCGAACGCTTCACTGCACTGCTGCGCGCGCACGGCCTCGCCGTGCGCACGCGGGTGACCAAGGGCCGCTCGGTGATGGCGGCGTGCGGCCAGCTCGGCGCCGCCGCGACGTCACCTACTTCTTCTTGACCTCGACCAGCTCGACCAGGAACACCAGCGTCGCGTTGGCCGGGATCTTCGGCGGCGAGCCGCGTGCCCCGTAGGCGAGGTCGCCCGGGATCGAGAACAGGAACTTGCCGCCCGGCTTCATCAGCTGCACGCCCTCGGTCCAGCCCTTGATGACGCGGTTCAACGTGAACGAGATCGTCTGGCCGCGCGCGTGCGAGCTGTCGAACAACGTGCCGTCGGTCAACCAACCTGAGTAGTGCACCACCACTTCGTCGGCGGCACCCGGCGAGGCGCCTTCGCCGGCGGCGATCACCTCGTACTGCAGACCCGACTGCGTGGTCACGGTCTTGTCCTTGGCGAGTTCGCGGAAGCTCGGCAGCTTGTTGATCGCGGTGAGCTCGAGCTCCCAGACCGTGTCGGCCTGGGCGTTCGGGAACAGCTTCTGCGGCAGTTCGGCGCGCAGGATGGTGCCGACCTTGCACAGCTTCGCCAGGTCCGCGAGGAACGGCAGCGGCAGCGTCGTCAGCGTGCCGCTGATCCGGGAGTTGTTCTGCCGCTCCGAGCAGTCGAGCAGCTCGCCGTTGGTCTTCCAGAAGGCGTACCGCATCGCGATGCCATCGGCGTCGCCGACCGCGTCGCCCTTGCCCTCCTGCACGATCTCGTACTTGATGCCGCTGTCGGCGAGCGTCTTCTGCGCGTCGGGCGTCGCCGGGCGCAGCGCCGGCATGCGCACGACCTTCAGCAGTTCGACGTCGAACACCAGCGTCGCGTTGGCCGGGATCTTGGGCGGCGAGCCGCCTTCGCCGTAGGCGAGATTGCCGGGGATGACCAGCTTGCAGCGCGCCCCTTCGGTCATCAGCTGCAGGCCTTCGGTCCAGCCCTTGATCACCTGGGTGACGCCGAACGTGGCCGGCTGGCCGCGGTCGCGCGAGCTGTCGAACTTGGTGCCGTCGGTGAGCCAGCCGGTGTAGTGCACCTCGACGGTGTCGTCGGGACGCGGACCGGGCCCGTCCTTGCCCTTCTTCAGGAAGCCGATCTCGAGGCCCGACGCGGTCTTGGTCATCTCCTTGCACTCGGGGATGTCGCTCTGCTTGGGTGCTGGAGCGGGCGCGGGTGCCGGCGGGTCCTGGGCGGCGGTGGTCGCAACGAGCACGAGAGCGGCGGCGAGCAGCGCGCAGCCGTGGACGGACGGGAGGTTCATCGGCGGGGTCGGGGAGGGTTGGGGCAAAAGGGCGGCGAGTGTAGCGACGCTGCCCCACGCCGTCATGCGCGCAGCCACCGTCCGGACCAGATCGGGCAGAACCGGCGGGACCGGTCAGCGCAGGTTGCCGGTGCCGCTGGTGCGGCGCGCCACCATCTCGCGCGCCAGCGCCTTGCGCAGCGACGCCTCGGCCTTGATGAAGTCGGCGGACAGCTTGTCCAGGCCGGCCATCTTCTCGCGCGCCTTCGCCTCGGCCGCCTTCACCCGTTCGAGGTCGATCTCGTGCGCGAACTCGCCGGCTTCGCAGACCAGCGTGAGCACGTTGTGCTGCACCTGCGCGAAGCCGTCGCTGACGAACAGGTCGTGCGTGCTGCCGTCGAGTTCGGTGATGTGCGCGCCGCCGGTCTGGGAGACCGCGGTCATCAGCGGCGCGTGGTGCGGCAGGATGCCGTAGCCGCCGTCGATGCCCTGGAACGACACGCCGGCGACCTTGCGGTCGACGATCGTGCGCTCGGGCGTGACGATGCGCAGGTGCAGTTCGGCGG
Source organism: Planctomycetota bacterium (assembly GCA_049276695.1). Classification (GTDB taxonomy): domain Bacteria; phylum Planctomycetota; class UBA1135; order UBA1135; family UBA2386; genus UBA2386. The sequence continues at coordinate 9,143 of JBASWX010000493.1, forward strand.
CCATGGTGCTCACTTGTTGCCGCGGGCGACCGCTTCCTCGATCGAGCCGACCATGTAGAAGGCCGACTCCGGCAGGCCGTCGTGCTTGCCCTCGAGGATCTCCTTGAACGAGCGCACGGTGTCCTCGCGCTTGACGAACTTGCCCGGGGTGCCGGTGAACGCTTCGGCGACGAAGAACGGCTGCGACAGGAAGCGCTGGATGCGGCGCGCGCGCGCGACCACCAGCTTGTCGTCTTCGGACAGTTCCTCGACGCCGAGGATCGCGATGATGTCGCGCAGGTCCTGGTACCGCTGCAGCGTGCGCTGCACTTCGCGCGCGACCTTGTAGTGCTCCTCGCCAACGACCGACGGGCTGAGCATCTTCGAGGTCGACTTCAGCGGGTCGACGGCGGGGTAGATGCCGAGCTCGGCGATCTGGCGCTCGAGGATGATCGTGCTGTCGAGGTGCGCGAAGGTGGCGACCGGGGCCGGGTCGGTGATGTCGTCGGCCGGCACGTAGACGGCCTGCATCGAAGTGACCGAGCCCTTCTTGGTCGAGGTGATGCGTTCCTGCAGCGCACCCATCTCGGACGCCATCGTCGGCTGGTAGCCGACGGCGCTCGGCAGGCGGCCGAGCAGTGCCGACACTTCGGAGCCCGCCTGCACGAAGCGGAACACGTTGTCGACGAACAGCAGCACGTCCTTGCCTTCCTGGTCGCGGAAGTACTCGGCCATCGTCAGGCCGGTCAAGGCGACGCGCAGGCGCGCGCCCGGCGGCTCGTTCATCTGGCCGAACACCAGCACCGCGTTGTCGAGCACCGAGGCCTTCTGGCCCTTCTGGTCGGTGTACTCGGCCTCGGCCATCTCCAGCCACAGGTCGTTGCCCTCGCGGGTGCGTTCGCCGACGCCGCAGAACACCGAGAAGCCGCCCTTCTCGACCGCGGTGATCCGGATCAGCTCCTGGATCAACACCGTCTTGCCGACGCCGGCGCCGCCGAACAGGCCGATCTTGCCGCCCTTGGCGAACGGGCACAGCAGGTCGACGACCTTGATGCCGGTCTCGAACACCTCGGTGATCGCCTGCTGCTCCTCGAACTTCGGGGCGGCGCGGTGGATTGGCAGCGTCTGCTTCACCGCGACCGGCGCCATCGGCTTGCCGGTGCGCGGGTGCGGCACGTTCACCTCGAGCGCGCGGCCGAGCACGTCGAACAGGCGGCCACGGGTCATGTCGCCGACCGGTACCGAGATCGGCGCGCCGGTGTCGGTCGCCGCCATGCCGCGGCTCATGCCGTCGGTCGACGACATCGCGACGGTGCGCACCGAGGCGTTGCCGAGCTGCTGCGCGACCTCCAGCACCAGGTCGATGCCGCGTTCCTTGTCGACGACGGTGATCGCGTTGTAGAGGTTCGGCACGTGGCCTTCGGGGAACTGCACGTCCACCACGGGGCCGAACACCTGCAGGATCTTGCCTTGCACTTGGGTAGCGGTCGTCACTTCAGTCGTCCTCGGTAGCGAATGCGTTCTGGTGGTTGTCTCGGGCGGCCGTCAGCTGACGGCCTGATCAACTGACGGCACTGGCGCCGCCGACGATGTCGAGCAGCTCCTTGGTGATGTTCTCCTGCCTGGCGCGGTTGTAGACCTTCTTCAGGCCCTTCTGCATGCGCACGGCGGCGTCGGTCGCGCCCTTCATCGCCATGCGGCGGCTGGCGTGTTCGCTGGTCAGCGACTGCAGCATCGCGTCGAACACGACGGTCTCGAGGTAGCGCGGCAGCAGCCGGTTGAACACCGTGGTCGCGTCGGGTTCGAGCAGGAAGTCGAGCGCCCAATCGTGCGCCTTCGCCGCTTCGCCGACCGCGATCGAGCGGATCGGCAGGAAGGGTGCTCCGGTCGGCGCGAACTTGATCATCGACTGGAAGCGCGTGTAGTAGAGGCGCACCTCGTCGACGGTGCCGGCAGTGAACGCGTCGACCAGCGCCTGGCCGACCAGCTTGGCGGCAGCGAAGTCCGCCTTGTCGAGCGGCGGCTCGACGAAGAAGCGTTCGACCGCGAAGCCACGGCGCGTCAACCACGCGTAGCCCTTGCGGCCGTAGACCCAGAACTTGACCTGCTTGCCCTCCTGCTGCAGCTGGTCGACGACCCGCTTGAGCGAGAACAGCAGGTTGCTGTTGTAGGCGCCGCACAGGCCGCGGTCGGACGCGACCACGAACACGCCGACGGTCTTGACCTCGCGCTCGGCGAACAGCGGCACCTCGCCGGCGACCTTGTCGGCGAGCGCCTCGATCATGTGCCGGATCTCCTCGACGTACGGGTGGAAGCTGACCGCGCGCGCCTGCACCTTGCGCAGCTTCATCGACGCGACCATCTCCATCGCGCGGGTGATCTGCGCGATGCTGGCCACCGACTTGATGCGGCCGCGGAGTTCCTTGAGGTTCGCCATGAGGTGAGGTCAGGTCAGGGTCGTCGGGTGCGCACCTGGTCGCTGTTCAGGCAAGGAACTCGCTGCGGAACTTCTGGCCGACCTCGTCGCACTTCTTCTGCAGCGCGTCGCTCCACTTCTTCTCGGTGCGCAGCGCCGCCAGCACGTCGGCATGGTTGGCGCGCACGTGCGCGAGGTACTTCTTCTCGAAGTCGCCGACGCGGTTGAGCGGCACGGTGTCGAGCAGGCCCGACGAACCGGCGTAGAGGATCACCACCTGCTCCTCGACCGGCACCGGCTGGAACTCCGGCTGCTTCAGCAGCTCGGTCATGCGCTGGCCGCGCGTGATCGCCTGCTGCGTGGTCTTGTCGAGGTCGCTGCCGAACTGCGCGAACGCCGCTAGTTCGCGGAACTGCGCCAGCTGGATGCGCAGGCCGCCGGCGATCTTCTTCATCGCGCCGATCTGCGCCGAGCCGCCGACGCGGGACACCGAGATGCCGGCGTTGACGCCCGGGCGCTGGCCGGCGTTGAACAGCGAGCTCTCCAGGAAGATCTGGCCATCGGTGATCGAGATCACGTTGGTCGGGATGTACGCCGACACGTCGCCTTCCTGGGTCTCGACGACCGGCAGCGCGGTCAGCGAGCCGCCGCCCTTCTCCTTGGACAGCTTGGCGGCGCGCTCGAGCAGGCGGCTGTGCAGGTTGAACACGTCGCCGGGGAACGCTTCGCGGCCTGGAGGCCGGCGCAGCAGCAGCAGCACCTGGCGGTACGCGACCGCCTGCTTGTACAGGTCGTCGTAGGCGATCACGACGTGGCGGCCTTCGTCGCGCAGCCGCTCACCCATCGACGCACCCGCGTAGCACGACAGGAACTGCATCGCCGCCTCGGCCGACGCCGGCGCCGACACCACGATCGAGTACGGCATCGCACCATACTTCTCGAGCTTGTCGACGACCGCCTTCACGGTCGACTGCTTCTGGCCGACTGCGACGTAGATGCAGATGACCTGGCTGGGATTCTTCGGGTCGCCGCCGCCGGTCGACTTCTGGTTGATGAAGGTGTCGACGATCAGCGCCGTCTTGCCGGTGCCGCGGTCGCCGATGATCAGTTCGCGCTGGCCGCGGCCGATCGGGATCATCGAGTCGATCGCCTTGATGCCGGTCTGCAGCGGTTCCTTCACCGGCTGGCGCTCGGGCACCGAGGGCGAGCGGCCTTCGATGGGTCGCAGGTCGCCAGGCCCGACCTTGATCTCGCCCTTGCCGTCGACGGCGCGGCCGAGCGCGTCGACGACGCGGCCGCACATCTGCAGGCCCGTCGGCACCGAGATCACGCGCCCGGTGGTGCGCACCGTGTCGCCTTCCTTGATCTTGGCGTCGCTGCCGAGCAGCACTGCGCCGACGTTGTCCTCTTCGAGGTTGAGGGCAACGCCGAAGATGCCGTTCCCGAAGTCGAGCATCTCGTTCATCATGCAGTCGTCGAGGCCGTGCACGCGGGCGGTGCCGTCACCGACCATCAGCACGGTGCCGACGCTGGCCTTCTGCATGCGCCCCTGGAAGCCCGCGATCTCGGACTTGAGGACGGTGGCGACTTCGGAGGGTTTGAGATCCATGTTCGATCGGGCGGGAAGGAGAGTCTTGGAATGCGGAACGGGCCGGCGGACCGGCCGGGAATCAGCTCACACGGTGCTCTGCGCCAGCTTCTGTTCGAGCTGGTCGAGCGCTGCCCGCAGCGAGCCGTCGTAGAGCACGTTGCCCATGCGCAGGCGCACGCCGCCGAGCAGGTCGGCGCGCACCGCGACGGTGGTCTGCACGTTCTTGCCGGACAGCTTCGCGGCGAGCGCTTCGACCGCAGCCACCTCGTCGGCGGACAGCGCGTGCGCGCTCTCGATCGTGCAGTCGACCTCGTTGCGGGCCAACATGCGCAGTTCGCGGTAGGCCGGGTACAGGTCGAACAGCACGTCGAGGCGGCGGCGGTGCTGCAGCACGCCGATCAGGTTGGCCAGCACCGCGTGCTGGCCGCGGCTCAGCTTGCCCAGGAACTGCGCGCGCTCGGTCGCGGTGACATCGGGACTGGTCAGCACCGCGCGCACCGTCTTGTCGGCGAACGCCACGTGCAGCTGCTGCAGGCCGTCGGCGACGGCGTCGGCGACGCCGGTCTCGCTGGCCAGCGCGTGCAGCGCTGCCGCGTAGCGCCTGGCCAGCAGCGTCATCGCCCGGCCTTGCCGCCGGCGGCGGCGACGAACTGCTGCACCAGCGGCTTGTTCTTCTGCGCATCGACCTCGTGCTGCAGCAGGCGGCTGGTCGCCGCGATCGTCAGGTCGACCGCGTAGGCCTTGATCTCCTGCAACGCCTTCTGCTTCTCGGCGGCGATCGTGTCGCGCGCCTTCTGCAGTTCGGCCTTCGCCCGCTCGTCGGCGGCGCGCACCGCTTCGGCGGCCTGGCGCTCGGCGCGGGCCATCGCCTCCTCGACCATGCGCTTGCCGTTCTCCTGCGCCTTCTGCAGTTCGGCCTTCGCCGCCGCCATCTGCGCCTCGGCGTCCTTGCGCGCGACTTCGGCGGCGGTGATCGAGTCCTCGACCTTCTTGTCGCGGGCCTCCAGCGCCGTGGTGATCGGGCCGTAGACGAACTTCCACATCACCGCGAGGCCGAGACCGAACGCCAGGAACGTCCAGATCATCGCGCCCGGCGCGAACTCGAGCAAGGCGCTGAGCGGACGCGGATCGTCGCCGAAGGCGGGGCGCAGCGAAGCGACGGATGCGAGCATGGTGTTGACGAGCACGGGATCCTCCGGAGGCGGAGCCGGCCGACCCTGGTGGGCCGGCCATCGGACCTGGCGACGGACGTCGCCCGACTACAGCACGATCAGCAGCACGCCGACGACTGCCGCGAACAGCGCGACGCCTTCGACGAATGCGGCGAAGATCAGCGCGCTGCCCTTGATCGCTTCGGCCGCTTCCGGCTGCCGCGCGATGCCTTCGCCGGCCGAGCCGCCGATGCGGCCGATGCCGAGACCGGCGCCGATCGCGGCGAGACCGGCGGCGAGGCCGGCACCGATGCCGGGACCGGGGTTCGAGGCTTTGGCGAGAGCGGCGGCGGCATCCTGGAACAGAGCGAGCATGGGTTTCTCCGTGACGTGACTGGGTAGGGTTGCGTGGGAAGGATCAGTGTTCCTGGTGCATCGCCTGCCACAGGAAGTTGATGCTCAGGAAGGTGAAGATGTAGGCCTGCAGCAGCGTGACGAAGGCCTCGATGATGTAGATGAAGATCGCGAGGCCGAGGCACGGCAGCGCCGTGACGTAGGACGTGATCGCGCCGCCCTGCAACTTGGCGAACAGGAAGATCAGGCCGATCGCCGACGCGATCACCAGGTGCCCCGACAGCATGTTCGCGAACAGACGGATGGTCAGCGCGAACGGCTTGACGATCAGGCCGACCAACTCGATCGGCACGATGATCGGCAGCATCAGCTTCGGCAGCCCGTGCGGGATCAGGCCCTTCCAGAAGCCGACCACGCCGTTGTTCTTCATCCCGAAGAACAGCATCAGCAGCAGCGTCACGATCGCGAACGCGGCGGTCACGTACGGCGTGCCGGTCGCGGTGTAGATCGCCAGCGGGAAGTGGTGGCCGGCGCTGGGCAGCAGCCCGATCACGTTCTGGAACACCAGGAAGAAGAACGTGAACATGAAGAGCGGCACGAAGGCGCGCCCCTCTTCCTTGCCCATCACCGAGTACACCATCTCGTCGCGCACCCAGTGGCAGAAGCCACGCATGATGCGCGTGAGGCGGTTGGCGCGGCCGGTCCGGAAGCTGCCGAGCACCGGCAGGAACACCGCCAGCATCAGGCCCAGGCACACCCACTGCCACGGCTGCACGTTGTAGATGGTGACCGCCGAGACCTGCTGCTTGCCGTGCGCGTCGGTGGTGTAGCCCCAGATCGGGTACGGCACGCTGTGCGAGAACTGGTGCCGGAAGATGTCGCTGCTCGACATCGTCATCGTGCTCAGTTGCGCGTGCTCGCCCGGCGCCGGCGTGCCGGCCGGGTGCGCATCGCCCTGCGCTAGCACGCGACCGGAACCGAGCAGGAGCGACAGGCCCAGCAGCAGCGTGGCCAGCAGGGTTGCCTTCGAGGGCGCGGCGGGCATGGCGGGCATGGCGCGGGTGCGTCGGGGAGCGGATCGTTGCAGGCAGTGCGATCGGGCCGTCATGGCGCGAGACCCTCCGGCGCTGCAGCCCCGGGTCGGGGCCCAGCGCCCCGGTGCTTGACCCCGCGCACCAGGGCCATCGCCGTGGTGAGCTGGCACAGCAGGGCACACGCGGCGAACGTCACCGCAAAGCCTGCCAGCGCCGCGAATTTCACGCCGGCGAGCCGCAGCGCGACGATGCCGAGGACCAGCACGCCGACCTTGGCCGCGAAGGCCGCGGCGAGCAGCGCCTGCAGGCGGCTGCCGAGCAGCCGACCGTCGCGCGCGAAGGGAGCCGCAGTGCGCGGATCGAGGAAACGGCCGTGCAGGAACAGCGCCAGCATGCCGGCGAACAGCGCCGCCAGCAGGCCGAGCGCGCACCAGGGCCACAGTTCCGTCGGCAAGAGGCCGGTGCCGAACGCCACGCCCGCGGCGACCACGCCGGCGACCAGCACCACCGCGACCGCCACGCCGTAGGCGCGCAGCAGGGCACTGCCGAGTTCACCGCCTGCAGCGGAGCCGGGCGGCAGCGGCGCGGGCGCGGGCGGAGGGTTGCGGGTCATGCGGGGTTCGGGGCGGCGCGTTGCCGCCGTTCTAGAACTTGCGCGGCAGCTTGCCGAAGGGCCACAGCTCCGGTGCCAGCACGCGGATCAGATGCAGGATGCCACCACCGATGCCGCAGGCGATGCACAGCAGGACCAGCCAGGGGCGGGTGCCCAACCGCGCATCGAGCCACAGACCGAACCAGGTGAACAACCCCACCGACACCGCCAAGGTCAGGCCAGCGCCGAGCCCGTTGCCGCGCGCGGTCTTGACCTGCTCTTGAGGTTGTCGATGCGAAGTCATCCCCACCGCGTGCCAGCGAGGTCGACGAGGGGCGCGGATGCTAGCGAGGCCAGTCGCGACGGCGCAACGACCGCTGCAGAGTTTTCTGCACGAAGTTGGGCTCCTGATTCCACTGTGGGTGGCGAGGCTCGGAATCGGCCGACCCGCCGCGAAGGAGACTCCATGCATCACCCCATTTCCGTCCACGTCCTGCCCACGTTCCTGGCCACGCTGGTGGCCACCATGCTGCCAGCACAGCAGGCGGCTTCGCCCAGCGACCGGCTCGGGCTCGAAGGCAGTTCGTTCACCCACTTCCCGCTCGGCCGCGCCAATGCCCGGATGCAGACCCTGCACGCCGACATCCCGGGCGGCACCGTGTTGACCGGCCACGGCTACCGCCGCGACGCGATCACCGTGCGCGGCCAGGTCGACGGCTTCACCTGCGATCTCGAGGTCCGCGCCTCGATCTCGCCGAACCTGCCGACCCAGGCCTCGACGACGTTCGCCAACAACGCGGGTCCCAACCCGGTGGTCGTGCTGCCGCGCCAGCTGGTGACCTTCCCGCCGACGCAGCGGCCGCTGATCGATCCGGCGGGGTCGTTCGAGCTGACGATCCCGTGGACGACGCCGTTCGCGCTGCCGCTTGGCGGCGGCACGCTGTGCCTCGACGTCGAGATCTGGGGCAACAGCTCGGCCGCCGGCAGCAACGTGAACCTCAGCGTCTACCTCGATGCGCACGAGAACTACCCGGACGGGCGCGCCGAGCAGCCGGGCTTCCGCACCGGCAACGGCTGCCCCGCCCCCGGCAGCGTCGACGACAGCTACGCGACGATGACCTACTGGCGGCTCACCACCGGCGGCCGGCTCGACGTGTCGATCCGCGACGGCGTGCCCGACAGCGGCAATGGCCTGTCGCGTCCGTTCGTGACCATCGGGCACTCGCTCGCCGGATCGCCGTGGCCGCTGCGCCCCGACTGCCCGTTCTGGAGTTCGAGCGAGGTGTGGTTCCCGCTGCCGGGCACGATGAACAGCGCCGGCGACTACGACGGCAGCCTCGCAGCACTGCCGTTGCTGCCGCCGGGCTACCGGCTGTGGTGCCAGGCCGGCTCGATCGACCTCGGCACGGTCGGCATGGCGTTCAGCGACGCGGTGACGTTCGTCACGCCGCCCGCGGGTCCGGTGCCGATCCCGACGGTGCGCATCGTCAACAGCACCAACCACGCCGCGGCGACCGGCACGGTCTCGTACGCGGTGCCCGTGATCGCCTTCCTGTAGGCGCTACGCGGAGCCGGATGAGCGGGCGCCGCGTGGCGCGGCCCCGCCCCAACCCGGGCTTGCCCTGATCCACATGCGCGTCTGGTGCGCAGAATCGCGAACCGCGTTCACGAGTCGCGGCACGAGACGCTCAGTTCGCCAGATTCCGGCACTCCGGGATCGGCGAGTTGGCCCCATGGGTCTCGATCGGGCTGTTCTTGTCCATCGGCCCGAGGCCGTACAGCCGTTCGAGGTCCTGGTAGCTGTAGGTGCGCACCTTGCCGCCGTTGAACAGGATGTTCACGGTGCCGTCGCGCAGCGACCAGACGTTCTCGTTGTCGTTGGCCATCCACGCCTCGTCGGCGCCCTGCACCGCGGTGCGCAGCTTGTCCTTCGCGCGGCCCACGTAGTGCGTGTCGTCCGTGGTGACGTTCTTGATGTCGGTCCACGGATCCTCCTTGCGTTCCATCTGCTCGCGCACGTTCTTCCAGTGCGGGTCCTGGCTGCCGGGCGTGAAGTACTTGTCGAGGTCCTCGGGCGTGTGGTCGAAGATGCGCGAGGTCCACGTGCACAGCACGAACTTGTGGCCACCTTCCGACGGGAAGAACCCGCGGTTCTTGCTCTTGAGCAGTTCCATCCACGTGTAGTGGGTGCTGAGCTGCTTGGAATCGGCGAACGCGTTCGCGGTGTCCTGGGACTCCAGGACGCGGGGCAGGAGAACAGCAGCGAGCACGCCGATGATGCTGATGACGATCATCAGCTCGATCAGGGTGAAGCCGGACGGACTACGGCGCATTGGCAACCAGGGGTCAGGGGTCTCGGAGAGGGCGCTGGTAGTCTAGACGCCAAGGCGAGGCAAGGAAACGCCACCGGCATGAAGGACACGAAGCAGTGCCGACGTGGGGTCGAACTGGGGGCCCATCAGCCCATGCCAGGCAGCGCAGCCGAGGCCCCGACAGAGGCCTTGGTCAGCGAGCGAGGTTGCGGCACTCGGGGATCGGCGAATCCGGCCCGTGCGTCAGCACCGGCCGCGAGTGATCGAACGGTCCGACACCGAACAGCCGCTCGAGATCCTGGTAGCTGTAGGTGCGCACCTTGCCGGTACTGAGCAGGATGTTGATGGCCCCATCGCGCAGCGACCAACCGTTCTCGTTGTCGTCGGCCACCCACGCCTCGTCCGCCTGCGTCGCGGTCGGCGGCGCGGCACTGGCCCGGCCAGCGTAGTGCGTGTCGGCGCTGGTCACCCGCGACAGGTCGGGCCACGGATCCTCGCCGCGCCACATCGCCTCACGCCGTTCGCGCCAGACCGGGTCGGTGCTTCCCGGTGTGAAGTAGCGGTCGATCGCGTCCGCGTCGTGATCGAAGATCCGCGCCGTCCACGTCGACAACACGAACTGGTGCCCTCCGGCATCCGGAGGCGCACCGCCATGCTTCTGGCGGAAGATCTCGAGCCACGCCGCATGGGTGTGCAACTGCGCTGCGTCGGCGAACGCATTGGCCTGGCCGGGGCTGTCGATGACACGCGGCACCAGGACGGGGCAGGCGACGCCGACGAGCGCGGCGCCAATCAGCACTTCGACCACGGGGAGCCAGCCGCGAGTACGTCGCATCACCGGTTCGGAAGCACTGTGGTGGGGCGCTGGCACTCTATCGCCGCGCCTCGCCGCCCGCCCGAACGGTCCGCGAGCGGGGCCGTGCCCCCCTCGCCAGCAACTCCCTGGCCTACTGGCCGCCGTTGCCCCGGGCGGCCGATGTGGTCGTCGGAGGCGTCGTCGTGCCCGGCGGCGTCGTTGACGGCGTGGTGCTCGAGCCGGGATTCGGAGTCGGCACCGGCACCGGCATCGGCATCGGAGCTGGGACCGGCGTGGCTTCGTTGGAGCCGGGCATCGGCGGGACCTGGCCGTTCACAGGATTGCCCTGCCCGTCCGGATTCGGCATCGGGTTCGGCGTCGGCGGCTGGCAGTTCAGGTCGACGTTCGGCTGGCCCTGGGTCGTGTTGCCGTCGCTGCCGTTGCCGGTGGCCGAACCGCTCTCAGGCGCCTTGGTCTCGCCGTTGGGTGCCGCGACCGCGGGCTGCAGGTTGTGCTTCTGCTGGTAGCCCTGGGCGAACGCGGCGTCGCCTGAGTACTCGCTCCACCACTGCCGCCAGCGCAGCACCGACAGCTTCAGCTCGTTGTGGTCGAGGCTGAGGTGGTCGTAGCCGAAGTCGTGCCCGCTGGCGGTCTTGAGCGCCTCGTGGCACATGTAGCGCACTTCCTTCTTGTCGCTGTCGAGGCACTCGATCAGCACCGGGGACCACTTCAGGTCACCCATCGTGACCAGCGTGCGGGCCGCCTCGGTGCGCACCGTCATGTCGCTGTCGTTCATGACCGCCTGGAGGTTCGGGATCGTGCGCCGGTCGCGCAGGCGGCCGAGCACCCAGCAGGACGAACTGCGCACCTTCGCATTCTCGTGCGTCAGGCCCTGCAGCAGCGCCGGGATGGTCTGCTCGCCGGTCTGCGCGAGCCACAACAGGTTCTGCAGCAGCTCGTCGCGATGCTGGTACGGGATCTGTTCGACGCGGCGGGTGATCTCCCCGCCCATCAGCGAGTTCGGCTGCTGGTACGGGGCCTCCGACGTCGCGTCGGTGGTCGAGCAGGACGGAAACAACAGCAGCAGGGCGCAGACGGCCGCGATCCTCATGGCATCCTCGTCGAGTTTCGGGGGTGTTCGGGGGCGAAGCCCCGCTGTCCCGACATCGACCCGGTGCCGTGGCCGGCTTGAGGCGAACTTCGACACGGCTGCCTGATGGCAGGCGACCTGGCCGCCAACCCGCGCCGCTGCTGGCCGGCGCGCCGACACGGCCTTGCCATCGCACCTTGTCGGTGCCTACAGTCCCGGCGTGCTCGACCGAAGGGCGGTTGGGCCGCAACCCGGCAACTCGTGGAGGCAACATGAACAAGGCAGACCTCGTCCAGGAAGTCCAGAAGCAGCTCGGCACCGAGTGCAGCAAGGCGCACGCCGAACGCGCGATCAACGCGCTGATCGCGTCGATCCAGAAGGGCCTGAAGAAGGACAAGGCGGTGCAGATCGTCGGCTTCGGCACCTTCGCGGTGAAGAACCGCAAGGCCCGCATGGGCCGCAACCCGCAGACCAACCAGCCGATCCAGATCAAGGCCTCGCGCACGGTCGGCTTCCGCGCCGGCGCGTCGCTGAAGGGCAGCGTCTGATCACGGCTTCACCTCGCGGGCGACGCGGCTCAGGCACGCCGCGCCGCCGCGAGCGCCTCGGCGGCTACGCGGCCCCTTCGATCCAGCCCCCGCCGAGCACCCGATCGCCGTCGTAGAAGACGGCCGCCTGGCCTGGCGTGATCGCGGCCACGGGGCCTACGAAGTCGACGCGTGCAGTGGTGCCGTGGGCTTCGATCAGCGCCGCTGCTGCCTCGTGCCGCGCCCGCACCTTGACGTGAGCGGCGACCTTGCGCCCGTCCGCTGGCGCATCGACGAGCCAGTGCACGCCGGCGACGAACATCACCGAACGCAGCACGCCGTCCCGCGGCACCAACGTGACGTCGCCGCCTGCTGGATCGATCGCAGCGACGTAGTGCGGGGAGCCGAGCGCCGGCAGACCCTTGCGCTGGCCGACCGTGAAGCCGTCGACGCCGTCGTGGCGGCCGAGTTCGCGGCCGGCGCTGTCGACGAAGCGGCCCGGCACGCCGGCCCCACCGCGCGCCCGCACGACGTCGCGGTAGTCGCCGCTGGTGACGAAGCAGATCTCCATCGACTCGGGCTTGTCGGCGGTGACGAGGCCAGCCGCGGCGGCGAGCGCGCGCACTTCGGGCTTGCGCAGGTCGCCGAGCGGGAAGCGCGTGCGGGCCAGCGCCGGCCGTTCGATGCCGAACAGGTAGTAGGTCTGGTCCTTCTGCTCGTCGGCGGCGGCGCGCAGTTCGCCGTCGACGACGCGCGCGTAGTGGCCGGTCGCGACCGCCCCGGCGCCGACATCGTCAGCAAGTTGCAACAAGCGCCCGAATTTGAGCTGCTGGTTGCACATCACACAGGGGTTCGGCGTGCGTCCGCGCCGGTACTCCGCCGCGAAGTGATCCATCAGCGCCGCGAACTCGGCGGCGTAGTCCACCGCATAGAACGCCATGCCCAACCTGTCCGCCACCCTCGCCGCGTCGCGCGCGTCGCTCGCCGAGCAGCACGACTTCTCCTGGGCCGGCTTGCCGGCCACGCCGTTGCGCATGAACACGCCCACCACCTCGTGGCCCTGCTGCTGCAGCAGCAGCGCCGCGACGCTGCTGTCGACACCGCCGGACATCGCTGCGAGCACGCGCATGGTGGATCGGGAAGGGGGCGCAGCAGGATGCCGGGCTTTGCCTTCGGTGCAACAGGACCCGTCCTTATACTCCTCGCCCCATTTCGCACGCCCCCACCCGCACGATGTCGCCGACGTTCCTGATCAACCTGCCGCACGCCGCCTTCCCGCAAGAACCGCAGACCAACTCCGACACGCCGGCCCCGGTCCAGGGTGCGGGCAACCCGGCCGGTCCGGGACCCGCCGGCAGCGCGGGCACGACCGCCCCGGGC
>JBASWX010000494.1:0-6675 GCA_049276695.1 Planctomycetota bacterium
CGACCACGGCACCGCCGTCGGTTCCAGGCCGAACGCCGCCGGCGCGACCATCGGCGCCTGCCCGGATCCGGGATCGCCCACGCGCGAACCACGCCCGACCCAGAAGCCTGCGGCCACCAGCAGCACCGCCGCCAGCGCCAGCCAGACACTCGCCGGAGCTCCGCCGCGCGCGGCCGCCACCGGCGCCTCCGCGGCGCGCACTTCGTCGACGATGCGGCGTTGCAGGTCGGCGAAGAAGCTGTCGTCGACCCCGGCCACCGGCTCACTGCCAGCCTGCTGCAGGCGCTGCACGCCCTGCTGCAACGCCGCGGCTTCGCTCCGGCACAGCCGGCAGTGCACGAGGTGCTCGCGGACCGCGCCCGCGCGTCGCGGCTCGAGGTCGCCACCGACGAACCACGGCAGGGTCTCGCGCACCGCGGCGCACGACGACGGGTTCATTGCTCCCTCCCGTCGAGCCCTCGCTCCCAGTGCTGCTTGAACATCTGGCGACCGCGGTGCAACCGCCAGCGCGCGGTCGCGTGCGTGACCTTCAGGATCGGCGCAATCTCGCGGCAGCTCAGGCCGTGGATGTCGCGCAGCACCAGCACCGCGCGGAACTTCGCGTCCAGGCGCTCGAGCACCGCCCACACGCGGCCACGTTCCTCGCCCTGCTGCAGCGGCACGTCGCCGGTGACCGCGCGACCGTCGGCGAGACCGCCGAGCATCTCGTCGAGGCTGCCCGCCCGCGCGCTGCGCAGCTTGCGCAGGCTGTCGATGGCGAGGTTCATCACGATGCGGTAGAACCAGGTGTAGAAGCTGCGCGCGAAGTCGTACTTGCCGAGCGACCGGTAGAGCCGCACGAACGCTTCCTGCACGACGTCGCGAGCGTCCTCGACGCTGCCGACCACGTGCCAGGCGATCCAGAAGGCGCGCTTCTGGTAGCGCGCAACCAGCGCCGCGAACGGATCGTGCTGCCCCGCCAGCGTGCGGCGGACCAGTTCGGCATCCGAGATGCCCCCATCCTGGGCCAGCGCGGCGACGGCACTCGGCAGACCGGCCGGCAGCCCTGCCTGGCTGCGGTCCCCCACCGGGCCCGGCAGGCCGGGCGATCGGGGCGACGAGGCGGATTGCGGGAACATCAGGTCAGCGCAGGCTAGTCGAGCCCGGGGCAGGCCGACAACGGGGCCACCTACGGAGCAGCCCGTCAGCCTGCTGGCGCCGAGGCGGGATTCCGCGGCGCCCGACGCCGGGTGATCACGGCGTCACGGGAACGCCCATGCGGCGGAACTTGCGGTAGCGCTGCTCGAGCAGCTCCGGGACCGGGATCGCCGCCAGTTCGGCCAACCAGTCGGCGAGCTGGACGCGCACCCGGTCGACCGCGCCCTTGGTATCCCGGTGCGCGCCGCCGAGCGGCTCCTCGATCACCTTGTCGACGAGGCCCAGCCGCAGCAGGTCCTTGCTGGTCAGCTTCAGCGCATCGGCGGCCTCGGGGGCCTTGTCGCCGCTCTTCCACAGGATCGCGGCGCAGCCCTCGGGCGAGATCACCGAGTAGTAACTGTTCTCCAGCATGCCCACCCGATCGCCGACACCGATGCCGAGCGCGCCGCCGGAGCCGCCTTCGCCGATCACCAGGCAGATCACCGGCACCTTCAGGTCGAACATCTCGAGGATGTTGCGGGCGATCGCCGCGGCCTGGCCACGTTCCTCGGCACCGATGCCTGGATAGGCGCCCGGCGTGTTGATGAACGTCACGATCGGCAGCTTCCACTTCTCGGCGAGCCGCATCTTCTGGATCGCCTTGCGGTAGCCCTCCGGGTGCGCGCAGCCGAAGTTGCACGCCAGGCGGTCCTTGACCGTCTTGCCCTTGCGGTGACCGACCAGCAGGAAGCGGTGCGACCCCATGGTCGCCAGCCCGGTCATGATCGCGCGGTCGTCGCCGAACACGCGGTCGCCGTGCAGTTCGACGAAGTCGTCGAGCATCAGCTGCACGTAGTCGCTGGTCAGCGGCCGCTCGGCGTGCCGCGCGACGTTGACCCGTTCCCACGGCGACAGCTGCGCGTAGACCTCGGCGGTCTGCCGGCGCAGGCGGTCCTCGAGCAGTTCGATCTCGCTGCTCAGTTCGAGGTGCGAACCCGAGTTCAGCTTGCGCAGTTCGTCGATCTTGGTCTGCAGGTCGGTCAGCGGCCGTTCGAAGGCCAGCCCGTCCTGCGCCAACGGCTTCGCGGAGGGTTCGGTCATCGGTGGCGGGCCAATGTAGGCGGCCCGGGTCGGTCCGGCCAAGCTACAGTCCGTACTCCTTGATCTTGCGGTACAGCGTCCGCTCCGACAGCCCCATCGACTTCGCGGTCTTCTGCCGGTTGCCACCGCACAGTTCCAACGCGACGCGGATGTGGTTGCGTTCGACCTCCTGGCAGCTCTTGCCGGCGAGGAACTGCCAGCCGTCCTGATCGACCGGCAGCGGCGCCCAGATCTCGGGCGGCAGGTCCTGCCGCGTCAGGATGTTGCCCTTGGCGCGCACCACCATCGACTCGACCGCATTGCGCAGTTCGCGCACGTTGCCGGGCCAGTCGTACTGGACCAAGGCGACCAGCGCGTCGCGGTCGATCGTCTCGACGTCCTTGCCGTGCAGCTTGCGGAAGTGCTGCAGGAAGTGCTCGACCAGCAGCTTGATGTCGGTGCGGCGCTCGCGCAGCGCCGGCAGCTCGACCGTGACGACCTTGAGCCGGAAGTACAGGTCCTGCCGGAACACGCCCTCCTTGACCTGGTGCAGCAGGTCGGCGTTGGTCGCCGCCAGCACGCGCACGTCGACCGGCCGCATCCGGTTGTCGCCCAGCCGCGCAACCGCGCGCTCCTCGAGCACGCGCAGCAGCTTGACTTGCGTGCCCATCGGCATCTCGCCGATCTCGTCGAGCAGCACGGTGCCGCCAGCCGCGTACTCGAACTTGCCCTCGCGGTCGGCGTAGGCGCCGGTGAACGCGCCCTTCACGTGGCCGAACAGCTCGCTCTCGATCGTGCCCTCGGACATGCCGCCGCAGTTGATCGCGACGAACGGCCGCTTGCTGCGCGGCGACAGGTTGTGGATCGCGCGCGCGACCATCTCCTTGCCGGTGCCGGAAGCACCCAGGATCAACACCGACGCGGCGGTGCCGGCGACCTGGCGCACCAGGCCCAACACGCGCTGCATCTTCGGGTCCTGGCCGACGATGCCCTCGATGCCCGAGGCGCGTTCCAACTGGCCGCGCAGGTCGTCGTAGGCGACGTCCTTCTGGTGGTCCTCGAGCGACTTCTTGACCTTGGCGCGCAGGTCGGCGAGGTCGACCGGCTTCTCGACGTAGTAGGTCGCGCCCTGCTCCATCGCCTGGACGGCGACCTCGCGCCCGCCGTGGCCGGTCAGCATCACGACGCGGCAGTTCGGGTAGTTCTTCTTCGCCGCCGCCAGCACCGCGAAGCCGTCGCTGCCCTTCATCACCAGGTCGGTCACGACGACCGCGAAGCGCCGCTCGGCCAGCATCGCGACCGCCTCGGCGCCGCCGGGCGCTGCGGTGATCTCGACCGGCAGCGCCTCGAGGGCGGCAACCAGCGATTCGCGCAGCGCATCGTCGTCGTCGACGACCAGGATCGGGTCCTTGTTCATGGCGCCGGTTCTCCCTCGACCCGCCCGGCCCGCAGAGGCAGCCGCAGCGTGAACTGGGTGCCCTTGCCGACCTCGGACTGCAGCGTCACCGCGCCGCCGTGTTCCTCGACCACCCGCCGCACCGTCGGCAAGCCGAGCCCGGTGCCCGCCTTCTTGGTGCTGAAGTACGGTTCGAACACGCGGCCCTGCAGTTCGGCCGGAATGCCGGCGCCGGTGTCGGTGACGCGCACCAGCACGTGGCCGCCTTCGCGCCCGGTCGACACCAGGATCTCGCCACCGGGCGGCGTCGCGTCCTTGGCGTTGCGCAGCAGGTTGCCGAACGCCGCCTGCAGATGGTCCCAGTCGCCGGTCACCTGGCCGACGTCCTGGCTCGGGTAGAAGCGCAGCGACAGGCCGTGCTCCCGCATCTCCGGCTCGTGGAACTCGACCATCGCGGCGAGCCGCGCGTTGAGGTCGATCGGCGCGAACTTCGGTTCGGGCGCGCGGGCGAAGCCGAGGAACTCCTCGAGGATCTTCTGCAGCCGCCGGACCTCCGCCTCGACGGTGCCGAGCCGCTTCTGCGTGCGCTTGTCGCGCGCGGTCTCCGGCTCGCGGAAGTCCTCCAGCACCAGTTGCAGGTTGAGCCCGATCGTGCTGAGCGGATTGCGGACCTCGTGCGCGAAGCCCGCGAGCAGCGTGCCGAGGCGGGCGAGCCGCTGCAGGCGGATCTTGGCCAGGCGTTCTTCGCGAACCGGCGGGGACATCGGGCCGATCGACGATAGGCAACGCCGCGACCGAATGCTCGCGTCGCGAGCGGTTTCCCGCGGCCGCCGGTATCGTCGCCCGGAATGCCCGGCGCGCTGCACGACCTGAAGACCGCCGACCGCGCGCGCCTGCTGCGCGACGTGGTCGAAGCACTGCGCGCCGGCGGACTGTGCGTGCTGCCGACGGAGACCGTCTACGGCCTCGCGGTGCTGCCGAG
Organism: Planctomycetota bacterium; assembly: GCA_049276695.1. Taxonomy (GTDB): domain Bacteria; phylum Planctomycetota; class UBA1135; order UBA1135; family UBA2386; genus UBA2386. The sequence goes on from JBASWX010000494.1 coordinate 4,575, forward strand.
CCATGCGGCTGCGGTGGCGAAGTGTCGCGCGCTGAAGGGACGCGGCGGCGAGCAACCGTTCACCTGGCACCTCGCGCGCAGCAGCGATGTCCGGCACCTGGCGACGACGATTCCGGCCAACGTCGAACGCCTGCTCGCCCGCTACTGGCCGGGCCCGCTGACGGTGATCCTGCCGGGCCGCGACGGCGGCGACGTCGGCCTGCGGGTGCCGGCGCACGACTTCACCCGCGACGTGATCGCGGCGTGCGGCGAGGGCCTGTGGCTGTCCAGCGTCAACCGCCACGGCGAGGAACCGCTGCGCGACGGGCCGGCGATCGCGCGCGCCTTCGGGGGCGAGCTGGCGATGATCGTCGACGATGGCCCGTCGCCGATCGGCCTCGCCTCGACGATCGTGCGGGCGACCGGCCCGCGGCTCGAGGTGCTGCGCGAGGGCATCCTGACCGGGCCCGAGGTGCTGCACACCGCGGCGACCCTGGTGCTGTTCGTCTGCACCGGCAACACCTGCCGCTCGCCGCTGGCCGCCGGCTGGGCCGCCGAGCTGACCGCGCAGAAGCTCGGCGTGCGGCGGGACGACGTGCTGGCGCACGGCTACTGGTTCGCCAGTGCCGGCACCAGCACGCTCGACGGCATGCCGGCCAGCGACGGCAGCCTGGCCGCGGGTGCGGAGGCGAAGCTCGGTCTCGAACGGCACCAGAGCCAGGCGCTCACGCCCGAACTGGTCGAGCGCGCCGCCCGCATCTACTGCCTGGCGCAGGGCCACCGCCGCGCGATCCTCGCCGAACATCCGGACGCGGCCAGCAAGGTCGCGATGCTGCGCCCCGACGGCCTCGACGTCGCCGATCCGTACGGCCGCGAGCTGCCGGTGTATCGCCGCACCCGCGACGAGATCCGCGCGGCGGTCGCGGCGCGGCTGCCCGAGTGGCTCGCCTGACGCGTCAGGCGTCGTCGCGCCCTGACACCAACCCGCGCAGCACGCGCAGCAGGCGCAGGAACCGGCGCTTCTCGATCACCGGGTGGCCCATGTAGTCACCGGCCTCGGGGATGTCCTTCAGCACGACCGTGCCACCCCCTAGCCGCACATCGGCCGCGATCGTCAGGTGGCCGCTGATGCCGACGCCGCCGGCGAACACGCAGCGGTCGCCGATCGTGGTCGAGCCGGCGATGCCGCAGTTCGCCGCGATCGCGACGTCCTGGCCGATCGTGCAGTTGTGCGCGATGTGGCACAGGTTGTCGATCTTGGTGCGCGCGCCGATGCGGGTGGCGCCGAGTGTGGCGCGGTCGATCGCCGTCCCGGCGCCGATCTCGACGTCGTCCTCGAGCACCGCGATGCCGAGTTGCGGCACCTTCAGCCACTGGTTGCCGTCGCGCGCGTAGCCGAAGCCGTCGCTGCCGACCACCGCGTTCGCCTGCACGATCACGCGGTTGCCGAGTTGCACCTGCGGGCAGAGCGTCGCGTTCGGGTGCAGGAAGCAGTCGCGGCCGATGGTGCATTGGTCGCCGATCACGACTCCCGCGGAAACCACGGTGCCGCTGCCGATCCGGCACCGGCCAACCACCGCGCGCGGCCCGACCACGACCGGCGCCGTCAGTTCGGCGCCGGGGTCGACCACCGCGGACGGATGGACCGAGTGGCTCAGTGCCCGTGGCACCGGGTGGAACAGTGCCGCGACCTTGGCGTAGGCGACGTCGACGTCGGCGACGACGATCTGGCTCGCCGGCGTCGCCAGTTCGTCGGCGGTGAGCACCGCACCGGCCCGGGTCGCCTTGGCCGCCGAGTGGTAGCGCGCATGGCGCACGAAACCGATGCGGTCGGCAGCGGCGGAACGCAGGTCCGCGAGTCCGACGATGCGGCGCGAACCGTCGCCGATCAGGCGGCCGCCCACCAGTTGCGCCAACGCCTGCACCGTGGTGTCGGTCATGGCGCGCGATTATGCAGCGAACGCAGCCGCTGCGCCGCCTCGGCGCGCGCGGAATGCGGCCAGTCCGGATCGTAGGGAACGCGGCCACCGGCCGCCGCCGGCAACGCCTCGGCCGCGCGCCCCCGCACGTCGGGCTCGCCCGCGACCAGCAGATCGGCCAGCGCCTGATGGCAGCTCGGGTC
>JBASWX010000495.1:0-3645 GCA_049276695.1 Planctomycetota bacterium
GTCGCAGGCCGCGAACCGGCCCAGGCGATCGACGACCAGCAGCGCGACGTCGCCGCTCGCCGTCCACTGCTGGCGCAGGTGCTGCAGGTCGTGCAGTGCATCGGCGCTCGCCGCTGCGGCCTGGCGCGCCCGACCGAGTTCGCCGCGCAGCGCCAGGTTCTCGCGATCGAGCCGCACGCGCGCCTGCTCGAGCCGCAGCATCACCCGCATGCGGGCGATCAGCTCTTCGCGGGTCACCGGCTTCTGCAGGTAGTCGACCGCCCCGAGCTGGTACGCCGCGAGCTTCTCGGACTCGTCGGTCGACCGCGCGGTCAGGAAGATCACCGGGATGAACGCGGTGCGCGGGTCGTTCTTCAGCCGCCGGCAGACCTCGAAGCCGCCGACGCCCGGCATCACCACGTCGAGCAGGATCAGCTCGAAGTCGGCGTGCTGGCACGCTTCGATCGCCTCGGCGCCGTTCGCCGCGGTCGCCACCTCGAACTCGGTGTCGCGCAGGTACAGCTCGAGCAGCGCCAGGTTCTGCGCCGCGTCGTCGACGATCAGTATGCGCGCCATCGCCCGCGACAATACGATGGCGCGATGCAACAGCAACCGCGCCTGCCGCTGTGGTTCCTGGCGGCCAACTGGGCGCTGATCGCCGGCGCGTTCGTGTGGGGACTCTGGCTCGGCGAGCACCGCGGCAACGGTGCCTTGGTCGGCGCCCTGCCGGAGAAGCAGGTCGAAGCGCTGGCGATCGTGCACCGCGAGATCCTGCGCTCGCACGTCGACCCGCAGCGCGCCGACCACCTGCTCGAACGCGCGATCGCCGGCATGGTCAAGGGCCTCGACCCGTACAGCCGCTACGTACCGCCGGCTGAGGTCGCCAACTACGAGGAGGCGAACACCGGGCACTACCAGGGCATCGGCGCCGAGTTCCACGTGCACGGCGACGACGTCGTGCTGCACTTCCCGCTCGCCGGCGGCCCCGCCGAGCAGGCGGGCCTGCAACCCGGCGACCTGCTGGTCGCGGTCGACGACACGCCGCTCGACTCCTTGGAACGCCGCACCCGCGTCGTCGATCTGGTGCGCGGCCCTGCCGACACCGACGTGCGCCTCACTCTCCGCCGCGACGGCGCGCCGCTCACCGTGACGCTGCGTCGCGCCGACGTGCAGCGTTCGTGCGTCAAGTGGACGCACTTCGTCGCCCCCGAAGCGGGCCTCGGCTACCTGCACCTGACCGACTTCCATCCCGGCGCTTGCGACCGGGTGCTGGCCGCGATCGCCAGTCTGCAGGCGAGCCAGCCGCTGCGCGGGCTGATCCTCGACCTGCGCTGGAACGGCGGCGGCAGCCTCGAGGAGTGCGTGAACATCGCGCGTGCGTTCGTGCGTTCGGGCCTGATCGTCAGCCAGCAGCGGCGCGACAGCGAAGTCGTGGAACGCCACGAGGCGAAGGCCGAGCAGTGCCTGCACCCGGACCTGCCGCTGGTGCTGCTGGTCAACGAACACTCGGCGAGCGCTTCCGAAGTGCTGGCCGGCGCCTTGCAGGATCACGGCCGTGCCGCAATCGTCGGCGCGCGCACGCACGGCAAGGCCTTCGTCAACACCGTCTACACCTGGCAGGACCAGCCGTTCCGGCTCAAGCTGACCACCGGCCGCTACCGCACGCCGAACGGCCGCGACATCGAACGCCACCACCACGCCAACGCCCCGACCACCGCCGACGCCGGCGGCATCCCGCCCGACGTCGCAGTTGCCCTGCCGGAACTGCTGGCGGTCGCGGTGGCCGCAACGCTGCGCGCCAGCGAAGTCCCGGCGGCCAGCCGCGAGACGTTCGCCGCGGTCGCCGCGCGCTACGGCGTCAAGGTCAACGCGCCACCCAAGCCCGATGCCGACGCGCAGCTCGCGGCCGCGATCAAGACGCTGCAGGAGCGAGCCCACGACCTGGCGGGCGATGGCGGCCCCAGCAAGGACAAGTGACCGGTCCGCTGCCGTCCTGGTGGTAGCCTCCCGGCATGATGACGTGGATCGTGGCAATCGCCGGTGTCCTGGCACTGCTTGCCGTCGCAACGATCGCGATGAGGAAGCGAGCTCCGAAGCCGCCCGCAGACGGGGGCGGGCGTGTTCCCGAGGATCCTCGCCCGCCCATTCGCTGGGATCCGCGCCGCTGCGGCGGCGGCGAGCCTGGCGCGGTCGACTGAGCCTCAGCTCAGCGCCGGCACCCGGACCGCCGCGATCCCGACGGCGCGAACGATGTCCACCTCAGCAGCAGGTTCGTTGGCGAGGCGGTCCTCGCGGCCGGGGCTGTTGCTGATGTCGGTCACGTTGAGGGAGCCGTGCGGAATGCGGCTGTGCACGGCGTGGAACACGCCGCTGCAGTCCTCGATCGCCCAGCGCCCACCCGCCACGACGACGAACTCTCCGGCCTGGATCGTTCGCCCGCCGTCGCGGCGTTCCCACGGCATCGCATAGAGCTGCTGGACGTCGTCGTTCTCGCTGGCGAACGGCAGCACCGCGAGCGGCCAGCGGTGGTTGTGCATGCGGCCCCGGTGCCCAGCCTGCTCGAACAGGTGGATCGCCACCACCAGAGTGGTCGCCCCGATCCGCAACTCGTCGCGACAGACCACTCGCAGATACCGGCTGCCGCCGTCGCGCTCGAACAGCCACCAGCCAGCCCAGGCAGCCGGCTCGCGCAGTCGCGGCAGCACATGCGGCAACGCCGTGGCGAGCAGCCGCAGCATGCGCGAGCCGCGCGCCTCGGTGTGGATTGCCGGCTGCCCGGTCACGCAGCCACCAGTACCCGCGGCTGCCACCGTTCGCCACCGCAGATCGTGGCGCAACCGCGCCTGCCTCGTGGCATGCTGGCCCGCATGGTTCCGGTCATCCTCGGCATCGAGACCTCGTGCGACGAGACCGCCGCCGCGGTGGTCGAGGACGGCCACGTCGTGCGCAGCAACGTCGTGCACTCGCAGGTCGCCCTGCACGCGCGCTGGCGCGGGGTCGTGCCGGAGGTCGCCAGCCGTTCGCACACCGAACGTATCCTGCCGATCGTCGAGCAGGCGCTCGCCGACGCGAACGTGACGCCGCAGCAGCTCACGGCGATCGCGGTCACGCACCGGCCCGGCATGATCGGGTGCCTGCTGGTCGGACTCGCCGCGGCGAAGGCGCTGGCGTGGCGCTTCCACTTGCCGCTGCTCGGCGTCGACCACGTGCAGGCGCACGTGCACACCGGCCTGCTCGCCGATCCGGCGATGCCGCTGCCCGCGCTGTCGCTGGTCGCTTCCGGTGGTCACACCGCGCTGTGGCTGCTCACTGCCCCCGGCGAGACGACGCGGCTCGGCACCACGCGCGACGACGCTGCCGGCGAAGCGCTCGACAAGGGCGCGTCCTTGCTCGGCCTCCCGTACCCCGGCGGGCCCTCGATCGAGAAAGCGGCGGCGACCGGCAACCGCGCCGCGTTCGACCTGCCGCGCACGCTGCTAGCCCCCGACTCGCTCGACTTTTCGTTCTCCGGCCTGAAGACCGCGCTGCTCTACACGCTGCGGCCGCAGGGTTCGCCGCCGCGCGCGGCGCCGCCCGCCGGCCAGGAACTCGCCGACCTCGCTGCCTCCTACCAGGAAGCCGTCGTCGACGTGCTGGTGACCAAGCTGCGCCGCGCCTGCGAACGCC